>NZ_CP107913.1:2235000-2601875 GCF_036014115.1 Streptomyces sp. NBC_00448
GTAGTTGTTGGCCATCACGGCCTGGGTCGGGCCGGGGGTGTCGAAGTCGAGGAACGCGGAGAGCTGCCCGCGCAGCGCGCTGACCCACTGCTGGACGGTCTCGACGTCGTTGAGCACCCGCTCGGCGCTGGGCTTCGGGTCGCCGATCAGGCCGGTGGCTCCGCCCACCAGGGCGATCGGCCGGTGGCCGGCGAGCTGGAAGCGGCGCAGCGCCAGGATCTGGGTGAGGTGGCCGACGTGCAGGCTCTTCGCGGTGGGGTCGAACCCGCAATAGAGGGTGAGGGGACCGTTCGCGAGCGCCTTGCGCAGGGCTTCCTCATCGGTGGTCTGGGCGAGTACGCCCCGCCACCGCAGCTCGTCGACGATGTCCGTCACGGTGTCCATGTCTCCTTGGATCTGCTCGGGTCTGCTACCTGCTCGGTTCGGTGCCTGGCCGCCCGGGTCGCCGAGCGCCAGGGCGGCCTGCGCCCGGGTGCCTGGATTCCTGGTACCAGCGTGCCCGAGGGTACGTGGTTCCGGCGAGTCGATTATCCGCGCTTGCGCGGCGTGTGCGGGCGGTAGGGGCTGACGGTGGGGTCGGCGTCGATCCAGTAGCGCCAGGGGTGGATCGCGCCGTCGCCGCCGACTCCGGTGCGGGGACCGCTGCGGATCGCCCCCGCGGCGGGCGGGGTGCCGGTGAGGACGCGGAACGGGCCGCCGCCGGCGGAACAGGCGTCGGCGCCGTTGAGCGTGCGGTCCACGCCGAGTGCGGTGGCGAGCCGGGCCGGGCCCTGGGCGAGGTCGGCGTCCTTGCGGGAGGTGGGGCGGCGGGGGCGGGCGAGGGCGGCGCCCGCGGTGATCCGGCCGGCTCTGAGCAGCACCCCGCTGGCGGTGCCCGCCGGGCCGCAGACCAGGTTCAGGCAGTGCCACATGCCGTAGGTGAAGTAGACGTAGGTGTGGCCGGGCGGGCCGAACATCACGGCGTTGCGGTCGGTGCGGCCGCGGTAGGCGTGCGAGCCGGGGTCGTTGGGGCCGTCGTACGCCTCGACCTCGGTGAGCCGCAGCTCGATCGGACCGTCGTCGGTGGCGCGGACGAGGGTGCGGCCGAGCAGGTCGGGGGCGATCTCCAGGACCGGCCGGTCGAAGAACGAGCGCTTCAGCGGGGTCCGGTCCGGTGGAGTGGTCACGAGGCAGGAGCGTAGTGGACGGGCCGGGGCCGAGTGGGCGGCGCGGACGCCGTGGAGATCCACTCGGCAGGCCCTAGGCTCGGAGCCAGTTCGCTCCGTTCCCGGCGGGCCCGGTTCCTGGTAGGAGCCCGGTGCCGGCGGGGGCTTCGTTCCCAACAGGAGGTGTCGAGGTGACCGAGCAAGCGCGACGGCCGCTCCCCCATGACTTCCACCCGCCGGTGCCGGCGTTCACGGTGGTCAGCGACGATGTGGCGCCGGGTGCGGCGCTCAAGGACGCCCAGGTGTTCGCGGGCGGGAACACCTCGCCGCAGCTGCGGTGGGAGGGGTTCCCGGCGGGGACCAAGAGCTTCGCGGTGTCCTGCTACGACCCGGACGCGCCGACCGGCAGCGGGTTCTGGCACTGGTCGGTGTTCGACATCCCGGCGTCGGTGACGGAGCTGCCCGCGGGCGCCGGGTCCGGGGACTTCGCCGGGCTGCCGGCGGGCGCGCTGCAGGTGCGCAACGACTACGGCACCCGTGACTTCGGTGGCGCCGCGCCGCCGCCCGGGGACGGCCCGCACCGCTATGTGTTCACCGTGTACGCGGTGGACGCGGAGAAGCTGGGGCCGGACGCGGACGCGTCGCCCGCGGTGGTCGGTTTCAACCTCCGGTTCCACGCGCTGGCGCGGGCCCAGCTGATCGGTGTCTACGAGGTGCCGGCCGACGCGGCCTGAGGCGCGTCCCCGGCACCTGCCGAGGCACGTACCCCGGCGGAAAACTCCGTTGTCCGGCGCGGGCGTCGCGGGCACAGTGGTCCCACCTGAAAGACCCCGGGAGGTGGGCGGAAATGCGTGAGACGCTGGTGCTGAATGCGAGTTTCGAGCCGCTGTCGACGGTGTCGCTGCGGCGTGCGGTCGTGCTGGTGATGCAGGACAAGGCGGTCGTCGAGCAGGCCCACCCCGGTCTTCGGGTCCGTGCGGCGCGGGTGGAGATGCCGATGCCGCAGGTGATCAGGCTGTGCCGGTATGTCAGGGTGCCATTTCGACAACGGGCGCCGTGGTCGCGGCGAGGGGTGCTGGTGCGTGACCGGCACCGCTGCGCGTACTGCGGGCGGCGGGCCACGACCGTGGACCACGTGCAGCCGAAGTCGCGCGGTGGCGGCGACACCTGGCTGAACACGGTGGCGGCGTGCGGTGAGGACAACCAGCGCAAGGCGGACCGTACGCCGGAGCAGGCCGGGATGCGGCTGCTGGTGCGGCCGTTCGAGCCCACTCCGGCCGACGCGCTGCTGCTGGCGCTGGGTGTCCGGGATCGTGCGGACCTGCCGGAGTGGCTGGCGGTGCCGGCCTGAGCCGGTCACCGGGGTTCACTTCAGCAGGAGTTGGACGATCGCCGCGATGCCGACGACGACGATGAGGCCGCGCAGTGCCATCGGCGGGAGGCGGCGCCCCACCCGGGCGCCGATCAGCCCGCCGATGGTGGCGCCGGCCGCGACGAGGGCGACCGCGACCCAGTCCATGTGGGCGATGACGATGAAGAACAGCGCGGCGACGCCGTTGACCATCGCGGCGAGCACGTTCTTCAGGCCGTTGATCCGCTGGAGCGTCTCGTCGAGGAGCAGTCCCATCAGGGACAGGTAGAGGACCCCCTGCGCGGCTCCGAAGTACCCGCCGTACACGCTGGCGAGGAGGATGCCGAGCGGGAGGAAGGGTCCGCCGTTCACGGGGGCGGCGGACCCGCTGCGCTGTCGGCGCGCCTGGATGGCGCGGGTCAGGCGCGGTTGCAGGACCACCAGGACCAGGGCGAGCGCGATGAGCACGGGCACGATCGCGTGGAACGCCTTGGACGGCAGGTTGACCAGGAGGATGGCGCCGGCCGAGCCGCCGATCAGGCAGAAGACGCCCAGCCGCAGCAGCCGCTCGCGCTGGCCGGCCAGTTCGCGGCGGTAGCCGATGGCGCCGGCCACCGAACCGGGCACCAGGCCGAGGGTGTTGGAGACGTTCGCGGTGACGGGTGGCAGGCCGACGGCCAGCAGGACGGGGAACGTGATCAGGGTGCCCGAGCCGACGATGGTGTTGATGGTGCCGGCCCCGATTCCGGCAGCGAGCACGGCGACGGCTTCCGCTGGCGACATCGGCCCTCCATGATCGGTGCGCGTCCTCCCCGCCGTTGACGGTCGAGGGGTGCGCAGCGATCATGCCACACCGGTGCGCGCGCTTCGAGGGGCGTGCCCGGTCCTGGCCGGCGGCGCCCCCCGGTGCTTCTCAGCGCTCCTCGCCGGGTCAGTCCTTGTCGAACGGCGGGGCTTCGCGGCGGGGCGCGGGGGTGGCCGCGGGCCGGGTGGCGGGGCTCGCGCCGGTGCCGTTGGCCGGGGCGCCGCCGTTGCCTCCGTTGCCCCCGTTGCCGCTCAGGCCGGGGATGTTGACCATGCCGCCGAGGCCCTTGAGGGCGTCGTTGAGCTCGCTGGGGATGATCCAGAGCTTGTTGGCGTCGCCCTCGGCGATCTTCGGGAGCATCTGGAGGTACTGGTAGGCGAGGAGCTTCTGGTCCGGGTCGCCGGCGTGGATCGACTCGAAGACGGTGCGGATCGCCTGCGCCTCGCCCTCGGCGCGCAGGGCGGCGGACTTCGCGTCACCCTCGGCGCGCAGGATCGAGGACTGCTTCTCGCCCTCCGCGGTGAGGATCTGGGACTGCCGGATGCCCTCGGCGGTGAGGATCGCGGCGCGCTTGTCACGGTCGGCGCGCATCTGCTTCTCCATCGAGTCCTGGATGGAGGTGGGCGGTTCGATCGCCTTGAGCTCGACGCGGTTGACGCGGATGCCCCACTTGCCGGTCGCCTCGTCGAGGACGCCGCGCAGCGCCGCGTTGATCTCCTCGCGCGAGGTGAGGGTCCGCTCCAGGTCCATGCCGCCGATGATGTTGCGGAGCGTGGTGACGGTGAGCTGCTCGATCGCCTGGATGTAGCTGGCGACTTCGTAGGTGGCGGCCCGGGCGTCGGTGACCTGGTAGTAGATGACCGTGTCGATGTTCACCACCAGGTTGTCCTGGGTGATCACCGGTTGCGGCGGGAACGGCACGACCTGTTCGCGCAGGTCGATGCGGTTGCGGATGGTGTCGATGAACGGGACGACGATGTTCAGCCCGGCGCTGAGGGTGCGTGTGTAGCGGCCGAAGCGCTCGACGATGGCGGCGCTGGCCTGGGGGATGACCTGGACCGTCCTGATCAGCGCGATGAAGACGAGCACCACCAGGATGATGAGGACGATGATGATGGGCTGCATGGTCACTCCGGCGCCGGTTGAGTGCGGATGGAGCATGTACTACGACATGATCAATTGTCGCAGACAGTAGGCGTACCGCGTGCGGGGTTCGGCGAATTCCCGGTCTGCGGCGGCTCGTTGACTGCTGCGGTGGTGCTGTGCGGTCCAGCTCTGCGGTGCTGCGGTCCCTCGATACTTCGGGTGCTGCGGTCCCTCGATGCTGCGGGTACTTCCGTGCCGCGGGCTCGCCGCGGGTCCTTCGGGCCTACATCACGACCGCGGTCGCGCCGTCGATCTCCACGACGTCCACCTGCTGGCCGGGGTCGAAGACGCGGTCGTGTTCCAGGGCGCGGGCCGACCAGATCTCCCCGGCGAGCTTGATCCTTCCGCCCGCCCCGTCGTCGACGCGTTCGAGCACGACGGCCCGCTTGCCCTTGAGCGCGTCCACGCCACTGCGCTGCTCGGGACGCTGGCGGTTGCGGTAGGCGATCGGCCGGACGAAGACGAGCAGCGCCACGGAGACCACGACGAAGACGATGACCTGGGCCACGATGCCGCCGCCGGCTCCCGCGGTGACGGCTCCGCCGACCGCTCCGACCGCGAACATGCCGAATTCGGGCATCGCCGTGATCACCAGCGGGATGCCCAGCCCCACCGCGGCCACCAACCACCACACCCATGCGTCCACGACGCCAATCGTAGGCGTACACAGCCCAGTTGCGGCAGTGCGCAAGCCGGACACCTACGTCGGGGATCTGCTGCCGGGTTCCTACTTCAGCGGCAGACCGGCGGCGGTCCAGCGGTCGCCGCGGCGCTCGACGACGAGCGGGAGCCCGAAGCAGTGCGACAGGTTGCGGGAGCTGAGCTCGGTCTCCAGCGGGCCGGCGGCGACCACCTTGCCCTGGCGGATCATCAGCACGTGGGTGAAGCCGGGAGCGATCTCCTCGACGTGGTGGGTCACCATGATCATGGAGGGCGCGATCGGGTCGCGGGCGAGCCGGCCGAGCCGCCGCACCAGGTCCTCGCGGCCGCCGAGGTCGAGTCCGGCCGCGGGCTCGTCGAGCAGCAGCAGCTCGGGGTCGACCATCATCGCGCGGGCGATCAGGGTGCGCTTGCGCTCGCCCTCGGAGAGGGTGCCGAACTTCCGGTCGAGGAACTCGGTCATGCCGAGCCGGTCGAGGAAGGCGCGGGCCCGCTCCTCGTCGACCTGTTCGTACCCCTCGTTCCAGGTGGCGGTCATGCCGTAGGCGGCGGTGAGCACGGTCTCCAGGACGGTCTGGCGGCGCGGCATCTTCTCCGCCATGGCGGCGCCGGCCACGCCGATCCGCGGCCGCAGCTCGAAGACGTCGACGCTGCCGAGCTTCTCGCCGAGGATCTGCACGGTGCCCGCGCTCGGGAAGAGGTAGCTGGACGCGACGTTCAGCAGGGTGGTCTTGCCGGCGCCGTTGGGACCGAGGATGACCCAGCGCTCGCCCTCGGCGACCGACCAGGAGACCCCTTCGACCAGAGCGCGTCCGTCGCGGACCACGGATACGTCCACCAGCTCCAGTACATCGCTCATGAGCGCGCTGTCTCCCATTGCATCTCGGCAGTCTCGGCATGTCGGTGTGCCGGGATCGGCACGGGCCGGAAGGAACAACCCCCGAGGAAAACTTACGCCACCACACGAGCGGTCCAGTCCATAGGCTGGGGGCATGCTTGATGAACCTCGTTCAGGACGGCTGGCGGCGTGGGGAAATGCCCTGCTTGCCGGACTTGCCGCCCCTGATGACGTTGCTCAGCGGATCTCGGCCGACGACGCGGTGCACCGCGTCGTCGGGCTGCCGGGCGAACCGGCCCCGGTCGGGCTCACCCTGGGCCTGGGCAGACTCCGCGCCCTGGGCGTCACCGGCCTGCGGCTCGCGCTGCCAGTGGCGGGGCACCCGCTGGGGCTGTCCGGCCCGCCCGAGTTCAACGCCCGCGCGATGGCGGCCGGCGAGGCGGTGCTGACGGCGGGCGCGGTCTCGCTCGGCCTGGTCCCGGAGGTCTACGAGGCCGGGCCGGCCGGTGACCTGCACGTGGACGTGGAGTGGCAGTGCCTGCCGGTACGCGACTCCCCGCCGGCCGACGTGCCCTCGCTCGGCGAGGCGGAGCGGGAGCTGGCCGAGGCACTGCGCGACGCCACCGACGCGCTGGCGCAGCTCGACGTGGCCGGCGCGGGTCCGGTTGCGCAGGCGGCGCTGGAGGCGTACCGGGCACGGGCGGAGCGCGGCCGCGAGGTGCTCGCGCCGGGCTACCCGCCGCGCGCGGTGCGGGTGTTGGAGCTGGCGCAGCGGGTGGCGGCGCTGGTGTCGATAGCGTCCGACGGGCACGGCGGCGCGGTGAGCGCGTCGCAGATCGCGGCCCGCGCGGAGTTGCTGCGGCCGGTGGAGCGGACCGCGCGGCGCGCGCAGGTGGCGGCGTACAACGCGTACGTGGAGGAGGCGGAGCGGCGCCGACCGTAGCCCCCGGGGCCGGCCGCGGGGTTCGCGACCGCGGCCGTGACCCGTACCGCCCCGACAGCCGTGCGGGCCCGGCGGCGACGTACGGGGACGTCGGCCGCGGGGCCCGCGCGGGTTGGTGCCGCCCGAGGTTCAGGCGGCGGCCGGTGTCACAGGTTGGCGCCGGTGTTGCCGAAGGCCGGGTTGAGCAGGCCGATCACGTTGACGGTGTTGCCGACCACGTTGACCGGGACGTGCACCGGGACCTGCACGAGGTTGCCGGAGGCCACGCCCGGGGACTTCACGGCGGCACCGTGCGCGCCCGAGTCGGCCGAGGCCGCACCGGCGCCGGCGGCGATGAGGCCACCCGCCACGAGGGTGATGGTCGCGGCCTTCTTCAGGTTCTTCACTTCGAACTTCCTCCTTGCGAGACGCGTCGCGGCCAGCCGCCGCGACACGCCATGCAGAACGGATCGCCGCCGCATCGGATGCGCGACCCGGGAGACATACACCCGACAGTATGAATCTCACTCCGCCAAGCGCGGGTGTGCGGGCGTGGCGCGCCGGCGCCCGAGGGAGCGCGCCGACGGTCCACGCGCGCCAGGTGCCCCAGCGGGCGCGTGCCGGTCGCCGGCGGTCAGCCGCCGACGATCGGTCGCCCACGGCCGGACGCCTACGGTCAGTCACCGATACCGTTGCGGACCGCCCACAGCGCCGCCTGGGTGCGGTCGGCGAGGTCCAGCTTCATGAGGATGTTCGACACGTGGGTCTTCACGGTCTTCTCGGAGAGCACCAGCGCGCGGGCGATCTCGCGGTTGGAGCGGCCGTCGGAGATCAGGCCGAGGACCTCGCGCTCGCGTTCGGTCAGCGCGTTGCCGCGGCCGCTGCCCGGGGCGGGCTGGTCCGGGGCGAGCAGCGCCCCGGCCACCTCGGGCTGGAGCAGGACGTGCCCGGCGTGCACCGAGCGGATCGCGTCGGCGAGCGCGACCGGGTCGACGTCCTTGTAGACGTAACCGGCGGCGCCGGCCCGCAGGGCGGGGACCACGGTGCGCTTCTCGGTGAAGCTGGTCACGATGAGGACCCGAGCGGGGCTGTCCGCCTCGTGCAGCAGCCGCAGCGCCTCGATGCCGTCGGTGCCGGGCATCTTGACGTCCATCAGGATCACGTCGGGCCGCAGCTCCAGCGCGCGGGCCACGCCCTCGTCGCCGTCGGCGGCCTCGCCGACCACCTCGATGTCGCCCTGGACCTCCAGGAACGTCCGCAGGCCGCGGCGGACCACCTGGTGGTCGTCCACGAGCAGCACCCGGATCACCTTGTCAGCCACCTGGCACCTCCATCTCGATGACGGTGCCCTTGCCGGGCTCCGATTGCACGCTCAGCGATCCGCCGACGCCGTCGGCGCGGTCCCGCATGGAGACCAGGCCGAGGTGGCGGCCGGCCCGGCGGACGGCGGTGGGGTCGAAGCCGCGGCCGTCGTCGCGGATGCGCAGCCGGGCGCCCCTGCCGTGTCCTTCGAGGGTGACGGCGACCGTGCGGGGGGCCGCGTGCCGCAGCGCGTTGTGGGTGGCCTCCTGGGCGACCCGCAGCAGGGCCTCCTCCTGGGGCGCGGGCAGGGCGCGCATCCGGAAGGCGCGGAAGGTCACGCTGGCGGAGTGCACCCGGTCCAGGACGTCGGCCTGGGTGCGCAGGGTGGCCACGAGCCCGTCCTCGTCCAGCGCGGCCGGCCGCAGCTCCACGACGACGGCCCGCAGCTCGTCGGCGGCCTCGGCGGCGAGCGTGGCGACCTGCCGGATCTCCTCCTTGGCGCGGCCGGGGTCGGTGTCGACCAGTGCGGCCGACGCCTGGGCGGTCAGCCGCAGCGAGAAGAGCTTCTGGGAGACCGCGTCGTGCAGTTCGTGGGCGATCCGGGCGCGCTCGCCGGCCAGCGTCAGCTCGCGGCTGCGTTCGTGCAGCCGTGCGTTGGTGAGGGCGATCGCGGCGTGGTCGGCGAGGATGCGCAGCAGGTCCTCGTCGTCCTGGGTGAAGCCGGCCGGGCAGGTCCGGTCCGCGGGGTCCTGAGCGGAGCCCGCGCCGGCATCGGTCCCGATGTCGGCGCCGGCATCGGAGTCGGAGTCGGCACCCCTGCCGGGGCTGTCGGCGTTGCCAGAGCTGTCGGCGTTGCCGGAGCGCTCGGCGGGGACCTTCTTGTTCGCGAGGAAGATCGCGCCGAGGATCTCGTCGCCGTCGGCCACCGGCATGCCGATGAAGTCCTTCATCACCGGGTGGGCGCGCGGCCAGCCGGCGAAGCTCTCGAAGTCGCGTACGTCGGTGAGCCGCTGCGGGGTGGCCTCGTGGAGCATCGCGGCGAGCACGCCGTGCTGCCGGGGCAGCGGGCCGATCGCCTTCCACTCCTCGTCGCTGACGCCGTCGACCACGAACTGGGCGAAGCCGCCCTGGTCGTCGGGCACGCCGAGCGCGGCGTACTGCGCGCCCAGCAGTTCCCGGGCCGAGGCCACGATGGTCTGCAGGACCTCGCGCACCTCCAGCCGCCGGTTCATCGCCACGATCGCGGCGCTGACCGCTTCGATGCCGCCTCGCGGCGCCCGTTCGGACATGCCCTCAACGGTACCCGGCGCAGGTGACGGGCCGTATGCGCCGCAGGACGGACTGTCCTGGTCCCTGTGGACTAGGGCCAAGTGCCCGCGCCGGTTGCGGCGGCCGCCCGAGGCGGGCGGCGCGGTCGCGTTCCTACGGTGAGGGCATCGGGTCCGGCGACCGCGCCGGGCCGTGGCGGAAGGCGGGGACCATGCCGGTGGCGATCATCACGGGCGCGTCGCGCGGGTTGGGCCGGGCGCTGGCCGAGGAGCTGGCCGGCCGAGGCTGGGACCTGGTGCTGGACGGCCGCGACGCGGACAGGCTGCGGGCGGCGGTACGGGACCTGGAGCGCGACCGAACCGACGATCCGACAACCCTCAAATCGGGCGAACCTCGCAATGCCTCCTATATAGGGGACAAAGGTGCGCGGGGTCCAGAGGGCGGAAGCACAGCACCGGACCGGCCGGCGCGCGGCCGGGTACGGGCGGTCGCCGGCGACGTGACGCGCCCGGAGCACCGGGCCGAGCTGGTCGCGGCGGCCCGGGAACTGGGCGGCGGCGCGGGCCCGGACCTGCTGGTCAACAACGCGAGCTCGCTGGGCGCGGAGCCACTGGTGCCGCTGGCCGAGCTGGCCGAGGACGGGCTGCGCGAAGCGCTGGAGACCAATGTCATGGCGCCCTTCGCCCTGGTCAGGGCGGTGCTGCCGGGGTTGCGGGCGGCAGGCGGCGCGGTGCTGAACGTCAGCTCGGACGCGGCCGTGGCGGCGTATCCCACCTGGGGCGGGTACGGCGCCAGCAAGGCCGCGCTCGACCACCTGTCGGCGGTGCTGGCCGAGGAGGAACCCGCGGTCCGGGTGTGGTGGGTGGACCCCGGCGACCTGCGGACCGAGCTGTACGCGGCGGCGGTGCCGGACGACCCCGACTTCGCGGAGCGGCCGCTGCCGGAGCAGGTGGCGCCCGCGGTGCTGCGGCTGCTCGACGGCCCGGCCGGCAGCGGCCGCTACGTCGCCGCCGAACTGACCGGCCCGAAGGAGGCGCGATGAGCGCGGCGGCACCGGCCCTGGTCTGCGAGACCTGCGACGCCGAGGCGGCCCGTGTGGACACCGGGGCCCTGGCAGACCTCCGGCTGCCGCCGGAACTGTCGGCCGCGGTGCCAGCGCCGCGCCGGGACGCGGTACGGCTGCTGGTCGGGCGGCGGAGCAGCGGCGAGGTGACCCACCACGGGTTCCGCGAGCTGCCCGGGCTGCTGCGGGCCGGGGACGTGCTGGTGGTCAACACGTCGAGGACGCTGCCGGCGGCGCTGGACGGCTGGGCGGCGGACCCGGGCACCGGCGGGACCGCCGGCGCCCGGGCCGCCTCGAAGGCCGGCCCGCCCGTGGTGGTGCACTTCTCCACCCGGCGCGACGACGGCCGCTGGGTGGTGGAAGTGCGCTCCCCCGACGGGCACGGCTCGACCGTGCGCAGGCCCGGCGGACCGGCCGGGGCCGAGGTGCGGCTGGCCGGCGGCGGTCGGCTCGTGCTGGAGCGCCCGCTCGACCCGGCCACCGACCGGCTGTGGGTGGCGTCCGTACGGGTGCCGGACGTGGTGCGGCACCTGCGCCGCCACGGGCGGCCGATCCGCTACGCGTACACCGCACGCGACCAGCCGCTGTCGGCGTACCAGACGGTCTTCGGCACGCCGTCGGCCGACGGGCGGGGCTCGGCGGAGATGCCGAGCGCGGGCCGGCCGTTCACCGCGTCGCTGGTCACGGAGCTGGTCAGCCGGGGGGTGCAGATCGCACCGATCGAGCTGCACACCGGGGTGGCGTCCGCCGAGGCGCACGAACCGCCGTACGCGGAGCCGTACACCGTGCCGGCCAGCACCGCGTGGCAGGTGAACGCGGCCCGGGCGGCCGGCGGGCGGTTGGTGGCGGTCGGCACCACGGCCGTGCGCGCGCTGGAGTCGGCGGCCGACGGGCGCGGGGTGGTGCGGGCGGCACACGGCTGGACGGAGCTGGTGATCACCCCGGAGCGCGGGGTGCGCGCGGTGGACGGCCTGCTGACCGGGCTGCACGAGCCGGAGGCGTCCCACCTGCTGATGCTGCGGGCCCTGTCGGGCGACGGGCTGCTCACCCGCGTCTACGCGGAAGCGTTGCGCGGCCGTTATCTCTGGCACGAGTTCGGAGACGTCAACCTGCTGCTGCCATAAGGGCTTTCGGCCCCCGAATAAGCGTCACATAAAGCACCCCCTCCGTCACCTTCCGCGACGCAGGGGGTGCCCCCTTGTGACCTCACCTATAGGACCTGCGTCACATACTAAGGCGCTTAGTGGAATTCGGGTCCCGAAACTCCGGGAGAAAACCCGGGAACTCCGGCGCGGGCGCCGGCCGCATCTACGAGTTCGGCTCGTAGCAGGGCTCATTGACCCCCGATTTCCGACCCTCTAACAATTCTCGGGTCCCAATCGGAAGAGGTAATCCCGCATGCAGCTCCCCACGATCCCGAAGATCGACCGACTGTCCAGGAAGCACAAGATCACGGTGGCCGGTGTCGCCGCCGCCGCGGCCGTTGCACTGACAGTCACCGGTCTCGAGGCGACCGCTGGTGGGTCGGCTGTCGCCGCAGGCGACCCGACTGGGTTCTCCGTCTCCACCGGCGACCAGGTCAAGAGCATCAGCCCCGAGTCCGGCATGGCCTCCCAGAAGGCCATGTCCGACCAGGCCACTGCTCAGAAGAAGGCCGCCGCGGACGCCGCGGCGAAGAAGAAGGCGGCTGCGGACGCCGTCGCGAAGAAGAAGGCCGCGGACGCGGCTGCGGCGAAGAAGAAGGCGGCCGACGAGGCCGCCGCGCGCGCCAAGGAAGCGGCCAACCGCTCCACCAAGCGCGTCGTGATCAAGAAGACCGCGCCGGTGATCAAGAAGACCGCGCCGGTGGCCAAGAAGGCCGCCCCGGTCACCAAGGCCGCTCCGGTCGCGAAGGCCACGACCGCGGCACCGGCCGCGGTGACCTACCCGAACAACCTGGACGGCTGGATTCGCGAGGCCCGGGCCACCCTGGCCGCGCACAACATTCCGGTCCCGACGTACAACGGCATTTACCGCAACGTCATTCGGGAGTCGTCCGGCAACCCGAACGCGATCAACCTGTGGGACTCGAACGCCGCGAAGGGCATTCCCTCCAAGGGCCTGCTCCAGACCATCGACCCCACGTTCAACGCGTACCACGTCTCCGGCACCTCGTGGAACGTCTACAACCCGGTCGCGAACATCGCCGCCGCCTGCAACTACGCGTACCACGTGTACGGCGGCATGGACAACGTGAACTCGGCGTACTGATCGAACGATCCGCCGAATGCGGGAACCCGAAAGGGCGGTGGGACGCATGCGTCCCACCGCCCTTTTGCCTGCCCTGAACTGCCCGCGGCAAGGCCGCGGCCCGGCTACTTCCGCATGACCTCCGGCTCGTGCCGGCGCAGCAGCCGGGCGACGACGAAGCCGCACAGCACGGACATCGCCAGCAGCACCACGACGTCCAACGTCCAGGTGCCCGCGGTGTGCTGCCACAGCGCGTCATGCGTCCTGCGGGTCGGGTCCCATGGCAGCAGCGTGTTGAGGCTCGCCGTGGCGCCCGCCCCGGCCACCGCCCAGCGGGCCGGCATCAGCCAGGACAGCTGCTCCACCCCGGGCTTGCCGTAGAGCTGGAAGAGCACACCGGTGAAGACGATCTGCACGATGGCGAACATGACCAGCAGCGGCATGGTCTTCTCCGCCGTCTTCACCAGCGCCGAGATGATCAGGCCGACCATCATCGAGGTGAAGCCGAACACGATGATGACCAGCGTCATCTCCACGCCCGGGTGGCTGTGCAGGACGACGCCCTGGGTGGGCATCTTGCGCGGCGCGAAGCCGATGCCGCAGATGATCGCGCCCTGCAGCGCGGTGATCAGGCCGAGCACGATGACCTTGGACATCAGGTACGCCGACCGGGACAGCCCGACCGCGCGTTCCCGCTCGTAGATCACCCGCTCCTTGATCAGCTCGCGGACCGAGTTCGCCGCGCCCGCGAAGCACGCGCCGACCGCGAGGATCATCAGGATGGTGCCCGCGTCCTTGTTCTGGAAGTACGGCGCCTTGCCGAGGCCGAGGCCGTAGTCGGCGGGGATCAGGATGCTGACCACGCCGAGCACCGCGGGCAGGATCACCATCAGCCCGATGAAGCCCCGGTCGGAGACGATCACCGACAGGTAGCGCCGGACCAGCGTGACCAGCTGCGAGCCCCAGCCCTGCGGCTTGGGCGGCCGCGCCGCCTGGTACGGGATGTAGTGCGCGGCCTGCGGGGCCGCCTGGTCCAGCTCGGCCGCGTACGTCTGGTAGTGCTGCGAACCGCGCCAGCGGCCGGACCAGTCGTAGTCGCGGTAGTTCTCGAACGCGGAGAAGACGTCGGCCCAGTTGTCGTAGCCGAAGAAGGTCAGCGCCTCGTCCGGCGGGCCGAAGTACGCCACCGCGCCGCCCGGCGCCATGACCAGCAGCTTGTCGCACAGCGCCAGTTCCGCCACCGAGTGGGTGACGACCAGGACGGTCCGGCCGTCGTCGGCGAGGCCGCGCAGCAGCTTCATCACGTCGCGGTCCATGCCCGGGTCGAGGCCGGAGGTCGGCTCGTCCAGGAAGATCAGCGACGGCTTCGTCAGCAGCTCCAGGGCGACCGAGACGCGCTTGCGCTGGCCGCCGGAGAGCGAGGTGACCTTCTTGTCGGCGTGGATGTCGAGCTTCAGCTCGCGCAGCACCTCGTCGATCCGCGCCTCGCGCTCCGCGGTCGCGGTGTCGCCGGGGAAGCGGAGCTTGGCGGCGTACCGCAGCGCGGTCCTGACCTGGAGCTCCTTGTGCAGGATGTCGTCCTGCGGGACCAGGCCGATGCGCTGGCGCAGCTCCGCGAACTGCTTGTACAGGTTGCGGTTGTCGTACAGCACCTCGCCCTGGTCGGCCGGCCGGTAGCCGGTCAGCGCGCGCAGCAGGGTCGACTTGCCGGAGCCGGACGGGCCGATCACGCCGATCAGCGACTTCTCCGGCACCCCGAAGGAGACGTCCCGCAGGATCGTCTTCGTGGTCTTGCCGTGCGGCACCGTCACCGACAGGCGGCGGGCGGAGAACGACACGTCGCCGGTGTCGACGAACTCCTCCAGCCGGTCGCCGACCAGCCGGAAGGTGGAGTGGCCCACGCCGACGATGTCGTTGGGGCCCAGCAGATGGCGCTGCACCGGCTGGCCGTTGACGTAGGTGCCGTTGTGGCTGCCCAGGTCGGCGATCTCGTAGCGGCCGTCCGGGTGCGCGCGGAACTCCGCGTGGTAGCGGGAGACCTGGAGGTCGGAGACGACCAGCTCGTTCTCCAGCGCGCGGCCGATCTTCATCACCCGGCCCAGCGCGAGCTGGTGGAAGGTGGTGGGGCTGCGCACGCCGTAGCCGGGCGCTCCGCCCTGCGGCTGCTGCTGCGGAGACTGCTGCGGCTGCGGTGGTTGCTGCGGGGCTTGCTGCATCTGCGGGCCGGGCGGCTGCGGTTGCTGCTGGGGCGGCTGGCCCCAGCCCTGCTGCGGCGGCTGTTGCGGTGGGACCTGCGCGGGCGGAGCGCCCCAACCCCCCGCGCCCTGCTGCCCCTGCTGCGGGACGCCCTGCGGCTGTCCCGCGTACATCTGCGGCTGCTGCTGCGGGGGTTGGTACTGCGGCTGCGGCGGTTGTGGCGGTTGCTGCGGGCGCGCCTGGGGCGGTGCCTGCTGGTAGGCGGCCGCCTGCTGCGGGGCCTGTTGAGGTGCGGACTGCGGCGCGGCCTGGGCCGAGGCGGCCCCCGCGGCCGCCGCGCCCACACCCGCTCCGGCGCCCACACCCGCGGGACCGGTGAAGTCCAGCCGGGGCCCGTCGGTCGCGTTGCCGAGGTGGACCGCGGCGCCGGGCCCGACGTCGGCGTGCTGGACCCGCCGGCCCTGCACGAAAGTGCCGTTGGTGCTGCCCAAGTCCTCCAGCAGCCAGCCGCGTTCACCGCGGCGGATCGTGGCGTGCCGCCAGGACACCCTCGGATCGTCGAGGACGAGGTCGCCTTGCGGGTCGCGGCCGAGGCTGTAGGACCGGGATGGGTCCAGCGGCCAGGTCTGTCCGTTGAGTTCGAGTACGAGTTCAGGCACCCCATGCCCCATTTGTTGTCCCCCGAAGTCCCCCATGGAGGGGCAGTCTAGGGATTGCGAACATCGGGAGGAACTGTTTCAGGCTCGGATCGGTCACCGATTGCCACCCTCCACGCCCCACGACGCACCCTGCGCACCCCCGGTTCCGCGCCGCGACGCCTTCGGTCCGACCCGGTTCGGCGAGTGCCGGATAAGTAGTACCACCCCGGCAGGGCGCCCCGCGCCGGACCGCACGACCCGCGTCCCGCCGTACCGCCCTGGCCCGACCCGGCCGTACGGTCCCTGTCCGGCCGCGCGCCCCGCGTCCCGCCGTACGGCACCCGCTCCCCCGGCGCCCCGGGTGTCCGCCAGCCGGGACAGCTGGTGCCCGGCCGGCGGACGGCGGATACGGTGGGACCACCATGAACGACGCCCCGCAGACCCCACCGGCAGCCGCCGCGGACGAGATCGTCCCCACGCTTCCCGCGGCCGACGCGCCGACCCTCCTGGTCAAGATCTTCGGCAAGGACCGGCCCGGGCTCACCGCCGGGCTCTTCGAGACGCTCGCCGGCTACGACGTGGCCGTGGTGGACATCGAGCAGGTGGTGACCCGTGGCCGGATCGTGCTGTGCGCGCTGGTCACCGCCCCCACCGCCCGTGGCGCGGAGAGCGAGCTGCGGGTCACCGTGCACGGCTGGGCCGAGTCGATGAAGATGCAGGCCGAGATCATCTCCGGGATCGGCGACAACAGCCCGCGCGGCGCGGGCCGTTCCCATGTCACGGTGCTCGGCCGGCCGCTGGTACCGGAGTCCATCGCGGCCATAGCGGCTCTGATCACCGAGGTCGGCGGGAACATCGACCGTATCTTCCGGCTGGCGAAGTACCCGGTGACCGCGGTGGAGTTCGCGGTGTCCGGCGCCGAGCACACCGCGCTGCGCTCCGCGCTGGCGCTGGAGTCCGCCGCGCGCGGGGTGGACGTGGCCGTGGTGCCGTCCGGGCTCCAGCGCCGGGCGCAGCGGCTGGTGGTCATGGACGTGGACTCCACCGTCATCCAGGACGAGGTGATCGAGCTGTTCGCCGCGCACGCCGGGTGCGAGGAGCAGGTCGCCGAGGTGACGGCGGCGGCGATGCGCGGCGAGCTGGACTTCGAGCAGTCGCTGCACGCGCGGGTGGCGCTGCTGGCCGGTCTCGACGCGTCCGTGGTGGACAAGGTGCGCGCCGAGGTGCGGCTGACCCCCGGCGCCCGCACCCTGGTGCGTACGCTCAAGCGGCTCGGCTACCAGGTCGGCGTGGTCTCGGGCGGCTTCACCCAGGTGACCGACGACCTCAAGGAGCGGCTGGGGCTGGACTTCGCGGCCGCCAACACCCTGGAGATCGTCGACGGGCGGCTGACCGGCAAGGTGACCGGGCCGATCGTGGACCGCGCCGGGAAGGCACGGCTGCTGCGCTCCTTCGCGCAGCTCGCGGGGGTGCCGCTGAGCCAGACGGTGGCCGTCGGCGACGGCGCCAACGACCTGGACATGCTCAACACCGCTGGCCTCGGCGTGGCCTTCAACGCGAAGCCGCTGGTGCGGGAGGCGGCCGACGCCGCGGTGACCGTCCCCTTCCTGGACACCGTGCTGTACCTGCTGGGGATCACCCGCGAGGAGATCGAGGCGGCCGACGCGCTGGACGGCACGGTCACCGACTGAGCCGGGACGGGCCGGGCGCGCGATCCGGCCGCCCGCGCGCCGCACTCCCGCGGGCTCCTCGCGCTCGCTATCCCTCGTGCGGCGCCCAGAACCCGGTGAGCCGGGCCACGCCGTGCTCGGCGGACTTCCACGGCCCGGTGAAGGTGAGGACGGCGAAGGCCGCGGTGGGGAAGCCGCCACGGTGCATCCGGGACAGCGCGTCGCTGTCCGCCGAGCCGGCCAGCGCCTCGGCGAGGGCGTGCATGCCCGGGTTGTGGCCGACCAGCAGCAGCGAGCCGACGCTGTCGGGGGTCTCCCCGATCAGGGCCAGCAGGTCGCCGAGACTCGCGTCGTAGAGCCGCTCCTCGTAGACGGTCTTGGGGCGGTGCGTCATCTCGTGCGCGACGAGTTTCCACGTCTCGCGGGTGCGGGTGGCGGTGGAGCACAGGGCGAGGTCGGGGGTGATGCCGTCGTCGGTGAAGCGGCGGCCGGCCGCGGGCGCGTCCAGCCGGCCGCGGTCGGCCAGCGGGCGCTCGTGGTCCGGCACGGACGGCCAGTCGGCCTTGGCGTGCCTGAGCAGGACGATGGTGCGGGTCGAATCGGCGGTCATGTCCTTCAGCTTTCCAGAATTCCGGCCGGCGGGCGCGGGCTGGCCGGTCTCCCGAGGTCAGCGGGCTTCCGCCGCACCTGGAAAACACCCCACCCCGGCGGTGACGGCCGGTGACCGCCGATAACGGCAGGGGCGGGCCGGACGCGCATCGGGCCGGGTCGGGGCCCGCTCCAGGCCGCATCCACGCCGGGTCCGGGCCCGATCCACGCCAGGCCCGGGCCCGGCTCAGATCAGGTGGTGCACCAGCGCGCTGAACACCGCGCCGAGCCGTCCGAACAGGTCGCCGTGCGACGCGGCCGTCGAGGCGTCAGCGGTCCCGCCGCTGAGCAGCGCCAGCAGCACGGCGAACGCCACCACGGGCAGCGCCACCGCCCACCACGGCACCCTGGTCTGCGCGGTGGACGCCTTGCCCGGGCCGCGGTCGGCACGGGGCGCGGCGGCGGACCGGGGCTGCCGCTCGTACAGGTGCGGGGACTGCGTGGTCACGGTGACCGCCTCCGTGCTGGGTCCGTCGAACTGCCGGATCGCTGTTCTTCCAGGTGCAGTTCGACGCTACGGCGGCGGGGTGCGGCGGCCCATCCGGTCGTCCACCCACTTGACCCTGACCCTGGCCCCCTAGGGAAGGTGGGGTTCTCCCCACCCTCCTCCTCAGGGTCGCGGTCGGGGTCCGGGCCGGAGCCGGTCTAACCCATGCGGGCGGCGATGATGGCGACGACCGCGACGATCGCGGGGACGCCCATCATGAGGCCGAAGACGATGAGCAACCGCCGCTGCGGCTGCGGGGGATTCGGTTCGAGTACGGGCATGACGTTCAGTCTGGCACCGCTTCCTGGACGGCCCGCACCGGGGTCACAGTTCGTCCTCGATATGGCGGTTGCGGCCGGCCAGCACGCCGCACAGCGCCTGGGGCACCACCAGTGCGATCATCAGCGCCATCGGCAGGCCCCAGCCGCCGCTGACCTGGTTGAGCGTGCCGACCAGGATCGGTCCGGGGATGGAGATCAGATAGCCGCTGCTCTGCGCGAACGCCGACAGCCGTACGACGCCGGCGCCGCTGCGCGCACGCATCCCGATCATCGTCAGCACCAGCGGGAAGGCGCAGTTGGCGAAGCCGAGCAGCAGCGCCCACAGCCAGGGCGCCGCGGCGGGCGCGGCCCACAGCCCGGCGAACCCGGCGAGCTGGAACACCGCGAGGGTGACGACGATCGGTCCCTGTGACCCCATCCGGGCGGCGAGCGGGGGCAGCACGAACGACAGCGGCACCCCCAGCACCATGGTGAGGGCCAGCAGCAGGCCCGCCTTGTCCGCGGACAGCCCGGCGTCCCGGAAGACCTGCGGCATCCAGCCCATGGTCACGTAGGCGGCGGTGCTCTGGAGCCCGAAGTAGCAGGCGAGCATCCGGGCGGTACGGCTGCGGCTGATCCGGCCGTGCTCGCCGTGCGCGGGCGCGGGTACGGATGCCGACGGGGATGCCGACGGGGTTGCGGCCTGGTCCCGTACGGTCCTGGTCCGCGTCGCCGGGCGCTGGCCCGACCGGTCCCGTATCAGCGGCAGCCACGGCACGACCGCCACCGCGGCGAGCCCGGCCCACACGCCCAGGCCCCACCGCCAGCTGCCGCCCAGCGCGTCGGTGAGCGGCACGGTGACGGCCGCGGCCACTGCGGTGCCCAGCGACAGGGCCATCGAGTAGACGCCGGTGACGGTGCCGACCCGGTCGGGGAAGTAGCGCTTGACCATCACCGGCATCAGCACGTTGGAGACCGCGATCCCGGCCAGCGCGAGCGCGCTGGTGCCCAGGAAGACCGCGGTGTTGCCGGCCAGCGGACGCAGCAGCAGGCCGCCGGCGATGGCGGCCATCCCGGCGCAGACCACCGCGCCGGGGCCGAAGCGGCGGGCCAGCCGGGGCGCGGTGAAGCCGAACAGCGCGAAGCACGCGGCGGGCACCGAGGTGAGCAGCCCGGCCATGGTGCCGCTCATGCCGAGGTCGTCGCGGACCTCCTTGAGCAGGGGGCCGAGGCTGGTGACGGCGGGGCGCAGGTTGACCGCGGCGAGGATCAGGGCGACGACGACGAGCCGGCGCACCCAGGGGACGGGCAGGGTCGGACGGTCCGCGGGGGCGGGTGCGCGGGTGGCGTCGGCCGGGCCCGCGGCGCGCTCCGGTGCGGCCGCGGCGGGGTCGAGGGTCAGGGATTCGTCATCGTGCATGAGCCCATCATAGAATGATGGGATGAATCTCGGACCCGTGCCTCGTCCAGCGCCCCTCGCCGACCAGGTCATCGCGCGGCTGCGCGCGGAGATCGCCGCAGGGAGCTGGCCGGTCGGCTCGCGCATCCCCACCGAGTCCGAGCTGGTCGCGCTGCTCGGCGTCGCCCGCAACACCGTCCGCGAGGCCGTCCGCGCCCTGGCGCACAACGGCCTGCTGGACATCCGCCAGGGCTCGGGCACCTACGTCGTCGCGACCAGCGAACTCGCCGGGGTGATGCACCGCCGCTTCGCCGACGCCGATCCGCTGCACGTCGCCGAGCTGCGCAGCTCCCTGGAGGCCAGTGCGGCCCGGCTGGCCGCCGAACGCCGTGACGACAAGGACCTGCGCAAGCTCGACACGCTGCTGGAACGTCGCGAGCGGGCCTGGGACTCCGGCAGCACCGAGGACTTCGTCCAGGCCGACGCCACCTGGCACCTCGCGGTGACGGCCGCCTCGCACAACGACGTGATCACCGCGCTGTACGCGGACCTCGGCGAGGTGCTGCGCGACTTCCTGCGCGCCGACGTCGGCACCGAGCTGCGCCCGGAGGACCACGTCGACCACGCCCGGCTGCTGGCCGCCATCCGCGCGCGCGACGCCGACGGCGCCGCCGCCGAGGCCCGCGACCACGCGTTCTCCTGCCGGTTCCTCACGTACCGGTCATGAGCACGGCCTCCTTGCCCGCGCGGGCAAGGAGGCCGGGTGCACCAGCTGGGTACGCGAGGGGCCGGGCGCGCGGCGCGCCCCCGGCCGGTCGGATCAACCGACCGCGTGCAGACCGCCGTCCACGTGGATGATCTCGCCGGTCGTCTTGGGGAACCAGTCCGACAGCAGCGCCACGATGCCGCGGCCGGCCGGCTCCGGGTCGGTCAGGTCCCACGCCAGCGGGGAGCGCGTGTCCCAGGTGGCGGCCAGGTCGCCGAAGCCGGGGATGGACTTGGCGGCCATGGAGGCGAGCGGGCCGGCCGACACCAGGTTGCAGCGCACGTTCTGCTCGCCGAGGTAGCGGGCGAGGTAGCGGGAGGTCGACTCGAGCGCGGCCTTGGCCGGGCCCATCCAGTCGTACTGGCCCCAGGCGAACTGCGCGTCGAAGGTCAGCCCGACCACCGAGCCGCCGCTCACCGCGTCCGGGCCGTCGGCCTCGGTCATCAGCGGCAGCAGCGCCATGGTGAGGGACTTCAGGGAGAACGCCGAGACGTGCATCGCGGTGGACACCGACTCGAAGGGCGTGTCGAGGAAGTTGCCGCCGAGCGCGTCCTGCGGGGCGAAGCCGATGGAGTGCACGACCCCGTCGAGCCCGCCCAGTTCCTTGCGCACGACCTCTTCCAGGCCCGCCAGGTGCTCGGCGTTGGTCACGTCCAGCTCGATGACCTTCGTCGGCTTCGGCAGCTTCTTGGCGATCCGGGCGGTCAGGGTGGGCCGGGGGAACGCGGTGAGGATGATCTCGGCGCCCTGCTCCTGAGCCAGCTTGGCGGCGTGGAAGGCGATGGACGACTCCATCAGCACGCCGGTGATCAGGATGCGCTTGCCTTCGAGGATTCCGCTCATGGTGATCAGTGACCCATGCCCAATCCGCCGTCAACCGGGATGACGGCTCCAGTGATGTACGAGGCGTCGTCCGAGGCGAGGAAGCGCACGGTGGCGGCGATCTCCTCGGGCCGGCCGTACCGGCCGAGCGGCACCTGGGCGACGATCCCGGACCGCTGCTCGTCGGAGAGCGCCCGGGTCATGTCGGTGTCGACGAAGCCGGGGGCGACGACGTTGAACGTGAGGTTGCGCGAGCCCAGTTCACGCGCGAGCGAGCGGGCGAAGCCCACCAGGCCGGCCTTGGACGCGGCGTAGTTGGCCTGTCCGCCGCTGCCGAGCAGACCCACCACGGACGAGATCAGCACGACCCGGCCCTTCTTGGCCCGCAGCATGCCGCGGTTGGCGCGCTTGACCACGCGGAAGGTGCCGGTGAGGTTGGTGTCGAGGACCGTGGTGAAGTCCTCCTCGGACATCCGCATCAGGAGCTGGTCGCGGGTGATGCCCGCGTTGGCGACCAGCACCTCCACGGTGCCGTGCTTCTCCTCGATCTCCTTGTACGCCTGCTCCACCTGCTCACTGTCGGTGATGTCGCAGCGCACCGCGAGCACGCCCGACTCGACCAGTTCCGCAGGCGGTTCACCCGAGCGGTACGTGATGGCGACCTTGTCGCCCGCGTCGACGAAGACCCGGGCGATGGCGAGGCCGATGCCCCGGTTTCCTCCGGTGACGAGAACCGAGCGGCTCAACGGATCACTCTTTTCCTGCGTCGATGGGTCGTGGCTGTCTGCCTGAAAACTATCGGTACCGGTCGCGTTCCGGGGAATCGCCCCGTACAGGCTGCTCACGAGGTCCCTGTGGGGTTCCTACAGTGCCCGGCGTGCCTGGGGCCTGCGGATACGTCCCATCGACGCGGGAGGCGGTCAGGTGCCGTGCGGGCCGGTGCCGGCCGGCAGGTCGGTGGAGGTGTGCTTCGTGGCGTACTGGTCCACGGTGACGGTCAGCGACTGCGCGATCTGCCGCAGGTAGGAGATGAGCCGCTCGGTCTCCTCCTGGTCGGCGCCGCTCGACTTGCCGTCCTGCTCCCGGATCTGCTGCAGGATCGCCTCGGCCTGCACCCGGGCGGCGCGCACCATGGTGCGCGCCTGATCGCGGGCCGCGACGACGGTCTGCTCGGCCGACTGCTGGGCGCGGGCCTGCTGCAGGACCGCGTCCACGGTCGGCACACCGGTGAGGTTGGTGCCGTCGCTGATGTTGTTCGCCCGTATCCAGTCCCGGTGGCGCTGCATGTCCGTCCGCAGCCGGTCGTTCTCCTGTGCCAGCGCGGTCAGTTCCGCCGCGCAGCGGCGCAGCGCGTCGTGCACCGCCTCCTCGTGGTAGCCGCGACGGGTCAGGGGGGCGCGGGGGAACGTCATCGAGCGCAGCGTCTCGGGCGTCACCCGGCGCTCCTCCGGGTGGTGTGCTCGTGTCTCGTTCACATGTCTCCGATCACCGAGCGTCTTCGTAGTGCAGCAGGTCGTGGGGGATGCCGCCGGCCGCCAGATCGCGCACCGTCGCGGAGACCATCGCCGGCGAGCCGCAGACGTACACCGAGCGCCCGCGGCAGGCCCCAGAGCGCAGGACGGGACCGGCCAGGCTGCGGTTCTCGAAGCTGCCGAAGTCCGCGCCGACCAGCGGGGTGACGCGCAACCACGGATGGGCTTCGGCCAGTTGCCGCAGCGCGGGCATGTCGTACAGGCCGTTCGCGTCGCGCGCCCCGAAGAACAGGTCCACCCGGCGCGGCGGGCCGTACCAGGCGATCTCCTCGATCAGGGCGCGCAGCGGGGCCAGCCCGGTACCGCCGGCGACCAGCACCAGGTCCCGGCCCTGCGACCGCCGCAGCCCGAGCCGGTCACCGACCGGGGCCCCGAGGCGCAGCACGTCGCCCTGCCGCAGCGAGTAGACCACGGCCGGACTGACCAGCCCCCCGTCGATGGAGCGCACGTGCAACTCGATGCTGCCGTCGGCGCGCACCGCGTTGGCCGGGGTGAAGGACCGCCAGGTGCTCGGCAGTATCGGGGTCTCCACCATCACGGACTGACCGGCGGCGTACGCCATCGGCTGGTCCAACCGCAGGGTGACGACCGCGATGTCGAAGGCGCGTTGCTCGTGCCGCACCACCTCGGCGTTCCACCACGGCGGGTTCACCGCGCTGTCGGCATCGGCGGCCTGGAACATGGTGCGGGCCACGAGCCCGTAGGCGTCGGTCCAGCCACGCCGCAACTCCGGGGTCCACGCCTCGCCCAGGAAGTAGCCGAGGGTGGCCAGCAGGGCCTGTCCCACCGCGTCGTAGTGCTCGGCCACCACCTGGAACTTGCGGTGGTCGCGGCCCAGTTGCTGGACGTACGGGACGAGGCGGTCCGGATCGTCCACGTCGGCGACGATCCTGCCCAGGGCCGCGACCAGCCGGTCGCGCTGCTGGCCCATGGACACCGGGAACATCGGCCGGACCTGCGGCGCGATGAGGAACAGGTAGGAGTAGAAGTACCGCGGTACCTCGTCCCCGGACTTGCCGACCAGGGCGAAGGAGTCTCGCAACGCCTGGGTATCGCTCACGACCACCCACCGGCATCCGACATCAGGGGTGACCTCCGTGCAGTTGGGGGCCGTTCGGCGGCTCGCCGCGACGAGCCGCTGACGGCTCGGTCAGCGGGCGGCCGCATCGCCGGCCGCGACCATGGTGTCGCTGATCACGCCGTAGACCCCGGTCCAGGACTCCTCGACGGCGGGCGTCCACGCGTCGCCCGCGTAGTGCTGCAAGGTGGCTATCAGGCTGGCGCCCACGGCCGGGTAGTGCTCGGCCAGCGCGCCGTAACCCACGTGCCGCCGCCCCAGGTTCTGCAGCATGCCGGTCAGTGTCTCGGGGTTCTCGATGTTCGCCACCAGGGCGCCCAGAGCGGCCCACAGGCGATCGCGCTGCTCGTCGATGTGCGGCGCGAACAGCGGGCGCACCTCGGGGTGGTTGGCGAACAAGTGCTCGTAGAAATATGCAGTCACCTGCGAGCCGTTCGGCTCGACAACCTTGAAACTGCTACGGATCAGCGAAGGGTCTACGGTCATGGCGGCCGACTCTAGCCAGAGGCAAGGGAATCGAACAAGTTGTGCCGGTGAGAAGAAGAAGCGGGCACCGCATTACCATCACCGGCCGATCGGAAATCACGTCGTACGGGAAAACCAGCCATGTCGGCACATCGGAGGAACCGGCCCGAGGAGCAAGTCGAACCGACGAGTCGGCCCCGGCTCACCCGCGAAAGCAGCCGGACGGTGCTCTCCGCAATTCCGCATTCCGGACGGCATCTCCGGGGGGCGTACATCCGGCGGTCCGTCAGGATTCACCGGATGGACCGCGATCGCGGACACCGCCCTGGATTCGGCCGAACCGCCGGGCGGCAGGCACGGGCGCGGCGGTCCGTCCGAGCGCGGCGTCCCGGCCGCCGGGATGGCCGGTCGCCGAGTTATCCACAGGCGGGCGAAAACGTCCGCCCCGGGACGGCGCGGACATGGTTCACTGCGAAGACGCGAAGGAAGGGAAGATCGTCGTGCCGCATGAGGTGGATGAGTCGTTCATGGCGTTGCCGTTGCGCGCGCTTGCCGACGCCGCGCTGGCCAGGGCGCGGGCGTTGGGAGTCGAGCACGCGGACTTCCGGCTGGAGCGGGTGCGCAGTGCGGCGTGGCGGTTGCGGGACGCCCGCCCGGCCGGCGCCTCCGACTCCACGGATCTGGGGTACGCGGTGCGGGTGGTGCACGGCGGGGCGTGGGGCTTCGCCGCCGGCGTGGACCTGACGATGGACGGCGCGGCGAAGGTCGCCTCGCAGGCCGTCGCGATGGCGAAGCTGTCGGCGAAGGTGATCGCCGCCGCCGGCGCGCAGGACCCGGTGGAACTGGCCGCCGAGCCGGTGCACCCGGACCGCACCTGGGTCTCGTCCTACGACGTCAATCCGTTCGACGTGCCCGACGCGGAGAAGACCGCCCTGCTCGCCGAGTGGAGCTCGCGGCTGCTGGCCGCGGAGGGCGTCTCCCATGTGGACGCGTCGCTGCTGACCGTGCAGGAGAACAAGTTCTACGCCGATACCGCCGGCACCAGCACCACCCAGCAGCGGGTTCGGCTGCACCCGTCGCTGACCGCCGTGTCGGTCGACCCGGACAACGGCGACTTCGACTCGATGCGCACCCTCGCCCCGCCGGTCGGCCGCGGCTGGGAGTACCTGACCGGCGACACCTGGGACTGGGACGGCGAACTGGCCGCGATCCCGGGCCTGCTCGCCGAGAAGATGCGCGCCCCCTCGGTGGAGGCCGGCCGGTACGACCTGGTGGTCGACCCGTCGAACCTCTGGCTGACCATCCACGAGTCGGTCGGCCACGCCACCGAGCTGGACCGCGCGCTGGGATACGAAGCGGCCTACGCGGGCACCTCGTTCGCCACCTTCGACCAGCTCGGCACCTTGAAGTACGGCTCCTCACACATGAACGTGACCGGGGACCGCACCGCCGAACACGGCCTGGCCACCATCGGGTTCGACGACGAAGGCGTGGCCGCCCATTCCTGGGACCTGGTGCGCGACGGCGTCCTGGTCGGCTACCAGCTCGACCGGCGGATCGCGAAGCTCACCGGCTTCGAGCGGTCCAACGGCTGCGCGTACGCCGACTCCCCCGGCCACGTCCCGGTGCAGCGCATGGCCAACGTGTCGCTGCAGCCCGCGCCGGACGGCCCCTCCACCGAGGAGCTGATCGGCTCGGTCGACCACGGGATCTACGTGGTCGGCGACCGCTCCTGGTCCATCGACATGCAGCGCTACAACTTCCAGTTCACCGGCCAGCGGTTCTTCCGGATCGAGCACGGCAAGCTCGCCGGCCAGCTCAAGGACGTCGCCTACCAGGCCACCACCACCGACTTCTGGGGCTCCATGGCCGCGGTCGGCGGCCCGCAGACCTACGTGCTCGGCGGCGCGTTCAACTGCGGGAAGGCCCAGCCGGGCCAGGTCGCGGCGGTCAGCCACGGCTGCCCGTCGGCCCTCTTCCAGGACGTCAGCATTCTCAACACCACGCAGGAGGCCGGCCGATGACCAGCAGCGCCAGCAGCGCGGCGACCAAGCCGCACGAGATCGTCGAGCGGGCCCTGGAGCTGTCCCGGGCCGACGGCTGCGTGGTGATCGCGGAGGAGGAGTCAAGCGCCAATCTCCGCTGGGCGGCCAACTCCCTGACCACGAACGGCGTGACCCGCGGCCGTACCCTCACCGTGATCGCCACCGTCGACGGCGCCCAGGGCACCGCCTCGGGCATGGTGTCGCGGTCCGCGGTGACCGCAGACGAGTTGGAGCCGCTGGTGCGGGCCGCGGAGGCGGCGGCCAGGGAGGCCGGGCCCGCGGAGGACGCCCAGCCGCTGGTGGCCGGCGGCGCCCCTTCGGCCGACTTCACCGCGCCACCCGCCGAGACCTCCTCCGACGTGTTCGCGGCCTTCGCGCCCGCGCTGGGCGAGGCGTTCGGCACCGCCCGGGCCGGCGGGCGCGAACTGTACGGCTTCGCGCACCACTACGTGACCTCCACCTACCTGGGCACCTCCACCGGGCTGCGGCTTCGCCACGACCAGCCGTCCGGCACCCTTGAGGTGAACGCGAAGTCGCCCGACCGCACCCGCTCCGCGTGGGCGGGCCGTTCCACCCGCGACTTCACCGACGTCGATCCGCTGGCGCTGGACGCCGAGTTGGCGCAGCGGCTGGTCTGGGCGGAGCGCAAGGTGGAGCTGCCCGCCGGGCGCTACGAGACGCTGCTGCCGCCCACCGCGGTCGCGGACCTGATGATCTACCAGCTGTGGTCGTCCGGGGCCCGCGACGCGGCCGAGGGCCGCACGGTCTTCTCCAGCACCGGCGGCGGCACCCGGATCGGCGAGAAGATCGCCGCACTGCCGCTGACGCTGCGCAGCGACCCGGCCGAACCCGGCCTGGAGGCAGCGCCGTTCGTCATCGCGCACGCGTCGGACGACGACTCGTCGGTCTTCGACAACGGGCTGCCGCTCGGCCCGGTGGACTGGGTGCGCGAGGGCACCCTCAACCGGCTGGTCACCACCCGGCACAGCGCCGAGCTGACCGGGGTGCCGCTCGCACCCGCGGTGGACAACATGGTGCTGGACGGCGGCGGCACCCGGTCGCTGGCGGAGATGGTCGCCGACACCGAGCGCGGCCTGCTGCTGACCTGCCTGTGGTACATCCGCGAGGTGGACCCGGCGACACTGCTGCTGACCGGCCTGACCCGCGACGGCGTGTACCTGGTGGAGGACGGCGAGGTGACCGGAGCGGTGAACAACTTCCGGTTCAACGAGTCGCCGGTCGACCTGATGGGCCGGGCCACCGAGGCGGGCCGCACCGAGCGCACCCTGCCCCGCGAGTGGGGCGACTACTTCACCCGTGCCGCCACCCCGGCGCTGCGGATTCCCGATTTCAACATGAGTTCGGTCAGCCAAGGGGTCTGACCGGCACGGGCCGGCCGGGACAGACCCGGCCGGCCCCGGCGGAGGGGGGCACATGCTCGACGAGAAGCAGACGGTCAAGGTCTCGAAGTTCCTGTCGCTGGTGCTACGGCACAACCCGCAGGCAGCCAACATCACCCTCGACGAGGCGGGCTGGGTGGGAGTCGACGAGCTGCTCGCCGGGTGCGCCGCCAGGGGCCGCCGGATCTCGCGCGCCGACCTGGACCACGTGGTCGCGACGAACAACAAGCGCAGGTTCGCCTACTCCGCGGACGGCCGCCGGATACGGGCCAGCCAGGGCCACTCGGTGCCCGTGGAGCTGGGCCTGGCCGCCGCCGATCCCCCGGCGGTGCTCTACCACGGCACCGCGGCGGCCACGCTGCCGCTCATCTGGCGGGACGGGCTGCGGCCGATGTCCCGGCAGGACGTGCACCTGTCGGCGGACACCGAGACGGCCGCGCGGGTGGGTTCGCGGCACGGCCGTCCGGTGGTGCTGGCGGTGGACGCGGCGGGACTGGCCGCGGAGGGAGGCGAGTTCCGGCTCAGCGCGAACGGAGTGTGGCTCACCGACCGGGTACCACCGCAGTGGCTGCGGCAGTTGCCGTAAGACGCCCGCCGTCCACCACCGTGGCTGCGGCAGTTGCCGTAAGGCCCTGCCGTCCGGACCTCCCGGCGTCACACCGACGTGGTGCGCTTGCGCCGCCTGTGCGCGGCCCACAGCGCGTCGCCGAGCGCCACCAGCACGATCGCGCCGATCAGTTGGAGGACGTGCCGGGTCCAGTCGATGCCCTTGGTGTCGCGGACGCCGAGCCACCGGGACACGCCGTTGCCGAACGCGCTGCCGCCCATACCGCAGATCAAGGTGAGCCACAGGGGCAGGCTCTGCTTGCCCGGGATGATCGCTTTCGCGATCAGACCGAGCACCAGGCCGACGATGATCGCCCACAACCAACCCATGCCGCTCGCCTCCTCCGGCCGGACGGCGAATGCCCGGCAGCCGTCCCGCAAGTGTCCGTCCGAGTGGTCTACGCCGCATGTCGGGCGGCTGCCTACCGAGCGGGACGCAGACCCGGCACCGCACACCCGCGCCCGCCCCGCCCTGCTGCGCGGCGGCCCGGCGGCGTACCTTGGAGCTACCGGGCAGCAGGTGTCGTGACCCGTGATCGGCACAACCCGGTGTATGGAGCAGGCGGTGGAGCGGGATGGGGAAGCAGGGCGGGCCGGAGATCTTCCAGATCACCGGTGCACGGACCGGGCTCACCGACGACGTACGCGGGCGCCAGCGGCGGTACATCATCTCGATGTCGATCCGCACCGTCTCGGTGATCCTCACGGTGGTGCTGTGGAACATCGAGCGACCGCTGGCCTGGGCGACGCTCATCGTGGGCGTGCTGCTGCCGTACGTGGCCGTGGTGTTCGCCAACGGAGGACGGGAGAACACCCCGAACCTGCCGACCTCCTCCTATGTCCCGCCGCTGGCCCGGCCGGCCCTGGAGCCGTCGAGGGTCGAGGCGGCCGCCGAGCGGGTCCCGGAACGGGTGGAGGAGCCGGTCGGCGAACACCCGGAAGCGGGCTGACCCGGCCACCTCGTCCATGACTGGTCCAGACCTATGGCAGTCGGCCGGGGAAGCTCAAGAAAAGCTCAGATCAATCATCGGGTTCCCCCTCCACGCGCGGCAGACCGCGTGACATACTGCGGTACGCGCTCCGTATCCCCCGTCGGAGCGATGGACCGACGCCGGGCGGCTCCCCCCGTGGCTGCCCGGCGTCGCCATGTTTACATGGGTGCCATGAGCGACGAGAGGCCGACCTGCTCGGCGAAGGGCTGCCGGACGGCCGCCGTGTGGGTACTGGCCTGGAACAACCCCAAGCTGCACACGCCGGAGCGGCGCAAGACCTGGCTGGCCTGCGAGGAGCACCGCGAGCAGCTCTCCCAGTTCCTCGGGGTGCGCGGCTTCCTGAAGGACGTGGTGACGCTGACGCAGTGGGAAGCCCGGTCAGCCGCCGATGGCTGACATCGGCCGGTCCGGCTGGAGGAAGGCCGGATCGTCCAGGCCCGAGCCCGCCTTCTTGCCCCACATCGCCGCCTTCCACAACGCGGCGACCTCACCGTCCCCCGCGCCCGAGCGCAGCGCGCCGCGCAGGTCGGACTCCTCGCGGGCGAACAGGCAGTTGCGCACCTGACCGTCGGCGGTCAGCCGGGTCCGGTCGCAGGCACGGCAGAACGGCCGGGTGACGGAGCCGATCACCCCGACCCGGGCCGGGCCGCCATCCACCAGCCAGCGCTCGGCCGGCGCGTGGCCGCGGACCGAGTCGCCCTCGGCAGTGAGCGCGAAGCGGGTCCGGAGCGCTGCCAGGATCGCGTCGGCGGTGACCATGTCGGAGCGCTGCCAGCCGTGCTGGGCGTCGAGCGGCATCTGCTCGATGAACCGCAGTTCGTAGCCCTCGGCGAGCGCCCAGCTCAGCAGGTCGGGCGCCTCGTCGTCGTTGACCCCGCGCATCAGCACGGTGTTGACCTTGACCGGTGTGAGCCCGGCGGCCCGGGCGGCGGCGAGGCCGGCGAGCACGTCGTGGTGCCGGTCGCGGCGGGTCAGGGTGCGGAAGACGTCCGGGCGCAGGGTGTCGAGCGACACGTTGACCCGGTCCAGGCCGGCGGCGCGCAGGGCGGCGGCGGTACGGCCGAGCCCGATCCCGTTGGTGGTCAGCGAGAGCCGGGGGCGCGGCCGCAGGGCGGCGCAGCGCTCCACGATGCCGACCAGGCCGGGGCGCAGCAGCGGTTCGCCGCCGGTGAAGCGCACGTCCGTGACGCCGAGTTCGGTGACGGCGACGCGGATCAGCCGGACGATCTCGTCATCGGTGAGCAGGTCGGGCTTGGCCAGCCACTGCATGCCCTCCTCGGGCATGCAGTACGTGCAGCGCAGGTTGCAGCGGTCGGTGAGCGAGACCCGGAGGTCCGTGGCGACCCGACCGTAGGTGTCGACGAGCACGGCTCCTCCTCTCCCGCCGGGGCGCCCGCGTGGCGCCCGCTGCCGTTTCCCCACCCCCACACTAGATGGCGCCGGGGGCGATACGGCGTCTCGCGGGTGTGGAAGCTGCTACCGCGGCAGCGTACGCGACTCCACGCCCTTTGCAACAGTTTGTTGAAGTCGCTGGTTCGGCGCCCCTCCCCCGACGCCCCCACCTCCCCCGACGCCCGCCGCCGCGTCCGCCGGCCGCCAGCCCGGGCCGAGGCACAGGTGCCGCAGCCGGTCGCGCCAGGTCCGGGCCGCGGCGAGATCGCGGGCGATGGCCGCGTACTCGTGCGTGGCGACCCGCAGCGGGTTGTACGTGGCGATGTTCTTGGTCAGCCCGTAGACCGGCCGCTCCGTCTCCGCGGTGAAGGAGCCGAACAGGCGGTCCCAGACGATGAGGATGCCGCCGAAGTTGCGGTCGAGGTAGCCGCCCTGCGAGGCGTGGTGCACCCGGTGGTGCGAGGGGGTGTTGAGCACGAACTCGGCCGCGCGCGGCAGCTTGTCGACCCGTTCGGTGTGAATCCAGAACTGGTAGACGAGGTTGACCGACGTGCAGAACGCGAGCATCGCCGGGTGCACGCCGAGCGCGACCATCGGCAGGTAGAACGGCCAGGAGGTGAGGCTGGTCCAGGGCTGGCGCAGCGCCGTGGAGAGGTTGAAGTTCCGGCTGGAGTGGTGCACGACGTGACAGGCCCACAGCACGCGGATCACGTGGTGCCCGCGGTGCGACCAGTAGTAGCAGAAGTCCTGGGCCAGCAGCGCCAGGAGCAGGGTCCACCAGTGCAGCGGCACCCGCAGCGGAGTCAGTGAGTAGAGCGCGGAGTAGACCGCCACGATCGGGATCTTCCACATCGCGTCGGTGAAGAGGCTGCCCGCGCCCATGGACAGGCTGGTGACGGTGTCCTTCCCGGTGTACCCGGCGGCGTCCTCGTCGCGGTGGAACCGGTAGCTCGCCAACTCCACGACGGTGAGCAGCACGAAGGCCGGCACCGACCACAGCACGACGTTCGGCAGATCTGGCATGAACGCACCATAGAGGCTGTTACCCGGGGTATGCCAGACGTTGTTACCCACTGGTAGAGCCGGCTTGCGCGGAGGCGGGTGGGAAACGCTGTCGGCGACGGCCCTTATCCTCAATGACCATGCTGGACAACCGGACCGAGCCGCCTCCTGCCCCCCGCGGGCCGACGCAGATGCCGATGCCGAGCCCGTCACCGACGCCGACGCCGTGGCCCTCCGGTTATCCCGGGGGATACGCCGTGGTCGACGTGGAGACCACCGGACTCAGCAGGGACGACCGGATAGTGTCCGCCGCCGTCTACCGGCTGGACGCGTACGGCGAGGTGCAGGACCACTGGTACTCGCCGGTGAACCCGCAGCGCGACCCCGGCCCGGTGTGGATTCACGGCCTCACCGGCGCGATGCTCGCGAAGGCGCCGCTCTTCCCCGAGATCGCCGACGACCTCGCCGAACGGCTGGCCGGACGCGTGCTCGTCGCGCACAACGCGGTCTTCGACTGGTCCATGCTGGCAAGGGAGTTCGCCCGCGCGCAGGCCACCGCCCCGGTCGAGCACCGGCTGTGCACGATCGTGCTGGCCAAGGAGCTGCGACTGCCGCTGGCCAACCACAAGCTGGAGACGCTCGCCGCGCACTACGGCGTGCAGCAGCGCCGGGCGCACCACGCGCTGGACGACGCCCGGGTGCTCGCCGAGGCGTTCCGTCCGAGCCTGCACCTGGCGGCGGCCGCCGAGTTGCCGCTTCCGCTGCACGCCTGCCGCCCCCTGACCGAGTGGAAGGACACCGCGGCCGGCGCCGCCCACCCCGGCCAGGACGGCCCGGTGCCGGCCCCGCGCTACGGCCGCATCCACGGCTACGGTTACGGCAACTCCGGCTGGCGCCCGGCCCGCAAGCGGCCGGCCTGCCCGTATCCGAACCCCGGGCGGCTGACGCCGGACGGGCCGCTGGTGCAGGGCATGCGGGTGGCGTTCTCCGGCGACACCGGCATCGACCGCGAACTGCTGGAGGACCGGGCCACCGACGCCGGCCTGCACGTCGCCTCCTCGGTGAGCCGCCTCACCAGCCTGCTGGTCACCAACGACCCCGACTCCCCCACCACCAAGGCGATCAAGGCACGGCAGGTGGGCACCCCGATCATCGACGAGGAGCGCTTCGCCGAGCTGCTCAAGGCGGTCAGGCCCGCCGAGGGTGTACACGGCTGACACCTGGGTGCCGTACACCGCCGTACGGGTGAAAGCGGCACCGTGGCACGCCGCCGTACCGCGAGCTGTGTTGCCCACCGGCGGGCCGTTCCGCACCCTGTGCCCCATGGCCCGTTGCGAGGTTTGCGGAAACGACTACGAGTTGAGCTTCGAGGTGCACGCCCAGGGAGTGGTGCACGTCTTCGACAGCTTCGAGTGCGCGATCCACCGGATGGCACCGATCTGCGAGCACTGCCGCGTGCAGATCGTCGGCCACGGAGTGGCGGTCGACGGCCGCTTCTACTGCTGCGCGCACTGCGCCAAGGCGGAGGGCGCGGCCGGGATCGTCGACCGGGTCGGGACGGCGGCGCCCGCCTAGGCACCGCACCAGCCTAGGCCCGCGCCGCCCAGGCTCCGCACCCGCCGAGGCGCCCTCCTCGCCCCTGCGCGCGCCGGCGCGGCCGCCCCCGCGCCGTCGCCCACCCGCGCCCCGCCGGCCGCCGGCCGCGCCGGGGTCGCCGCCGCCCGCCGTCCCACCCGGCCACCGGCCCCCCGCCGCCGAGTTGTACGGTCAAGGGGCGACTGCACCAGGTGACGGCCGACGACGGCCAGAAGAAGGCGGCGAGGCGGACACGTGGCAGCACCCATCGAGGACTACGCGATCATCGGGGACCTCCAGACCGCCGCACTCGTCGGCCGGGACGGCTCGATCGACTGGCTGTGCCTGCCCCGCTTCGACTCGGCGGCCTGCTTCGCCGCGCTGCTCGGCGACCGCGACAACGGCCGCTGGCGAATAGCCCCGGTCAACTCCTCGCACTGCGCCACCCGTTCCTACCGCGGCGACACCCTGGTCCTCGACACGGTGTGGGAGACCCCGAACGGCACCGTGAAGGTCACCGACTTCATGCCGCAGCGCGACAAGGCGCCCGACGTGATCCGCGTCGTGGAGGGCATATCCGGCGAGGTCGCCATGCACGCCGAACTGGTGCTGCGCTTCGACTACGGCAACGTGGTGCCCTGGATGCGCCGCATCGACGGCCACCGCGTGGCCACCGCCGGCCCCGACTCCGTATGGCTGCGCAGCACCCCCAACGTGCCGATGTACGGCAAGGACATGCGCACCTACGCCGACTTCACCGTCTCCGCGGGCGAGCGGGTCGGCTTCGTGCTCACCTGGAACGCCTCGCACGCCCGGCACCTGCGCAAGGTCGACCCGTTCGCGGCCCTCGACAACTGCCTCAAGGACTGGGAGTCCTGGTCCTCGCAGTGCCGCTACGAAGGCCCCTGGCGCGACGCCGTCCTGCGCTCCCTGATCACCCTCAAGGCGCTCACCTACGCCCCCAGCGGCGGCATAGCGGCCGCCGCGACCACCTCGCTGCCCGAGGAGATCGGCGGCGTCCGCAACTGGGACTACCGCTACTGCTGGCTGCGCGACGCGGCCCTGACCCTCAACGCGCTCATCGCCGGCGGCTACCTGGACGAGGCGCACGCCTGGCGGGACTGGCTGCTGCGCGCGGTCGCCGGCGACCCGGCCGACCTCCAGATCATGTACGGCATCGCGGGCGAGCGCCGGCTGCCGGAGTACGAAGTGCCCTGGCTGGCCGGCTACCAGGGCTCGGCCCCGGTCCGGATCGGCAACGCCGCCGCCGGACAGCTCCAACTCGACGTCTACGGCGAGGTGATGGACTCCCTCTTCCTCGCCGGCGAGCGCGGCCTGGCCGCCGAGTCGCACGCCTGGAACCTCCAGCGCTCCCTGATGGACTTCCTGGAGTCCAAGTGGCGCGAACCCGACGAGGGCCTGTGGGAGGTACGCGGCCCGCGCCGGCACTTCGTGCACTCCAAGGTGATGGCCTGGGTCGCCGCCGACCGCGCGGTGCGCACCATGGAGGCCCAGCCCAAACTGCGCGGCAACGTGGACAGCTGGCGCGCCATGCGCGCCCAGGTGCACGCCGAGGTGTGCGCGAAGGGCTACGACGCCGACCGCAACACCTTCACCCAGTCCTACGGCTCGCGGGAACTGGACGCGGCCACCCTGCTGATCCCGCAGGTCGGCTTCCTGCCGCCGGACGACCCCCGGGTGGTCGGCACGGTGGAGGCGGTCCGCGCCGAGCTGGACCTCGGCGGCTTCGTCCGCCGCTACAGCCCGGAGGCCGCCGGGGTGGACGGCCTGCCCGGCACCGAAGGCGCCTTCCTGGCCTGCTCGTTCTGGATGGTGGACGCCCTGCACACCACCGGGCGGCCGCAGGAGGCGAAGGACCTGTTCGAGAAGCTGCTCTCGCTGCGCAACGACGTCGGGCTGCTCGCCGAGGAGTGGGACCCGGTCGCAGGGCGGCAGTTGGGCAACTTCCCGCAGGCGTTCAGCCACATCGGCCTGGTCAACAGCGCGCTGGCGCTGACCGGCCGGCGGGAAGACACCACCGCCTGACCGACGGGGCGCCGGAGCGGCACCCCGGGGGTAGGCTCGGCCGGCGTGACGGGAATATGGGTGGGACTGTGGTGGGCCGCCGACCTGGGCGTGATGGCGTGGCTGATGATTCGCTGGGCCGTCCGCGGGCAGCGGGCCCGACGGAAGTTCATGGTCGAGTACCCGGAGAAGTACGCGGCCATGAACCGCAAGGAGCAGTCGTGGGCCGGCCCCGAGTCCTCCCGCTACATGCTCTGGATGGCGCTGGCGTTCACGGCCGCGGTGGTGCTGGTCGGGCCGATCGGCAACATGGCGATCCTCGGACGGCTGTGAGCGCGTCAGCTCACCCGGCGGGCCCGGTGGCGCACCGCGCGCAGCCGGGCCTCGGCGGGCAGCTCTTCCAGCCCGGCTGAGGTGCGGGCCCGCTCCAGCACCGAGGAGTCCAGCCCCGCCACGACCTCCTTCGGGTTGGCGTGCGGCTCCAGTCCGAGCACCAGCCGCGCCGAGGGGTTGCCGCGCTTGCCCACCAGCCGGGCGCCGGACCACGCCACCCCGTCGTACGCCTCCGCCTCCGAGCGCAGCACGTCCTCCACCGCCCGGCCGCGCAGCAGCGCGCCCTGGCCGTCGCCACTGTCCACCCGGACCTGCCGCACCCGCCGCCTGCGCGCCTGCGCGAACAGCCACCACAGGCCGATCAGCAGCAGGACCGCGAGCACCGCGATCACCACCGGCCACCACCAGCCGTCCGAGCGGTAACGGGTCCGGTCGTGCGTGCTGAGCAGCACGTCCTTCGGCCCGCTCCACGGCCACCAGTGCGGCATCGTGAAGTTCCAGTGCTTCTCCAGGTTCAGGCCGCCGACCAGGACCGACAGCCCGACCACCAGCAGCAGCAGACCGAGCAGGCCGAGCATGACCCGGTTGAGTGTGGTGCGCATGCGCCCTCTCCTCACGCCTTCTTCTCGGCCCGCTGGACGTGCACGCGCATCCCGAGCGCCTTGGCGAGCCCGAGCTGCCCGGCCGCCGTGTCCAGAGCAGCGGTCAGATCGCGCCGTACGTCGTCCAGTTCGCGGAAGTGCGAGGTGGCGCGCGCCTTGACCTTGCGGCGGCTCACCTTCACCCGCGACCAGCGCACTCCGGCGACCTCCATCGCCCGGTCGCGCAGCACCAGTTCGGCCGCGTGCCGGTCGAGCCCCGCGCGCACGCCCTGCGAGCCGCGGCGCGCCATCGGCAGCACCCCGCGCTCGCCCGGGGTGGCCGCGAGCAGCAGCAGCCACAGTCCGACCACGGCGGCCACCGCGGCGCCGACGATGATCCACACGTTGTCCAGGTGACGGGTGGCCAGTTCGCGCGCCAGCGTCTTGCGCCAGGCCATCGCCTTGCGGTCGGTGCGCACCGCGGCGATGTCGTAGAGGAACAGGCCGGTCAGCGCGGTGCAGAGGGCGGCGGTGATGGCCGCGGGGACACGGCGGCCGGACCAGAAGCGCTTGGCGCGCACCGCGCCGGGTTCACCGGCCGCCGGGGCGTACTGGATCGCGCCGGTGTCCGGCTCGGGCTCGCGCGTGTCGAGGGTGGGCAGCTTGACGGTCGGCTCGGGTTCGTCGGACCAGCCGAAGCCGCTGTCCGAGCCGGGCCGGTACGACGGGCCGGGGCCGGTGTCCGGGCCGGGGCCGTAGGACGGGCCGCCGCCCTCGCCGCCGGGGCCGCGACCGCTGTCCCCGCCGCCGGCGTCGCCGTGCCGGTCCGCGGGCCGGTCGGGACCGGAGCCGTGGTCGCTCACCGCACCCTCCCTTCGTCCTTGCGGCGGCCGGCGGCCGAGTGCAGGCGTTCGACCTCGACCGCCACCTCGGGCACCGCCATGCCGGTCAACTCCTCGACCCTGCCGGTCACATGGCGCCGCACGTTGCCGCAGACCGCGCCGATGTCGGTGGGATAGCCGAGTTCGAGGGCCAACCGCAGCCGGGCGGTCTCCTTGCGCACCGACACCGTGGCGTGCGGCCGCGCGATGTCGGGCACCAGGTCGGCGCCGGGTGCGCCGACGAGCGCCTCACCGGCGGCCTGCGCGGCGATCTTCGCGATCACCCGGTCCGCGATCCGCAGTGCGCCGCGCTCCGCGGCCGGCATCCGGGCGGGTACGGCTCCCGCCATCAGCGCCGCCGGTCACGGTCGCGGTCACGTGTCCTGAAGAACTCGCCCGGTTCGATGTCACCGTCCAGGAACTTGCCCGCCACGAATCCGACCACTCCGAGCGCCGCCACCAGCAGGAAAGCCCCGAACCCGCCGAACCATCCGGCGAATCCGAGCGCCATTCCCACGGCCAGGCCGATCACCGCCATACTCATTCCGCGCTCTCCGTCCCCTCAGCCATGACCGCCTCCGCCTGTGCTGGAACCGGGTCCGTCCCTGCGGGCCCGCTACTGGACCCGCTGCTCGCGATCGTCGTCATCGTCCTCGTCGGGCAACTTCACGTCGCCGACGGCGACATTGACCTCGACGACCTCGAGGCCGGTCATCCGCTCGACCGCCGCGATCACGTTCTCCCGTACGGCGCGGGCGACTTCGACGATCGACACGCCGTATTCGACCACGATGTCGAGGTCGAGCGCGGTCTGCACCTCGCCGACCTCGGCCTTGACCCCGCGCGACACCGAACGGCCGCCGCCGGGCACCCGGTCGCGTACCGCGCCGAACGTGCGGGACAGGCCGGTGCCCATCGCGTGCACGCCCAGGACGTCGCGAGCGGCGAGGCCGGCGATCTTCTCGACCACGCCGTCGGCGATCGTGGTACGCCCTCGGGTGGCGGGATCTCCAAGCGCCTTGCGGCCGCCCGAATTTCCCTTGTCCAGCGTCCTGCCCTCGGACAGGGAGGAGCCGTTCGGCTCCGGGGTGCCTTGCTGTGCGGTGTCAGTCATCGCGAGTCGTCCCTCCGTCTGGGCTGCTCCGTGCTCCACACTATGTGCGCATGCCCCCGCACGCGTGGGGGATGCGGCGAGTGGGTTGTCGCCGACCCCCCATCCGAGTGGTCGGCCCGCGGGAGGCGAGGCGTGGTGTCCATGGACCGGCTGGCTCGGACGGTACGGGAGCAGGTCGCGCTGGGTCGGCTGCTGCCGCTCGGCGGGCCCGAGGACGCGGCGTGGATCACCGAACGGACGGCCGTGGCGGCTCTGCGGACGGTCTGCGCGGCGCTGCCGGGAGTACGGCTCGGCCGGGTGGACGTCCTGCCGGCTGCGAACGGCGACGGCGCCGACGAGCCGGACCTGCCCGCGGCCGCCCCGCTCGGCGCGCTGCCGCACCGACCGCTGCGGATCAAGGCCGGGTTCGAGGCCGTGGTGGGCGAGCCGCTGCCGGTCATGGCCGAGCGGCTGCGGACCGCGCTGTTCGCCGCCGCGGGCGAGGACGGGTTGGGGTTGCCGGTGCGGGTCGTGGACCTCGCGGTCACCGGGCTGATCGACGATCCCGAGGCGCCGTCCGCCGCGGTCGGGGCCGGCCGCGGCCGGACGGAGTTGGAAGGTGACGGCGCGGACGACGAGGAGAGCGGGCAGAACGGCGTCCAGGGCACCGCGGAAGCGGCGCGGGCCGCGGAGGCCGCGGTGCGGGCGGTGCCGGGGGTCGCCCGCTTGACGCGGCGGCTGACCGGGCGGGGCGGGGTGCGTGTCCGCGACACCGAGGCGCCGGCCGGGCCGGCCCGGCACGTTCAGCTCCAGATCGCCACGGCGCGGTCCTTCCGCCCGCTCGCCGTCGCCCGCGAAGCCGCCACCGCGGCCACCACCGCCACCACCCCGGGCGCCCCCGGCCCCGTCTCCACAGCCGTCATCATCACCGACATCACATAAACGGTGCCCCCGACCCCCCCGGCTGCCCTGGTCCTGTCGGTTGAGGGGCCCTCTCCCGGTGGTGGGCGAACGGGGGTACCTCCCAGGCGAAGCGCTGGGGGAGCGCCGTTCCCCGCGCCCCTGAACAGCTGCGGCCCCTTCCGCGAAAAGAACCCTCCAAACCCAGGGGCGCCGGGGGTACCTCCCAGACGAAGCTCGGGGGGAAACTGCGCGACCAGCAGGCCGCCGGCCTGCGGCCGGGAAGACCCCGGAACCCCGAGGGCGGGAGGCACCCCCCACCGGCAGGTGGTCCCTCAGCCGACAGGACAGGGGCACCCTGGGGGTCAGTCACCCGCACCCGCGAGGTCGCGGAGGCGGCGCCCTTGAGCCGCACGCTCGGCCGCGCGCTGGGCGGCCTCCGGCTCGCTCAGCGCGGAACGCAACAACGCCTTGGTCTCGATCACCGCATCCCGCGGCGCCGCCAATACCGCCGCGACCAGATCCGCCACCGTCTCGTCCAGTTCCGCCGCGGGCACCACCACGTTCGCGAGCCCGCACCGCGCGGCCTCCTCGGCGCGCACGAACCGCCCGGTCAGACAGATCTCGACGGCCCGGCCGTACCCGACCAGCTGGACCAGCGGCTTCGTGCCGGTGAGGTCGGGCACCAGCCCGAGCGAGGTCTCCCGCATGGCGAACTGCACGTCATCCGCGCAGACCCGCATGTCGCAGGCGAGGGCGAGCTGGAAACCGGCGCCGATCGCATGCCCCTGAACAGCGGCGACCGTGACGAGATCGGCGCGCCGCCACCAGGTGAACGCCTCCTGGAACCCCGCGACGGCCTTGTCGAGCTGCTGCTCGCTGCCGCGCACGAGGTCGAGGAAGGACGGCTCGCCGTCGAAGCCCTCCGGAGTGAACGCGCGCCGGTCGAGTCCGGCGGAGAAGGACACGCCCTCGCCACGCAGTACCGCGACCCGTACGCTCCCCGGCAGCAGCCGGCCCGCCTCGGCCAGGGCCCGCCAGAGGGCGGGCGTCTGGGCGTTGCGCTTGGCCGGGTTGCAGAGGGTGATGTGTGCGACGGCGCCGTCCAGGGTGAGCCGGACTCCGTCGCGTTCGAGCAGGACGTGGGCATCGGGCATCGGGCACCTCCGAGCGGACCGCGGACATGATTACCGAAGGGTAACCACTCGGTCGGCTCGCCGGACGGACGGGTGCCCGTTCATGCCCCGGGGCGATGGGGGACGCTGCTCGCGTCCGCTCCACCCCCGCCCGCGGGAATTCCCCGCGGGGATCAGGCCGCGGTGGCCTTCTTGCCCCGCGTGGCGCCGCCGCGACCGCGCAGGGCCACGCCCGACTCGCTCAGCATCCGGTGCACGAACCCGTAGGAACGGCCGGTCTCCTCGGCCAGGGCTCGAATACTCGCACCGGAGTCGTACTTCTTCTTCAGGTCTGCCGCGAGCTTCTCGCGCGCGGCGCCGGTCACCCGGCTGCCCTTCTTCAGAGTCTCGGCCACCCGTGCCTCCTCCAGGGAAGTGCGCTATGGACTCTCATGATCACCCCTAACCACGTTCCTGGCCACCCATTCGACAAGGTCCATCCCCGTACATTCAGCGTCTGAATGCCCTGATAGCCCCGGCAGAACCCGGTGCGCGCGCTATTTCCGGGTCGCCAATTCCGTACCGAGATCACAGCTTCGGGAATACCGGCAGGTCAGCCGGGTCCGTAAGGAGTTTCCCGACGTCACGGCACTGAACGCCGGGCCGGGCCGGCCGTCGGCCGGGGTGAGGGGGCGGTACGAGACCGACTCATACAGATGAAGGATCAACGATGGGCCGAATGATCGATTCGGCATGATCATCCGGCCCAACGGCGCAGTACGGGGCCGCGTCGCCCCGCGGCCGGCTCAGGCCAGCGCGACCAGGTCGGCGTACTCCTGGCTCCACAGGTCCTCGACCCCGTCGGGCAGCATGATGATCCGCTCGGGTTCGAGCGCGTGGACCGCGCCCTCGTCGTGGGTGACCAGCACGACCGCGCCGGAGAAGGTGTGCAGCGCGCCCAGGATCTCCTCGCGGCTGGCCGGGTCGAGGTTGTTGGTGGGCTCGTCGAGCAGCAGGACGTTCGCGCTGGAGACGACGAGCGCGGCCAGCGCCAGCCGGGTCTTCTCGCCGCCGGACAGCACCCGGGCGGGCTTGTCCACGTCGTCGCCGGAGAAGAGGAAGGAGCCGAGGATCTTGCGGATCTCGACCAGGTCGGTGTCGGGCGCGGAGGACCGCATGTTCTCCAGCACGGTGCGGTCCGGGTCGAGAGTCTCGTGCTCCTGGGCGTAGTAGCCGAGCTTGAGGCCGTGGCCGGGGGTGACGTCGCCGGTGTCGGGCTTCTCCACACCGGCCAGCAGCCGCAGCAAGGTGGTCTTGCCGGCGCCGTTCAGCCCGAGGATGACCACCCGCGAGCCGCGGTCGATGGCCAGGTCGACGTCGGTGAAGATCTCCAGCGAGCCGTAGGACTTGGACAGCCCGGCGGCCATCAGCGGGGTCTTGCCGCACGGCGCGGGGTCGGGGAAGCGCAGTTTCGCGACCTTGTCGGCCTGCCGGACCTCTTCCAGGCCGGAGAGCAGCTTCTCCGCGCGGCGCGCCATGTTCTGCGCGGCGACGGTCTTGGTGGCCTTGGCGCGCATCTTGTCGGCCTGTGAATTCAGCGCGGCCGCCTTCTTCTCGGCATTCGCGCGCTCGCGGTGGCGGCGCTTCTCGTCGGCTTCGCGCTGCTGCTGGTAGAGCTTCCAGCCCATGTTGTAGACGTCGATACGGGAGCGGTTGGCGTCGAGATAGAACACCTTGTTGACGACGGTCTCGATGAGGTCCGCGTCGTGGGAGATGACGATGAATCCGCCGCGGTAGGTCCTGAGGTAGTCCCGCAGCCAGGTGATGGAGTCGGCGTCGAGGTGGTTGGTGGGCTCGTCGAGCAGGAGGGTGTCCGCGTCGGAGAAGAGGATGCGGGCCAGTTCCACCCGGCGGCGCTGGCCGCCGGACAGGGTGCGCAGCGGCTGGCCGAGCACCCGGTCGGGCAGGCCCAGCGCGGCGGCGATGGTGGCGGCCTCGGCCTCGGCGGCGTATCCGCCCTTGGTGAGGAATTCGGTTTCCAGCCGCGCGTATTTCTTCATCGCGTTCTCGCGGGTGGCGCCTTTCCCGCTGGCCATCCGCTCCTCGTTCTCGCGCATTTTGCGCAGCACGACGTCGAGGCCGCGGGCGGACAGCACCCGGTCGCTGGCGAGGATGTCGAGGTCGCCGCTGCGAGGGTCCTGCGGGAGGTAGCCGACCTCGCCGGAGTTGGTGACGCTTCCGGCGGCGGGCTGGCCCTCGCCGGCCAGCACCTTGGTGAGGGTGGTCTTGCCCGCGCCGTTCCGGCCGACCAGGCCGATGCGGTCGCCCTTGGCGACACGGAAGGAGGCGGACTCGATGAGGACGCGGGCGCCGGCGCGCAACTCGATGCCGGTGGCAGTGATCACGTGGAAAAGCTCCAGAGCGATGGGCGCCGCGAGGGGCGGCAGCGGAGGACGAGATACCCGGGGCGCAGCGGCGCGAAGGCGTCGGAAGCCGGCCCGCGGACGGCGGTCGGAGCGGGCGTCGTAACCGATGGGCCCGGACCGATGAGTCAGGACCGATGGGTCGACGCCGCGGCTGGTCGACGCGGCTAATCGAGGAGCAGAACTGCCATGGGTCCATTCTACGGGTGCTCCGCAACCGCTTTTCCCGGCTCCGCGCCGGCCGCGCAGCTGGGGCGCGTTCGGGCAGGCCACCAAGCACCTGGGCCCCACCTCGGTGTACGTGGTGGTCGCCGACCCCGACGCGCACTACGCCCGTACGGTCGCGGCCGGCGCCAGGATCGTGATGCCCCTCACCGACACCGACTACGGCTCGCGCGACCACATCGCCGGCGACGCGGAGGGGAACCTGTGGTGCTTCGGCACCTACGCCCCCGAACTCCCCTCGCCCTGACGCCTGTTCCCCTCACGCCTCCCCGGTGTGCACCTGGAACGCGGCCTTGCGCACCGCCTTGGCGAGCGCGGGGTCGGGGTGCGCGGCGGCGAGCGCGACCAGGACCTGCACGGTGCGCGGGTGGCCGGCCAGGCGGACCTCCTGGAGCAACCCGGGCACCGAGCCCTGTACGGCCGTCTCCAGATGGCTGACGAGCAGGTGGTCGTCGCCGTGGTCGGCGACCGCGGCCGCGGTGTCCACCCACAGCCAGGTGGCCTCCTCGCGGGTCAGCAGCGCGGTCGCGGTGTCCGGGTCGCCGCCGTCCAACTCCGCGAGCCACAGCACCGCGTAGGGGCGCAGCGTCGGCTCGTTGACGACCGCGCGCACCGCCGGCTCGGCCGGGTCGCCGACCACCCGCAGTGCCTCGAAGGCCAGCCCGCGCAGCAGCGCGTCCTCGCCGCGGGCGGTCTCCAGCAGTTCGGCGACGGCCGGCGAGACCGGGCGGGCGGCCAGCCAGGCGCGGTACTCGGTGCGGGCCGGCCCCGGGGAGAGCCGGGCGCAGGCGCGCAGCATCGTGTCGGCGGACTGCTCCATGTTCCCGGCCGGGCCCTGGGCGGCCACGCAGATCTGCTCCAGCTTGACCCACACCGCCCAGCTGCCGAGCGCGGTCAGCGCCGCCTCGTCGGGGCGCTTCGGGTCGCGCGGGCGCAGCGCCCCCACGTCGGTGGCGGCGTCCAGCACCCACTCCAGAAGTGCGGGCAGCGGGTCGCCCGCGGCGGGCGGTTCGTGCCGCTCGGTGCGCAGTTCGGCGACGCGCTGCCGCAGCAGGTCCAGCAGGGTGTCGAGCGGCACCGGGCCCTGCGACAGGTGCAGGAAGGAGAGCAACTGGGGTGCGGCCTCGATGACTTCGGCGACCAGCGCGGGGTCGGCGCCGAGCGAGCCGCCACCGTTGCCGGTGCCGGTGCCGGCCGTGCCGCCGGCGCCTTCCGTGCCGTGCGGACCCGCCCCGCCGCCCGCCTCCGTGTCGGGCGGCGGGAGGAACGGGTGGGCGAGCGACCACGCGTCGAACAGCGCGACCCAGCCGCGCAGGACCGCGGTGTCGTCGGTGTCCCAGGCCCGCAGCCGCCAGCCGGGACGGGCGGCGCCGCGGTGCAGTTCGATCAGGCCGGAGAGCCGGGCCCGGTCCCAGGCGGCACGGATCTGGCCGGGCGTCAGGCCGAGGACCGCGGCGGCCTCGCGCACGGTGGCGTCCGGCAGTATCCCGGTCGGGCCCGCGGTGCCGGGGCCGGTGCCGGCCCAGCGTGCGAGGCGTACGGCGGCGGCGAGTTCGGCCCTGGCGAAGCGGGCGAGTTCGGGGATCGAGGGGGTGCCCTCGGGGGGGCGCGCCGGTCGCGACCTGCGCGTCGTGGCGGTCCTGCGGGCCGCGGTGAGCGGCCGGCGGGGGACGAGGCGGAGCGGAGTGTCTCGCGGGATACGGGACGTCACCTGATCAGTCTCGCCGCTCGGCGCCCATAATCCCAAACCCGACTGTGAACGCGCTCACATGAGCGGGGTGAGAAAGCGGCGCAGCGTCTCCTCGTAGACCGCCGGGTCGGCGTTCCACATCGCGGTGTGCGCGGCCCCCGGCACCGGGTGCAGGGCCACCTTGCCGGGGTAGCGGTCCGCGAGCGCCCGGGACGCGGACCAGGGCGCGAAGGTGTCGTCGGGGCCGTGCACGATCAGCGTCGGTACGGTGAGCCCGGCCGGCACGGCCGGTTCCGCGGCCGCCTCCGTATGCCGCGTGCCGCGCAGCCCCGTACGGCCCTCCGCGGCGCGCACGGCGAGCGGGGTCAGCACGCGGGGCAGGCGGCGCGAGCGCACCGCGGCGGTGACCGTGGCGCGCCAGTCGAGCACCGGCGAGTCGAGGACCAGGCCGACGACCTTTCCGGCCACCGGCGAGCGGTGCAGGGCACGCAGCGCCATCGCGGCGCCGCTCGACCAGCCGTAGAGCACGAGTCCGCGGGCGCCGTGCTCCACCGCGAACCGCATCGCCGCGTCCAGGTCGCGCCACTCGGTGGCGCCGAGGTGCCCGATGCGGTCCGGGGACGCGGGGGCGCCGGGGTCGTTGCGGTACGACGGGATCAGGACCGGCAGCCGGAAGCGGTGCAGTGCGGGCAGCACGGACAGGGCCTGCTCGCGGGTGGCTCCGACGCCGTGCACCGCGACCACCCAGGTGGAGCGGTCGCCGGGCAGGTACCAGGCCGGCATCGGGCCCAGCTCCCCCGGGACCTGCGGCTCGCCGAAGTCCAATCCGCGCGCGCCGCGCGGGTCGCCGGTGTACGCCTGCGGGGTCATCCGGACGAACGCGCCCGCGGCCAGCGAGCCCTTGTCCACGCGGGTCAGGGTGCGGGTGACGGAGTGGCCGCGGTCGCCGACCGCGACCACCGGTCCGACGGTGGCGTGCACGCCCGCGCCGGTCAGGCCGTACACGCCCGGGCGCTCCGATGCGGGGGTGCGGGTGAGGACGACCTCGTCCGGGGTCACGCTGCGTACCGTGATCAGGCTTTCCGGGGCGGGGCCCGCGACCGCCGGGTTCAGGGCGAACCCGGAGCCGTACCGGCCCGCCGCCAATGCGGCTGCGCCGGCACCCACCACCGTTGTGGCCGCCGCGGCCACCGCGTATCGAAGGCGCATCGCCCCCAGTCTCGGCCCCCCACGTTCGGGCCGCCACCGGACCCACCCGGGCGCCCGCGTCCCGTCCGCCCCGGACCACCCCTCGGTGGGTGCTTCTCCGGGCTACGCGCCGCTACGGTCCCGCTCTCCACCCCGACCACCGGCCGGTGGCGGGCTTGTCGCGCAGTTCCCCGCGCCCCTGGGTCACTGCCCCTTCCGGTCCTACCCCCACCACCGCCCGGTGACCGGTTGCCCGCGCAGTTCCCCGCGCCCCTGGGTGACTGCCCCTTACGGTCGTGCCTTCACCCCGGGCTGGTGGCCTGCTGGTCGCGCAGCTCTCCCCCGGAGATTCGTGCCCCTGGAGGGTGAGCGTCCTTCCGCGGAAGGAGCCGCAGTTGTTCAGGGGCGCGGGGAACTGCGCGCGCGACCACGGTGCATACCGCGAGGTGGAGGACGACCGCAAGGGGCACCGTCATGGGGGCGCGGGGAACGGCGCGGGGACCCTTCACCGAGGGGTGGTCCCGGGGCGGACGGGACGGGGGCACCCGGGGGGTCAGGGCTGACCGTAACCCGTGAACTTGGTGGCCGCGGCGGCCAGTTCGGCGGGGGAAAGGGTCGCGGGGGTGCCGCCGGTGGAGGCGGCGGCGAGCCACACCCGGCACATCCACTCCAGTTGCGCCCCGCGGTCGTACGCGCGGTCGAGGGTGTCGCCGAGACTGATCATCCCGTGGTTGCGCATGATGCAGGCCCCGCGGTCGCCGCGCAGCGCGTGGAGAACGGCGTCGGCCAGCTCGGGTGTGCCGTAGAGGGCGTAGTCCGCGACCCGCACCGGCCCCCCGAGCTCCGCGGCCATGTAGTGGATCGCGGGCAGCTCGGCGACCAGCGTGGAGACCGCGGTGGCGTGCGGCGCGTGCGTGTGCACGATCGCCCGCGCGGAGGTGCCGCGGTAGACCGCGAGGTGCAGCGGGAGTTCGCTGGTGGGCCGGAGCAGCCCGCGCACCTGCCGCCCGGTGGCGAGGTCGACGCCGACCACGTCGTCGGGGCCGAGCCGGTGGTACGGCACACCGGTCGGGGTGACGAGCACCAGGTCGTCGCCGACGAGGGCGGAGACGTTGCCGGAGGTGCCGACCACCAGGCCGTCGGCGACGGTGCGGCGGGCCGCGTCGACCACGTCCGACCAGGTCTTCTGTTCCGCGTTGTGCACAGGGTGCCCCTTACTGCCGTTGGTGCCGCGCATGACGGTTCGAGGGTGCCGCGGACCGTTGCCGAGCCCCCCGGACCGGCAGTAGCGTCCCCACACCACCCACGGCGTGCCCGGGCGGCGCGCCGGGCACACGTGAGCCGACACGGAATCACGGAATCGCGGGAACCTCATGGGCACGGTCAACGGCGGCATCTCGTTCTGGTACGCGGACACGGGCGTTCCGGTGCCGCGCGGGCCGCTTCCCGGCGACGCGGACGCCGACGTGGTGATCGTGGGCGGCGGCTACACCGGGCTGTGGACGGCGTACTACCTGAAGAAGGCGGCGCCCTCCTTGCGGATCACCGTGCTGGAGGCCCGGTTCTGCGGGTACGGCGCCTCGGGCCGCAACGGCGGGTGGCTCTACAACGGCGTGGCGGGCCGGGACCGCTACGCGGCGCTGCACGGCCACCGGGCCGCGCTGTCGCTCCAGCAGGCGATGAACGACACCGTCGGCGAGGTGGTCCGGGTCGCCGGTCGGGAGGGGATCGAGGCCGACATCCACCACGGTGGAGTACTCGAAGTGGCCTACTCCCCCGCCCAGTCGGCGCGTCTGAAGGCGTACCACGAGGCGGAGGTCTCGTTCGGGGAGAAGGACCGGCTGCTGCTGGGGGCGGCCGAGACGGCAGAGCGGGTGCGGGTGGCCGGCGCGGTCGGCGGCACCTGGACCCCGTACGGCGCGCGGGTGCACCCGGCGAAGCTGGTGCGGGGGCTGGCCGCCGTGGTGGAGCGGCTGGGCGTGACCGTGCACGAGGGCACCGCGGTGACCGCGATCCACCCGGGGCGGGTGGCGACCCCGTACGGGACGGTCCGGGCGCGGTACGTGCTGCGCTGCACCGAGGGCTTCACCGCGGGCCTGCGCGGGCAGCGGCGGACCTGGCTGCCGATGAACTCCTCGATGATCGCGACCGAGCCGCTGCCCGAGCCGGTGTGGGCGACGATCGGCTGGGAGGGCCGGGAGGTGCTCGGCGACATGGCGCACGCGTACGTGTACGCGCAGCGCACCGCCGACGGCCGGATCGCGCTGGGCGGGCGCGGGGTGCCGTACCGGTTCGGGTCGCGGACCGACAGCGACGGGAGCACGTCGGCGGCGACGGTGGCCGCGCTGCGGGAGATCCTGGTCCGGATGTTCCCGGCGGCGGCCGGGGTCGCGGTCGATCACGCCTGGTCGGGCATGCTGGGGGTGCCGCGGGACTGGTGCGCGGGCGTGCACCTGGACCGTACGACGGGGACCGGCTGGGCGGGCGGGTACGTCGGCAGCGGGGTGGCGACGTCGAACCTGGCCGCGCGCACCCTGCGGGACCTGGTGCTGCTGGACTGCGGACAGGGCGGGCCCACCGGGCTGACCGCGCTGCCGTGGGTGGGGCACCGGGTGCGGCGCTGGGAGCCGGAGCCGCTCAGATGGGCGGCGGTGCGCGGGATCTACGCGGCCTACCGTGGTGCGGACCGGCGCGAGGCGCGGGGGCGCAGCGCCGCCACGGACCCGGTGGCGCGCTGGGCGGACCGGCTGTCCGGGCACTGATCGAGGCTCGCTTCGCTGCGGTAAGGGATCGCAGGACGAGCTGGGGTGAAGCTGTGCGTATCTGCGCCGACCTCTTCCCGATCCCCCTCCGTTCACCGATGATTCATGTCGGCACCGCGAGTCCGCCGCGAGTTCACCTTCCGTTCATGAATGATCCGTACGTTCGCCTCGCCCCTGCCCGACCGAACGATTGCTGGGCCCATGGAACACATCACGCTCCTGATCGGACTCGTGATCGCCACCGCTCTCGTCTTCGACTTCACCAACGGCTTCCACGACACCGCCAACGCGATGGCCACCACCATCTCGACCGGTGCGCTCGGCCCCCGCGTCGCGGTGGGAATGTCAGCCGTACTCAACCTGGTCGGCGCCTTCCTGTCGGTGGAGGTCGCCAAGACGATCTCCGGCGGGATCGTCGACGAGTCGGCCGGAATCAGACCCGCGATGATCTTCGCCGCGCTGGTCGGCGCGATCGTGTGGAACCTGGTGACCTGGCTGGCCGGGCTCCCCTCCAGCTCCTCGCACGCCCTCTTCGGCGGACTGATCGGCGCCACCCTCGTCTCGGTCGGCGCCCACGGCGTCAATGGTGACGCGGTCGTCACCAAGGTGATCATCCCGGCGGTCGCCGCGCCCGTCGTGGCCGGACTCGCCTCGATGCTCGCCACCCGGCTCACCTACCGGCTCGGCCGTAACGCCGATCCCGCAGCCACCTCGCGCGGCTACCGGGCCGGGCAGATCGCCTCCGCCGGGCTCGTCTCGCTCGCGCACGGCACCAACGACGCCCAGAAGACCATGGGCGTCATCACCCTCACGCTCATCGCCGGCGGCTCGCTGGCCCCCGGCTCCAACCCGCCGCTGTGGGTCATCTGCTCCGCCGGCACCGCCATAGCGCTCGGCACCTACATCGGCGGCTGGCGGATCATCCGCACCGTCGGCCGCGGCATCACCGACATCCAGCCGCAGCAGGGTTTCGCGGCGCAGACCGGCGCCGCGGCGACCATCCTCGCCTCCTCCCACCTCGGCTTCGCGCTGTCCACCACCCAGGTCTGCACCGGGTCGGTACTGGGCGCCGGGCTCGGCCGCACCGGGGCGGTGGTCCGCTGGGGCACCGCCGGGCGGATGGTCGCCGCCTGGGGGCTGACCCTGCCGGCGGCCGGCCTGGTCGCGGGCGGCGCCGCCTACCTCGCCGACCGCGGCACCTGGGGTGTCACCACGGTCGGGGTGCTCGGCCTCGCGGTGTGCGTGGTGGTCCGTACGGCGGCCCGCCGCAAGCCGGTCACGCACGCGAACGTCAACGAGCCCGTGGGTGCGGTGGCCACGACGCAGGAGGCTGCGGCCGCGGAGGCGCCCGCCCCCATATCCGCCCCGGCCGTACCGGCCGTCCAGATCGTCCCGGTGACCGTCGCCGACACCACGGCGGCTCCCGCCGTTCCCGCGCCTCCCGCGCACACCCCCTCCCCCGACGTGCCGCCCGCCGGCCCGGTGATCCCCGCCGTCGTGCCGCCTGCCGCCTCCACTCCCACCACGGTCTGAAAGGGCACGTCATGAGCATCGACTGGCACGCGCTCGGCACGGTCTTCGCCGTCACCCTCCTGTCCACGGTCGGCCTCGTGGGCGTCTTCACGCTCGGGATCGTCGGGTTGTCCCGGCGGGGCGGTACCGGCGGCACCGCGGTGCTCACCCGCACCGGTGCGTATGTCTGTTTCGCCGCATGTGCTGCCGCCGTCGCCTACGGAATCCACCTCATCGCCGGGTAGCCCTGCGGGGGGCCGCGCCCTACGTGAGTGCGGCTCCCTCCCCTGGCGCCCCCAGGCCCTGCCCCTTGCGGTCGACGTTCATCTCGCGGTCCACGGTGGCTTGTCGCGCAGTTCCCCGCGCCCCTTCGGGGACGCGCAGGCCGGTGGCCTGCTGCTCGCGGAGTTCTCCGCCCAGAGCCTCGCCTGGGTTTGTGGCGCTCTTTTCGCGGAGGAAGCCGCAGCTACCCAAGGGCCGCGTGGGGGTACCTCCCAGCCGAAGCTCTGGGGGAGAACGGCGCGGGCAGCCCGCCACCGGGAGGTGGTCCCTGAATCCGCAGGCAGGGGCACTCGGGGGGTCGGTTGACGGGCTTTCCGCGGGCGTGGTGAACTGCCGGGAGCCATACGGCGGCAGGAGAGGAAGTCGGTGCGAATCCGACGCGGTCCCGCCACTGTCACCGGGGAGTGCACTCCCGACCCTGTAGGTCACGGCCGGTTCGCCCGGCTGGAAGGCCCGGGAGTGCGTAGATCCGGGAGCCAGGAGACTCTCACCGCCGGTCACGTCGAGCCAGGGCGCGGACCCTGAGTGAGGACTTCGCGATGCCCTGCACGCAGGCCGCCGGCCGTTCGGCCGCCGAGACGACCCGGACATGACCCGTGCCGACCGCGCCTTCGCATACGGCGCCACGCTCGGCTTCCTCGGCGACCTCCTGATCGGCGACCCGCGCCGCGGCCACCCGGTGGCCGGGTTCGGGCGGGCCGCGGGGGCCCTGGAGAAGCGGCTGTGGCGCGACGACCGAGGCACCGGAACCGCGTACGCGGCGCTGTGCGTCGGCGGCGCCGTGGCCGCCGCCGCGCTGACGGAGCGGGCGGTGCGCGGCCGCCCTGCGCTGTCCGTAGCGCTGACCGCCGCCACCACCTGGTCCGTACTCGGCGGCACCTCGCTCGCACGGGAGGCCCGCACCATCGGCGCGGCGCTGGAGGCGGGGGACGTGGCCGCCGCCCGCGCCCGGCTGCCGCACCTGTGCGGGCGGGACCCGGCCGCGCTGGACGCCGACGCGATCGCCCGCGCGGTCGTGGAGTCGGTCGCGGAGAACACCTCGGACGCGGTGGTCGGCGCGCTCGTGTGGGGCGGCCTGGCCGGTGTGCCCGGGCTGGTCGGCTTCCGCGCCGCCAACACCCTGGACGCGATGGTCGGCCACCGCTCCCCGCGCCACCTGCGGTTCGGGTGGGCCGCCGCGCGGCTGGACGACGCCGTCGGCTACCCGGGCGCCCGGCTCACCGCCGGGCTCGCCGCGCTGGCCGGACCGTATCCGCGGACCGCACTGGCCACCGCGAGGCGCGACGGGCCGCGCCACCCCTCGCCCAACGCGGGCCCGGTCGAGGCCGCATTCGCGGGGGCGCTGCGGCTGCGGCTGGGCGGCACCCTGTCGTACGGCGGCCGCACCGAGCACCGCCCGGTGCTGGGCGCCGGGTTCCGCCCGCCCGCGCCGGCCGACATCCGGCGCGCGGTCCGGCTGTCCCGCCGGGTCGGCGCGCTGGCGCTGGGCGCGTCGGTGCTGCTGTCGGCGGCACGCGGAGCGCGCCGGGCGGCGCCCGCGGCCACGACCGAGGGAGGCACGGCGTGAAGGGGTTGCTGGTCGCCGGGACCGGCTCGGACACCGGCAAGAGCGTGGTGACCGCCGGGATCTGCCGGTGGCTGACCCGGCAGGGCCTGCGGGTCGCGCCGTTCAAGGGCCAGAACATGTCGCTCAACTCGTACGTCACCCGGGAGGGCGCCGAGATCGGCCGGGCGCAGGCGATGCAGGCGCAGGCCGCCCGGGTGGAGCCGTCGGCGCTGATGAACCCGGTGCTGCTCAAGCCCGGCGGCGAACACAGCAGCCAGGTGGTGGTGCTGGGCAAGCCGGTCGGCGAGCTGAGCGCCCGCGGCTACCACGGCGGCCGGCAGGCCGAGTTGCTGGGCACCGTGGTGGAGTGCCTGGAGGAGCTGGGCCGCGGCCATGACGCCGTGATCTGCGAGGGCGCGGGCAGCCCCGCCGAGATCAACCTGCGCCGCACCGACATCGTCAACATGGCCGTGGCCAGGAGCGCCGGGCTGCCGGTGATGGTGGTCGGCGACATCGACCGCGGCGGCGTCTTCGCGTCGTTCTACGGCACGACGGCGCTGCTCGCGCCGGAGGACCAGCGACTGGTCGCGGGGTACCTGGTGAACAAGTTCCGCGGCGACGTGTCCCTGCTCCAGCCGGGCCTGGACATGCTGCGCGGCCTCACCGGCCGCCCCACCCTCGGCGTGCTCCCCTTCGCCCACGGCCTGGGCATCGACGAGGAGGACGGGCTGCGGGTGTCGCTGCGCGGAGCCGTGCGCGAGTCCGCGGTCGAAGCGCCGTACGGCGACGAGGTGTTGCGGGTGGCGGTGGCCGCGCTTCCACTGATGTCGAACTTCACCGACCTCGACGCGCTCGCCGCCGAGCCCGGTGTGGTGGTGCGGTTCGTGGATCGCCCGGACGAACTCGCCGACGCCGACCTGGTGGTGCTGCCCGGCACCCGCGGCACCGTCCGCGCGCTGGCCTGGCTGCGCGAACGGGGCCTGGCCGACGCGGTCCGCCGGCGTGCCGCCGAGGGCCGCCCCGTGCTCGGCGTCTGCGGCGGCTTCCAACTCCTCGCCGAACGCATCGAGGACGACGTGGAGTCGAAGGCCGGTACGGTCGCGGGCCTCGGCCTGCTGCCGGCCCGGGTCCGCTTCGCCCGCGAGAAGACCCTCGCCCGCCCGGAGGGCACGCAGTACGGCGAGCCGGTGCGCGGCTACGAGATCCACCACGGGGTGGCCGAACTCCTGGGCGGCGACGAGCCGTTCCTCGACGGCTGCCGGGTCGGCGCGGTGTGGGGCACGCACTGGCACGGCTCGCTGGAGAGCGACGGCTTCCGGCGGGCGTTCCTCACGCGGGTGGCCGCGGCGGCCGGGCGGCGGTTCGTGCCGGCCCCGGACACCCGCTTCGAGGCGCTGCGGGAAGGCCAGTTGGAGCGGTTGGCCGATCTGATCGAGGAGCACGCCGACACCGGCGCGCTGCTGCGGCTGATCGAGCAGGGCCCGCCGGACGGCCTGCCGTTCCTGCCGCCGGGGGCGCCGTGACCGCGTTCACCCCCGCCCACGCGTCACAGCAGGGTGGGTGCGAGCCCACCTCCGACCGATCGAACGTCTTCTCACTCGAAGGAGTGACCACTTCATGAGCATTCCCTATCCGTTCTCGGCGATCGTCGGCCAGGAGGATCTACGGTTGGGGCTGCTGCTCAACGCGATCAACCCATCAGTGGGTGGCATCCTCGTCCGAGGCGAGAAGGGGACGGCCAAAACCACGACCGTCCGCGCGCTCGCCTCGCTGCTGCCCGATCTCGCGGTGGTTCCCGGCTGCCGGTTCAGCTGCGCCCCCGCCGCCCCGGACCCGGACTGCCCGGACGGGCCGCACCCGGTGGACGAGGAAGGGGTACAGCGCCCCGCGCGGCTGGTCGAGTTGCCGGTGGGCGCCTCGGAGGACCGGCTGGTCGGCGCGCTCGACATCGAACGGGCCCTCGCCGAGGGGGTGAAGGCGTTCGAGCCCGGGCTGCTGGCCGACGCGCACCGGGGGATTCTGTACGTCGACGAGGTCAACCTGCTCCATGACCACCTCGTGGACGTCCTGCTGGACGCCGCCGCGACGGGGGCGAGTTACGTGGAGCGCGAGGGCGTGTCGGTGCGGCACGCGGCGCGCTTCCTGCTGGTGGGCACGATGAACCCGGAAGAGGGCGAGCTGCGGCCGCAGTTGCTCGACCGGTTCGGGCTGACGGTGGAGGTCACCGCCTCGCGCGAGACCGACCAGCGGGTGGAGGTCGTACGGCGGCGGCTGGCGTACGACGCGGACCCGGCGCGGTTCGCGGCACGGTGGGCGGCCGACGAGCAGGAGATGCGCGAACGGATATCGGCCGCACGGGAGTTGCTGCCGTCGGTGGTCCTCGGGGACGCGGCGCTGCGGCAGATCGCGGCGACGTGTGCTGCGTTCGAGGTGGACGGGATGCGCGCGGACATCGTGATGGCGCGGACCGCGACCGCGCTGGCGGCGTGGGCGGGCCGCACGGAGGTGACGGACCCGGACGTACGGCAGGCCGCGCTGCTGGCGCTGCCGCACCGGCGGCGCCGCAATCCGTTCGACGCGCCCGGCCTCGACGAGGAGAAGCTGGACGAGACGCTGGAGCGGGCGCGGCAGGAGGCGGAGCGGGCCGAGGCCGAGGGCCGGGACCTGCAGGACGACCCGGAGCCCGACCCAGATCCCGGCTCCGATCCGGACGGCGGCCCTGACGACGGCGGGCCCGACGGCGGTGGCGGGGTGCCGCCGCAGCGCGACCCGGGCGCGGACCCCGCGGCCGGCTCCCCCGCTCCGGACGGCGGGTCCGACCCCGCTGCCCCGAACCCGGGCACCGGCACGGAATCGGGAGCGGACACGGGAGCGGGAGCCGGCTCCGCGCTCGCCGCCGCCTCCGAGCAGCCGCCGTCCGCCGCCGGGGAACCGTACAAGACAAGGACGTTGACCGTGCCCGGGCTGGGTGAGGGCGCGGCGGGGCGGCGCTCGCGGGCCCGGACGGCGCACGGGCGCACCACGGGGGCCGAGCAGCCGCACGGCCGGCTGGCGGCCCTGCACCTGACGGCGACCGTACGGGCGGCGGCGCCGCACCAGCGGGCGCGGGGCCGCGACGGGCGCGGCCTGGTGGTGCGGCGGGAGGATCTGCGGCAGGCGGTGCGGGAGGGCCGGGAGGGCAACCTCGTGCTGTTCGTGGTGGACGCGTCGGGTTCGATGGCGGCGCGGCGGCGGATGGGCGCGGTGAAGGGCGCGGTGCTGTCGCTGCTGCTGGACGCGTACCAGCGGCGGGACAAGGTCGGCCTGGTGACGTTCCGGGGCGCGGGCGCGGAGTTGGCGCTGCCGCCGACGTCGTCGGTGGACGCGGGCGCGGCGCGGCTGGAGAAGCTGCCGACCGGGGGCCGTACGCCGTTGGCCGCGGGGCTGCTGCGGGCGCACGAGGTGCTGCGGGTGGAGCGGCTGCGGGACCCCTCGCGGCGGCCGCTGCTGGTGGTGGTGACCGACGGGCGGGCCACCGGCGGACCCGAGCCGCTGCCGCGGGCGGCGCGCGCGGCCCGACTGCTGGCCGCGTCCGGTGCGGCGTCGGTGGTGGTGGACTGCGAGGACGGTCCGGTACGGCTGGGCCTGGCGGGCGCGCTGGCACGGGAGTTGGGCGCCACCGCGGTGACGCTGCAGGAGTTGCGGGCCGACACGGTGTCCGCGCTGGTCAAGGACGTACGGAGGGCCGCGTAATGCCGCAGGGACAGCCGAGTGTGGTGCCGGAGGACGGGCTGACGACGCGTCAGCGCCGCAACCGGCCGTTGACGATCGTGCACACCGGTCCGGGCAAGGGCAAGTCGACGGCCGCGTTCGGGCTGGCGCTGCGGGCCTGGAACCAGGGCTGGCCGGTCGGGGTGTTCCAGTTCGTCAAGTCGGCGAAGTGGAAGGTCGGGGAGGAGCGCGCGCTGAGGGTGCTGGGTGCCTCGGGCGAGGGAGGCACGGTCGCCTGGCACAAGATGGGCGAGGGCTGGTCGTGGGTGCAGCGCGACCTCGCCTCCAGCGAGGAGGCGGCCCGGGAGGGCTGGGAGCAGGTCAAGCGGGACCTGGCCGCGGAGACCTACCGGCTGTACGTACTGGACGAGTTCGCGTACCCGATGCACTGGGGATGGGTGCCGGTGGACGAGGTGGTGCGGGTGCTGCGGGACCGTCCCGGCAGCCAGCACGTGGTCGTCACCGGGCGCAACGCACCGGCCGAACTGCTCGACCACGCGGACCTGGTGACCGAGATGGCGAAGGTCAAGCACCCGATGGACACCGGGCAGAAGGGGCAGCGGGGGATCGAGTGGTGAGCGAGGACGCCGGTACGGCGGCGGGCGGGACGGCGCGCAGGGCTGCGGATTCCGCCACGGGTACGGGTACGAGTACGGGTACGGGTACGGGTACGGATTCGCCTTCGGCCTCCGCCGCGGGCCGGGCCTCGGTGCCGCGCTTCGTGATCGCCGCGCCGTCCTCGCGCAGCGGCAAGACCACGGTCGCCACCGGGCTGATGGCCGCCTTCGCCGCGCGGGGGCTCGCGGTGTCGCCGCACAAGGTCGGCCCCGACTACATCGACCCGGGCTACCACGCGCTCGCCACCGGCCGGCCGGGCCGCAACCTCGACCCGTACCTGTGCGGGGTGGAGCGGATGGTGCCGCTGTTCCTGCACGGGGCGGCCGGCGCGGGGCTCGCCGTGGTCGAGGGCGTGATGGGGCTGTTCGACGGCGCCACCGGGCACGGCGAGCTGGCCTCGACCGCGCAGGTCGCCAAGGTGCTGTCCGCGCCGGTGGTGCTGGTGGTGGACGCGTCCGCGCAGGCCCGCTCGGTGGCGGCGCTGGTGCACGGCTTCGCCTCCTTCGACCCGGGGGTGCGGCTGGGCGGGGTGGTGCTCAACAAGGTCGGCTCGGCACGGCACGAGGAGATCCTGCGCGCGGCGCTGGAGGAGGTCGGGATTCCGGTGCTGGGCGCGCTGGGCCGCTCCGACGTGCTCGCGGTGCCCGCGCGCCACCTCGGGCTGGTGCCGGTGGCCGAGCGGCGCGCGGAGGCGCTGGCGTGGGTACGGGCGGTGGCCGACCGGGTCGCCGCCGGCTGCGACCTGGACGCGCTGCTGGCGCTGGCGCGTACCGCTCCCCCGCTGGCGGGCCCCGCGTGGGACCCGGCGCGCGAGGTGGCGGGTGCAGTGACGGGCTCGGTGACGGACGCGGTGACGGACGCGGCGGACGGCCGTCCGGCAGGCACGTCGGCGGACGCACCGGCGGCGGGGCGTACGGCCCGGCGGCCCGTGGTCGCGGTGGCCCGCGGCGCCGCCTTCACCTTCGCCTACCCCGAGCACGAGGAACTGCTGACCGCGGCGGGCGCCGACGTGGTGGAGTTCGACCCGCTCACCGACGAGGCGCTGCCGGCCGGCACCCAGGGCGTCGTGATCGGCGGGGGCTTCCCCGAGATGTACGCTCCCGAGCTGTCCGCGAACGGTGCGCTGCGCCGCGAGGTCGCCCGCTTCTCCGGTCCGCTGGCCGCGGAGTGCGCCGGACTGCTCTACCTGGTAAGGGAGTTGGACGGGCGGCCGATGTGCGGGGTGCTCGACGCGAAGGCCGGGATGAACGCCCGGCTCACGCTGGGCTACCGCGAGGCGGTCGCGGTCGGCGACAGCGTGCTGGCCGCGGCCGGCACCCGGGTCCGGGGGCACGAGTTCCACCGCACCCGGGTCGAACCGGGTGCGGGCCAGGCACCGGCGTGGGGCTTCGTCCGCCCCGAACGCCGGGTCGAGGGCTTCGTCCAGCACCGCGTGCACGCCTCCTACCTGCACACCCACTGGGCCGCGGCACCCTCCCTCGCCCGGCGCTTCGTCGCCTCCTGCGCCGCCCGGCCGCCTCGATGAGCGAGCGGTTCCACGTCGGCGTGGGCGCGAGCGGCGCGGCGGACGCGGCGGAGGTGCTGGGCCTGATCCGGGCGGCGCTGGCGGAGGCGGCGCCGGCGGAAGCGGTGCTGCTGCCGTGGGCGCGGGCGCCGCACCCCGGGGCGAACCGTTCCCCCGACCCACCGGACGGATCAACGGCCTTCCCGCACAAGGCTGTTGGGCACACCGGCGCCGGGCTCGGCGGGGGCGGCGAATGCTCCGTGGCGGTGCTGGCCACCGTCACCGGGAAGGAGCGGGCGCCCGCGATCGCCGGAGCCGCCGAGCAACTCGGGGTGGCGGTGGTCGGTTTCGCCCCGGCCGTGCTGGCGCGCGTGGCGGTGCCGACGCCGTCCGAGGCCGCGCTCGGCGCGCTCGGCACCCCGTCCGTCGCCGAGGCCGCGGCGCTCCTCGCGGCCGGTCCCGGCGCCGAACTCGCCCTCGCCAAGCGGAAGTCGGCACACGCGACGGTCGCCGTCGCCCGCGCTTCCGTCCCATTCCCCCTTCCGCACTCTGGAGCACAAGACGTGTACCCCGATGGCCATGACCTGCGGCATCACGGCGACGCGGAGGTCGGCGAGGGCCTGGTCGACCTCGCGGTGAACGTGCGGGCGGGGACACCGCCGGCGTGGCTGGCCGAGGTGATCGGGGGGACGCTGGCAGGGCTGGCGGCCTATCCGGACGGGCGGGCGGCCCGGCACGCGGTGGCGGTGCGGCACGGCCGGGCGGACGCGGAGGTGCTGCTGACGGCGGGCGCGGCGGAGGCGTTCGTGCTGCTGGCGCGGGTGTTGCGGCCGCGGCGTGCCGTGGTGGTGCACCCGCAGTTCACGGAGCCGGAGGCGGCGCTGCGGGCGGCCGGGCACGCGGTGGAGCGGGTGCTGCTGGACGCCTCGGACGGGTTCCGGCTCGATCCGCACCGGGTCCCGGCGGACGCGGACCTGGTGGTGGTCGGCAATCCGACGAACCCCACGTCGGTGCTGCACCCGGCGGTGCTGGTACGGGAGTTGACTCGGCCCGGGCGCACGCTGGTGGTGGACGAGGCGTTCATGGACGCGGTGCCGGGCGAGCGGGAGTCGCTGGCCGGGGTGGCCGGGACCGGCGGGGCGGACACGGTGCCCGGGCTGGTGGTGCTGCGCAGCCTGACCAAGACGTGGGGCCTGGCCGGGCTGCGGGTCGGCTACGTGCTCGGGGCGCCGGAGCTGATCGCGGAGTTGGCGGCGGCGCAGCCGCTGTGGGCGGTCTCCTCTCCCGCGCTGGCGGCGGCGGAGGCGTGCGTATCGGCGCGGGCCCGTACGGAGGCCGCCGAGGCGGCCCGGCAGGTCACCGCGGACCGGGCGTACCTGGTGGAGCGGCTGCGGGAGGTGCCGCAGGTCCGCACGGCCGGGGACGCGCCCGCGGCGCCGTTCCTCCTGCTACGGATACCGGGCGCGGCCGACGTACGCGCGGCGCTGCGGGAGTCGGGCTACGCGGTGCGCCGCGGCGACACCTTCCCCGGCCTCGGCCCGGACTGGCTGCGGGTCGCGGTGCGGGATCGCCGCACCACCGACGGGTTCGTCAACGCGCTGTCCGCCGTGCTCACTTCACTCCCAGCGCGCTGAGGTCGATCTGGCCGATCACCTGCTGCTGGTAGACGTTGGTGAGGCGCGGGCCGCGGTAGACCAGATGCCGGTCGTAGACGAGCGGCACCATCGCGGCGTCCTGCATGACCCGCGCGTCGATCTTGGTCCATGCCTCGGTCGCGGCCGACGGGTCGGTGAGCGCGTCGGCCTGGTCGACCATGGCGTTGAGGCTGCTGTCGTCCAGGCCCGAGTAGTTGGTGCTGGAGTCCGGCTCGACGAGCTGGCGCAGGAAGCCGCCGCCGGTCGGGTAGTCCCCGATCCAACCGGTGTACACCATGCCCCACTTGGCCGCCTTGAGCTTGCTCGGGGACAGCAGGGTGTCGTAGAAGGCGCCGGAGTCCAGGGTCTTGACGGTGACCTTGATGCCGACCTTCTCCAGTGCGGTGGCGACCGCCTGCATGGCCTGCTCGCTCTTGGAGGCGCCCGAGAGGCCGACCAGCGTGGTGCTGAAGCCGTTCGGCATCCCGCACTGGCTGAGTTCGGTCTTGGCGTACGTGTCCTCCGCCTCACCGGCGCTGCTGGAGTACAGGTTCGCCTTGGGGTCGTGGCTGTCGTTGCTGGGCGGCAGCATCGTGGTGGCGACCTCGCCGCCTTCGTACTGGCCGCCGAGCGCGGCCTCCACCTCGGCGCGGTCCACGGCGTACGCGACGGCCTTGCGGCAGGAGACGTTGTCGAACGGTGCGGTGTCGGTGCGCAGGCTCAGGTAGCGGGTCGCCCCGGTGTAGGCGAGATCCACGTTCGACTTCTGCGCCGAGCTGTTGATGATCTTCGCCTCGGTCTCGTCGTCGAACATCACCTCGCTGAAGTCCAGGTCGGCGGTGCCGTCGAGCAGCGCCTGCTCCACCTCGGCCTGGGAGTCGTAGGACTTCACCTGGTACCCGGCGGGCAGTTGGGAGCGGACCGGGTCGGTGGTCGCGTCCCACTGGGTGTTGCGGACCAGGTGCAGCGACTTGCCCTTGACGTAACCGGCCACCTTGTAGGGGCCGCTGGCCATCGGCTTCTGCTCGTAGCCCTTGCCGCCGTCGGTGTCGGCGCTGGGCGGCACCACGGCGCCGGCCGACATCGCGAGGATGTACGGGAAGTCGGCGTAGGGCTTGGCGAGGGTGAACACGACGGTGCTGTCGTCGGGGGTGGCCACCGACTTCAGGCCCATCTTGTCGGGGTCGGTGTCCTTGTACGGCCCCGGGTAGTGCTGGCCCTCGTCGAGCAGGTCGGGGAAGTAGGTCGCCCCGCCGGAGTGCACGTCGCGGTCGAAGCTGCGCTCGACGCCGTACTTGACGTCCTTCGAAGTGATCGTCGAGCCGTCCTGGAAGCGCAGGCCCTTCTTCAGGTGGAAGGTCCAGGTCAGGCCGTCGCTGCTGACGTCGCCGGTGGTGGTGGCCAGGTCGGGCAGGAGCGCGCGGCCCTTGTCGCCGGGCGCGGGCGCGTAGCTGACGAGGTTGCGGTAGAGCAGCCGCTGGATGTTCCAGGCGCCGGGGTCGTAGGTGTCGGCGGGGTCCAGCAGGCTGTCGTCGAGGTAGGAGGTGGCCAGTTGGACGGTGCCGCCGGTCTGCACGGAGGGGCGGACCACGCCCTCGGTGCCGCCGTTGTAGCCGGCGCCCTGCTTGCCGCCGTGCCGCTGGAGGGCGGCCTGCTGGTCGACCGGCGCCGTCGTCGGCGGGTGCGGGTCGGGCGTGGGGTCGGGCGTGCCGCCGCCGAGGGCGCCGGTGGCCAGCACGACGGAGACGGTGATGCCCGCGACGGCGACCCCGGCCACCGCGGTGAGGATCTTGCGGCGGCCGCTCCAGGTCGGCTTCGGGCCGGGCGGCATGCCGGCACGGGGGCCGGGGACGGAGCCGAGTCCGGGCCCGGGCGGCATGCCCCCGTGCATGGGCGGGCCGCCTTGCATCAGCGGCTGCTGCTGCCGCGCGGCGCCGTTGTTGACCGGCGGCGGGGTGCTCGGCTGGTACGGCGGGGGCAGCGGCACCTGCGGGCTGCGCGAGTACGCGGGGTGCTCGGCCGGGCCGGGTGACGGCGGCGGGGGTGTGGGGGGATGCGCGGGCGCGGGCGCCTGCGGGGGCTGCGAGCCCTGCTGCCCTTGCTGCCCTTGCTGCGCCGACGGGTTCTGCGGGAACTGCGGGGTGCCCGGAACTCCCTGGTACGGGCCGGGTGTTCGCGGCGGCGTGCCCTGGGCGGGGAGCGAGGGCAGCGCGCTGCCGACGCCGAAGGTGGCGCGCGGGTCGGCTCCCGGGGCGTCGGTCGGCGCGTTCGTCGGGGCGGTGGCCGGCGGCAGGCCGAAGTCCCTCGGCGGCAGCGTGGCCGGCCCGTTCACCGTGGCGGAGCGGGCGGCGGTCAGCCAGGCCCACAGCCGGGCCCGGTAGATCCCGGCGTCGGCGGGGCGGTCGGCGGGGTCCTTCGCGAGCGCGGCCAGCGCCAGGTCGTCCAGTTCCGCGGGCACCCGCGGGTTGCGGGTGGAGGGCGCCGGCGGCTCGGCGTGGACGTGCCAGTACATCAGGCTCAGCGGGGTGCCCTCGTGGAACGGCGGCTTGCCGGTGAGCAGTTCGGTGAGCACGCAGCCGACCGCGTAGACGTCGCTGCGGGCGTCCACGTCGCCGCCGTTGACCTGCTCGGGCGACATGTAGCTGGGGGTGCCGACGGAGGAGCCGACCGTGGTCAGCCGGGTGTCGGTGTCCATCACGCGGGCGATGCCGAAGTCGGCGACCTTGATGGCGCCTTCCTCGGTGACCATCACGTTGGCGGGCTTCACGTCGCGGTGCACGGTGCCGTGGCTGTGCGCGTGGGCGAGCGCGTCGAGGATGTCGCAGACGATCCGCACCGCCCGCTCCGGCTCGAACGGGGCCTGCTCGCGGACGAGTTGGGCCAGCGTGCCGCCGCGTACGTACTCCATGACGAGGTACGGCACGACGGTGTCGCCGTCCTGGTACTCGTCCTGGTCGTGGACGGTGACGATGCCGGGGTGGTTCAGCACGCCGGCGGCGTGCGCCTCGCGGGCGAACCGGCGGCGGGCGTCGGGGTCCTGCGCCAACTCCGGTATCAGGGTCTTGATCGCGACCACCCGGCCCATCCGGGTGTCCCGGGCGCGGTGCACCCGGGCCATGCCACCGGAGCCGAGCAGCTCCGCGAGTTCGTATCTGCCCGCGAATAGCCCGTCGCTCATGCCCGCCCGCCCTGTTGCCCCACCGTGTCAGTGCCCATGGCGCGGTGGTCCCCCGGCCCCGGGTGTGAGGAACAGAGTACGGGGGGCGGCACCACCGCCGGTGCCGCCCCCCGCGCTTGTTACCGCCTTGTGGCGGTCACGCGTCGCCGTCGGCGGACGAACCGGCCCCCCTGCGGCGGCGGTTGGTGACGACGAAGGTCAGCGCGCCGGCGGCCACCAGTGCCGCGGCGCCGCCCGCGAGGTAGGGCGTGCTGGAGCCGGCGCCGGTCTCGGCGAGGTTGCCGGTGCTCGCGGTGTCGGCGACGGTCTGGGTGTGGGTGCCGGAACCGCCCGAGCTGCCGGACGCGGAGGAGCCGCCGCTCGAACCGCCGCTGCCGGAGGAGCCGGAGGACCCGCCGCTGCCGGACGAGCCGCTGCTCGAACCGCCGCCCGTGCCAGCCCCGTTGGAGGAACCTCCGGAGGAGTGGCCGCCGGTGGAGCCGCCGTTGCCCGCCCCGCTGGAGGAACTCCCCGAGGAGGTACCGCCGTTGCCGGAGCCGCCGGACGACGAGCCGCCGGACGAGCCGCTGTCGCCCTTCGGGGTGCGGCAGGTGGCCTGGGCGAGCGTGACGTCCCCGGTCACGTGGGCGACGCCGAGGCTCAGCGGGTCGATGTCGACCTTGAGGTGCAGCGCCGTGGCCGCGGCGGTGTTCGAGGTGGTGACGGCGTTGGTCAGTTCCAGGTCCACCTCGCCGACGCCGGGGACGGCGACCTTGGTGACGCCGATCGCCGACAGCTCGGTGCGCTTGCCGAGCACGGTGAGGCCGGCCAGGTGCGAGGACGCGGTCGGCCGGTGGCCGACCTGGCAGGTCGCCGTGGACGTCACCGCGTCCAGCTTGATCAGGGACAGCAGCGGCAGCCCGGGGACGTGCAGGTTCGCAGCGGCGATGTTGGCGACGCCCTCGGCCTTGTCGCGGCTGGTGGTGGCGTTCGCGGTGGCGACCGAGGCGCGCAGCAGGTTGACGGCCCGGCCCGCCTCGACACCGTGGCCGACCGTGACGGTCAGCGCGGTCTCCTTGGCATCGGCCGGGGCGTGCACGTCGTTCAGGGAGACGTTGATCGGCACGTCCACGGTCTTGTCGAGCAGGGACACGTCCAGGCCCGCACGCAGGTCCGTGGCCGTGGCGGCCCCGGAGTCGTGCGCGGTCGCGGGCGTCGCCTGCACCGCCGGTGCGACGGCCAGTACGGCCCCGGCGGCAACGGCCGTGGCGGCGCCGATGACGGCGACCGAACGGCGTGCGGGCAGGCGGAAGTTGATGGTGCGGTACACGGTTGGGAAACCCCCACGTATGGGATGGAGCCCCCGGCGCGCGCTGATTGGGGACAGCACCCGGGGACCTCGACCCGGCAATATTTACGCACTGAGGGTGAATTGACGGCTACACGGCGCCAGTTCACCCAGAAGGGTGGTTTCCGTGCGCTTCTTCGATTCCCGGCGTACGGCCGTTCTGTACGCTTCACCCGGGAGACTGGGCGGGGCTCCGATCCGGGCCGCTGCTCAAACCAGCGGGCCGCCGCCGTACTTCGGACCGGCGTGCCGCCGCCGTCGTTCAGAGCGCCGTGCCGCCGCCGTTCGGACCACCGCTCAGGCCACCGTGCGGCCGCGCAGCACCACCCGGCGCGGCGCCGCCAGCACCCGGACGTCCTCGCGCGGGTCCGCCTCGTAGACCACCAGGTCGGCGGGCGCGCCCTCGTCCAGGCCGGCGCGGCCCAGCCACTGCCGGGCGCCCCAGGTCGCGGCGGACAGCGCGGCCACCTTCGGCAGCCCGGCGCACACCAGTTCGGCCACCTCGCCGGCGACCAGCCCGTGGGCGAGGCTGCCGCCGGCGTCGGTGCCCGCGTAGATCGGGATGCCGGCGTCGTACGCGTCCCGCACGGTCTGGTGGCGGCGCGCGTGCAGCCGCTCCAAGTGGGCCGACCAGCGGGGGAACTTGGCAGCACCGCCGGCCGCCAATTGCGGGAAGGTGGCGATGTTGACCAGGGTCGGCACGATGGCGATGCCGCGCTCGGCGAAGAGCGGGATGGTGTCGTCGGTGAGCCCGGTGGCGTGCTCGACGCAGTCGATCCCGGCGGCCACCAGGTCGGCGAGGGAGTCCTCGGCGAAGCAGTGCGCGGTGACCCGGGCACCCTCCTCGTGGGCGGCCGCGATGGCCTCGCGCAGCGCGTCCTTCGGCCAGCACGGCGCCAGGTCGCCGATCCCGCGGTCGATCCAGTCCCCGACCAGCTTCACCCAGCCGTCGCCCCGGCGGGCCTCGCGGCGCACGTAGGCGGTGAGGTCCCCGGGCTCGATCTCGTGGGCGTAGTTGCGGATGTAGCGGCGGGTGCGGGCGATGTGCCGGCCGGCCCTGATGATCTTCGGCAGGTCCTCGCGGTCGTCGATCCAACGGGTGTCGGCGGGAGTTCCGGCGTCGCGCAGCAGCAGGGCGCCCGCCTCGCGCTCGGTCAGCGCCTGCTTCTCGGTGGTCGCCTCGTCCACGGCGCCGTGCGCGTCGAGGCCGACGTGGCAGTGCGCGTCCACCAGCCCGGGCAGCACCCACCCGTCGGCGGTCGCGGTGACCTCGGCGGCGGGTCGCCGGTAGGTGATCCGCCCGCCGACCACCCACAGTTCGTCCCTGACCGCCGCGTCGTCGGGCCCGGCGAGCACCCGGCCCCTGACGTGCAGCACCTCTTCGGCTCCGGCTCCCATACCGGCACTGTACTGACCCGGCCGGCGGCTCCGTCAGGAGACCAGCGCGTTGAGGTCGACCGCGTCGGCCATCGCCAGCATCCCCGCGTCGTTGGGGTGCAGGTGGTCGCCGGAGTCGTAGGCGGGGGCCATCGCGTCGGGGTGGGAGGGGTCGCGCAGGGCCCGGTCGAAGTCCACCACCGCGTCGAACGCGCCGCTGGTCCTGATCCACTGGTTGACCTGGACGCGGATCGCGTTCATCGCCGGGCTGAGCCGGCTGTAGGGAAGAATCGTTCCGCCGATCATCCGGACCCCGGCGGCGTGCCCGCGCGCGATGAGGGTGCGGTAGCCGTCGATCAGGTTCTGCGCGGTCAGCGGGCCGCCGGCGCTGTTGAGGTCGTTGCTCAGGTCGTTGACGCCTTCGAGCAGGATGACGTCCTTGACGCCGGGCTCGCTGAGGGCGTCGTCCGCGAAGCGGTGCACCCCGCTCGGGCCGCGGTAGATCTCCGGCGCCTGGGTGAGCAGCCGGTTTCCGGCGATGCCGGCGTCGACCACCCCGAGCCGCTGCCCGCCGGGCGCCGAGGCGAGCCGCCGGGCGAGCTGGTCCGGCCAGCGCCGGTTGGCGCCCGCGGTCGAGTGGTAGCCGTCGGTGATCGAGTCGCCGAAGGCCACCACGGTCGCGTGCGCGGTCGGCGAGACCACGTCGAGGCCGGACAGGTAGTACCAGGAGGTGCGGGTGCGCGCGTAGCCCGCGGCGGAGTCGTCGGCGGCGTGGTCGACACCGTCGCTGGAGACGTACGTCGTCTCGTACGCCTCGCGGTGGAAGGTGGCGGCGCCGGTCGGTCCCGGCAGGTAGAGGCTGACCAGCAGGTTCTGGTCGGCGGCGACCCGCATCGGGATGACGTCGCTGTACTCCTCGGTGCCCGCGGCGACGGTGGTGGAGCGGGAGCCGCCGAAGGTCACCCGGTGGTGGGTGCCGGCGACGGCGCGACCGCCGTCGTACTGCTCGGCGACGTCGGCGGCGCCCACCGCGAGACCCTGCCCGCTGCGCAGGTCGGAGATCCTGATCCGCAGGCCGGAACCGCCGACGCTGGTGTGCACCACCATCCGTATCGTCTGCCGCCGGAACGAGGGCCCGCCCGCGCTCATCGCGCTCTCCCAGGCGCCGACCCGGCCCGGGTGCGCCGCGTCGACCTGCCGCCCGGCGGACGCGGTGGGCTCCGCCTGGCCGCCCCGCGCGTCGTCGTGGTGCGCGCCGCGCGCGTTGGACACCAGCAGCGCGCCGACGGTCGCCGCCGCGACCACCCCGGCCGCGGGCGCCAGCACCGAGCGGCGCAACGCCCACCTGCGGGAACGGGTCGCCTTGTCGATACGGGTACGGGTGCGGGTGGCACCGCGGGCGCGGGACATGCGGCTTTCCCCCAACGTCGTTCCGTGCGGCCTGCTGTCGGCCGTATCGGACGCCCCGTGCCGGGCGGCGTTCCGTCGCATGTCTACAGCCCTTCCGAAAGCATATGCGGAGAACGGGTGAAGACCACATCAGCGTCCCACGGGCTCCGTCTCCCCACACCCGCACACGCCCGTCCCCGGGGGTGGGCGCCACCGGAACGGTGACGCGCCGGGGGGCCGTTCCGGTTCCACCACCCCGCTCCGGCGCCCGCGTCACGGCCCGGTACGCCGGAGGTTCAGGCCACGGGGAGGCGGGTGAAGGCGGCGCGGTAGTCGGAGGGGGTCAGGCCGACGCGGCGCAGCAGGTGCTGGCGGAGGGAGTCGGCGGTGCCGAGGCCGCTGGCGCGGGCGACCTGGTCGACCGGGAGGGTGGTCGTCTCCAGCAGTTCGCGGGCGCGTTCCAGTCGCTGGTGGAGCAGCCACTGCAGCGGGCTGAGGCCGGTCTCGGCGTGGAAGCGGCGGGTCAGGGTGCGGACGCTGACGGCGGCGTGGCGGGCGAGGTCGGTGAGGGTCAGCGGCCGGTCGAGCCGGGTCATCGCCCAGGCGCGGGTCTCGGCGAACGACGTGCCGGTCTCGGCGGGCAGCGGGGTGTCGGTGAACTGCGCCTGGCCGCCCGGCCGTACGGGCGCGACCAGGGCGAGGCGGGCGACGGCGTTGGCGACCGCGGCGCCGTAGTCGGTGCGCACCAGGTGCAGGCACAGGTCGATGCCGGCCGCGTAACCGGAGGACGTGAGCATGCGGCCGTCCTGCACGTAGAGCACGTCGGGCTGGATGACCACGTCGGGGTACTTCTCCGCGAACTGCCGGGTGTACGCCCAGTAGGTGGTGGCGTGGAGGCCGTCGAGCAGTCCGGCCTCGGCGAGCAGGAAGGCGCCGGTGCAGATGGACGCGATCCGCTTCCCGGCCGTCGCGGCGGCCCGCAGCGCCTCCAGGACGCGCGGGTCGGGGTCCTCGGCGGCGCCGGTGCCGGCCACGATCACGGTGTCGGCCCGGTCGAGCGCGTCCAGGCCGCTGCGGATCACCACGTCGGCGCCGCCGCTGGTGGCGACGGGCCCGGGGTCGGGCGTGCACAGCTCGACCTCGTAGCCGGGCCGGCCGTCCACCTCGACCTTGAGCAGCAGCATTTCGGGCAGGGCGAGGTTGAACAGCGAGACGGGTTCCGAGGCGATGACGGCGACGCGGTGGGGGCGCGGGCAGATGAACGGCTCGGCGGCGGCGGGCGGCGGTACGGGCCGTCCGGCGGGCACCGGCGGGGTGCGCGGTGCGTCGGGCGCGGTGGGCCCTTGGGCCGTTCGACGTGCGTGCGGCCGCTTCTTCGTCGCGTGGGGTTGGCCCGCCGCGTTCACCGCGTTCACCGCGTGCGGCTCGTGCGTCGCTTCGGACCCTGCGGTCGCCATGGCCAGAACCTCCGGGAGCGTGGCATTCCGGCCACTACTCTACGCGTCCGGCCGTCGGCAGGCTGAGGGCATGCCAGAGGAACTCATCACGCCCGAGCCCCATCTTCCGCCGTGCGAAGAGCGGTTGGACCTCCCGCGCACGACGAGCGGGGACCTCCCGCGCACGACGAGCGGGGACGGCGCCGGCCCGGCGCCGGGCGCCGCTTCGGCCACGGCCTCCCCCGCCCTGACCCTGGCGGCCGCACTGATCGGCTTCGTCCTGGTCACCCTCGACTCGTCCGTGGTGAACGTCGCCCTGCCCGCGATGGGCCGCGAACTGCACGGCGGGCTGGCCGCGTTGCAGTGGGTGGTGGACGGCTACACCCTCGCGTTCGCGTCGCTGATGCTGTCCACCGGCGCGCTGTCGGACCGGGTCGGCGCGAGCCGGGCGTTCGCGATCGGAACCGCGGTCTTCACCGTCGCGTCCGTGGCGTGCGGGCTCTCGCCGAACCTGGCGGTGCTGGTGGCCGCGCGGGTGGTGCAGGGCAGCGCGGCGGCCGTGGTGCTGCCCGCCTCGCTGGCGCTGGTGCGGCAGGCGTTCCCCGACCCGCGGAAGCGGGCGCGCGCCATCTCGGTCTGGGCGGCGGGCGGTTCGACCGCCCTGGCGCTCGGCCCGGTGGCGGGCGGCGCGCTGACCACGGCGTGGAGCTGGCGGGCCATCTTCTTCATCAACCTGCCGGTGGGCCTGGCCGCCCTGGTGCTCTCGGCCCGGGTGGCCCGCTCCCCGCGCCGCCCGGCCCCGCTGGACCTGCCCGGGCAGACCACCGCGGTGGTGGCGCTGGCCGCGCTGACGTACGCGGTGATCGAGGGCGGCCGGACGGGCGCGGTGGCGGGTGCGGTGGCCGCGCTCGCGCTGGCGGGGTTCCTGGCGATCGAGGCCCGGCACCCGCACCCGGTGGTGCCGCTGGGGCTGTTCCGGAACGGCACCGCGGCGACGTCGATCGCGACCGGCGCCGCGGTCACCTTCGGCTTCTTCGGGGCGGTCTTCGTGCTGAGCCTGTTCTTCCAGGAGGTACGCGGCGAGTCGGCGCTGACCGCGGGGTTGATGTTCCTGCCGATGACGCTGCTGATCTCCGTGGTGAACGTGGCGTCGGGCAGGATCACCAATCGCTACGGGCCCAGGGCGCCGATGCTCGTCGGCCAGAGCGTGGCGGTGGCCGGGCTGCTGGTGCTGCTGTCGGTGGGCGCCGGCACACCGGCGGTGTTGACCGCGGTCGCGATGATGCCGCTGAGCCTCGGTGCCGCGCTCGCGGTGCCCGCGCTCACGGCCGCGGCGATGGGGGCGGTGCCCGCCGAACGGGCCGGGATGGCGGCCGGCGTCCTCAACGCCGCCCGCCAGGTCTCCGGCGCGCTCAGCGTCGCGGTGTTCGGCGCGCTGGTCGGCGGGCGCACGCACTTCGTGACCGGGATGCGGAAGGGGCTGCTGATCTCCGCGGCGCTGCTCGCCGCCACCGCGCTCGCGACCGCACTCGCCCCCCGCGCCCCACGGAACGAGCCGTCCGGGCCGGAAGGCCGCAAGCTGGGAGGGGGCACGGAATGAGGCCGAACGCGGGGGGCCGAGGAGGTCCGTCATGACGTCCACCAGCGGGTTCCGGGTACGCCGGGTCTACGACCCGCCCGAGTCCGGCGACGGGGTGCGGGTCCTGGTCGACCGGCTCTGGCCGCGCGGCCTGTCCAAGGAGGCCGCGGCCGTCGACGAGTGGCCCAAGTCCCTCACCCCCTCGGGCGAGTTGCGGAAGTGGTTGCACGCCGAACCGGACCGCTACGACGAGTTCTCCCGCCGCTACCGTGCGGAGCTGGCCGCGCCGGAGCTGCGGGGAGACCTCGCCCATCTGCGACGGCTCGCCTCGGCCCGAACCGTCACCCTCCTCACCGCGGTCAAGGACCCCGAGCACAGCCACGTCCCCGTACTCCTGAAGTCCCTGGAAGGCGGCTCCCCGCCGTGATCGCGCCGGGGATACCCACGTGATCCACTACACCGACGATCCGACGGTCATCTGCGACCGTGTTGCCGTCAGGGCTGCCGTCGACGGTCTGGATCGTTCAGGGGATTTCCGGGTTCGAAGGCCACGTCAAGCGGCTTCGTCGTGCGGAGTGAGACTGATGGTCAAGTCGGCGCCAAGGGCACCAGCCAGGCGGCGCAGCAGCGGAAGCGTGGGCACGGTTCCGCCGGCTTCGAAGCGGGAGATCTGCGGCTGCTTCATCCCGCACCGCTCAGCCAGTTCGGCCTGGGACAGCCCGAGCTCGGTGCGCCGGTCGTGGACGAGCCGGCCCAGTTCGCGGGCGAGTGCCGTGGGGGCGTCAAGCATGGCTCCTCCCGGGGTCAGGCGGCCGGGGTGACGATGGTGACAGTCGGCTCGTCCCCAGGAGCGAGATGCATGTCGACGGTGAGGTCCAAGGCTCGGGCCAGGCGCATGATGACGACGATGGGCGGCAGTTCGGTGGCGGTCTCGATGCCTTCGATCTCGTCGGTGGTGGTGTGCAGACGCTCGGCCAGGTCGGCCTCGCTCAGGCCGAGTTGCTTACGCCGGTCGTAGACGGCCTTGCCCAGCGTCATGGCCAGGCCGGCTTCTTCGTAGACGCGGTCGTACTCGGGGTCCGTGTCGAGGTGTTCGCCGATCAGCCGGCGGTGGCGGCGGGTCCTCCATTCGCTGTGCTTCATCAGTCCTCCTTGAGGTCGCGACTGTAGAGGTCGTGTTCGAAGGCCGCCTGGTGCTCGGTTTCGCACAGCCGTTGAACGGCGTGGGCGCGATCCACTTCGGCCTGCTCGCGCATCTTGGTCTTGCGGAACACGGTGAGCGGCACCGGACCGCTACGGCGAGTTCTCCCGCCGCTACCGTGCGGAGCTGGCCGCGCCGGAGCTGCGGGGAGACCTCGACCATCTGCGACGGCTCGCCTCGGCCCGAACCGTCACCCTCCTCACCGCGGTCAAGAACCCCGACCACAGCCACGTCCCCGTACTCCTGGAGTCCCTGGAGGACGGCTCCCCGCGATAGCGGTTCCGTGTGCTTCCGGAGGGAGCCGCGCATGCCCAGGGGCCGCTCACCGCGAGGTGCCGGCAGCGCATGGCCGGGGCGCCCCCGAGCTCAGGGGCGTCCCGTGACCCGTTGGGGAACCCCCGCGGGGTTGTCGTCGCGCAGTTCCGGCGGGAGGAGGGCCGGCGGGGTGTCCTGGTAGGCGACGGGCCGCAGCCATCGCTCGATCGCAGTGCCGCCCACGGAGGTCGACGTGGAGGTGGTGGCGGGGTAGGGCCCGCCGTGGTGCTGGGCGCCGGTGACGGCGACCCCGGTGGGCCAGCCGTTGACCAGCACCCGTCCGGCGAGCGCGCCGAGCCGGGTCAGGAGCGCGGCGGCGGGCCCGCCCGGGGTCACCGCCTCGTCCGCTCCGAGGTGCGCGGTCGCCGTGAGGTTCCCCGGCAACCGGTCGAGGATTGCGTCGAGTTGGTCCGCGTCGCCGTACCGTACGACCACGGTGAGCGGCCCGAAGCACTCCTCCAGCAGCAGGTCGTACGCGCCGGGTTCGGCCAGTTCCGCGGCATCAGCCACGACGTAGCCGGGGCGTACCGCGAGGGGGTCCTCGGCGCTGCCGGCGGTGACGGGGGTGGCGACGGCGGGCAGGGCGGCGCGGGCGGCGGCGCCCTTGAGGAAGTTCTCGCGCATCCGGCCGTCGAGCAGCACCCCGGCGGCGGCGTCCTGCGCGGCGCCGGTGAGCGCGCCGACGAGACGGTCCCCGTCGGCGCCCGCCGGGGTGAGGACCAGCCCCGGCTTGGTGCAGAACTGCCCGCTGCCGAGGGTGAAGGAACCCGCCAGCCCGGTGCCGATCTGCTCGGCCCGCTCGGCGGCGGCGGCCGGGGTGACCACGACCGGGTTGAGACTGCCCAACTCGCCGTGGAACGGGATCGGCCGGGGCCGGGCGGCGGCCGCGTCGAACAGTGCCCGGCCGCCGGGAATCGACCCGGTGAAGCCGGCCGCGGCCACCAGCGGGTGCCGGACCAGTTCGACGCCGGCCTCGAAGCCGTGCAGCAGCACCACGGTGTCGGCGGGCAGGCCGACCGAGACCGCGGCCTCGCGCAGCAGCCCCGCGGTGAGCACGGAGGTGGCCGGGTGGTCCGGGTGCGCCTTGACCACGACCGGGCAGCCCGCGGCGAGCGCACTGGCGGTGTCGCCGCCGGGCACGGAGAAGGCGAGCGGGAAGTTGCTGGCCGCGTAGACCGCCACGACGCCGAGCGGGATCTTGTACCGGCGCAGGTCCGGCCGCGGGATGGGCTTCGCGTCCGGGTCGGGGTGGTCGATGATCACGTCCAGGAACGCGCCCTCGTCCACCACGTCGGCGAAGGACCGCAGTTGGAAGGCGGTGCGGGCCAGCTCTCCGGTGAGCCTGGGGGTGCCGAGCGCGGTCTCGGCGTCGGCGGCGGCCACCACCTGCTCGGCGTCCCGCTCCAGCAGCCCGGCTGCCGCCCGCAGCAGCCGGGACCGTACGCTACGGTCGGCGAGGGCGGGGAGCGCGGTGGCGGCGGCGCGCACGGCGGCGTCGACCTCGGCGGCCGTGGCCTCGACGGCGACCTGCTCGCGCTGCTTCCCGGTTCGGGGGTCCACGCTCCAGACTGGTACTGCCACCGGAATAACCTCCACATTTCCATATTGCACGCGGTCGGTGCTCGTCGTCGTTCCGGTCTGTTCTCTATACTGAACAACGTCTTCACATGTGAATCTCCGCCGAGCCTACGTCCACGCGGCCCGGCCGAACAAGAGGGGTCAGACGCGATGGCTGTTGCCGAGGGTGCCGGTTCCCAGGTCAAGTCCGCGGTCCGCACGGTGGAGCTGCTGGAGTTCTTCGCGGGCCGCCCCGGCATGCACAGCCTGGCCGCCGTGCAGGAGTCGGTCGGCTACCCCAAGTCCAGCCTGTACATGCTGCTGCGCACCCTGGTCGAGCTGGGCTGGATCGAGACCGACGCGACCGGCACGCGGTACGGCATCGGCGTGCGCGCGCTGCTGGTCGGCACGTCCTACATCGACGGCGACGAGGTGGTGGCCGCCGCCCGGCCGACCCTGGACCGGCTCTCCGACGAGACCAGCGAGACCATCCACATGGCCCGGCTCGACGGCACCAACGTGGTCTACCTCGCCACCCGCCAGTCGCAGCACTACCTGCGGCCGTTCACCCGGGTCGGCCGCCGCCTGCCCGCGCACTCCACCTCCCTCGGCAAGGCGCTGCTGGCCACGTACACCGACGAGCAGGTGCGCAAGCTCCTTCCGGAGACGCTGGAACCGCTCACCGAGCACACCCACACCGACCGCGAGAAGCTGATCGAGGAACTGGCCGTCATCCGCGAGCAGGGTTACGCCGTGGACCGCGAGGAGAACACGCTGGGGCTGCGCTGCTTCGGCATCGCGATCCCCTACCGGACCCCGGCCCGCGACGCGGTGAGCTGCTCGGTGCCGGTGGCCCGGCTCACCCCGGGACACGAGCAGATGATCAAGGACACCCTCTTCGACGCCCGCGACCGCCTCCTCCTGGCCACCCGCCCCCTCTGACGTCTGACGGCGCCCCACCCCACCCGGGTCGCCCGGACCCGCCCCTCGGGGTGACGCTCGCCCGGGCGGCTACGGCCCTCTACCCGCTCATGCAGAGGTGGTCGGCAACCACCCGCATGTCCGCGGTCAGGGTGCGCTTGCGCTTCTTCATGATCTCTTCCATGGTCACGGCAGCCGACTTCTGGTGCCGCAGCCACTCGGGAACCGAACGGTAGAGCCGCATCAGCTCGTCCATGGCCGCCGACCCGTCCCCCGTGCGAACGTGCGCACGCGCCAAGTCGAGCACGTAGCGGCTGCCGTCGGTCGTGCTGGGCTTCCCCAGACGCCCCCACGCCTTGGCCGACAGGGCTTCGTCTTCCGTGGATCTGCGTACCACTGTGCGGGCATCCCCGATAATCATGAAGTCCTCCAGCGACTTCATCGCCGCCGTGACGGGGCCGAAGGCTGCAAGAACGTCGTACGTCTGGGAATGCCCGACCGCGGCAGCTGCGATGGAAGCCGCCCGGCGGTATTCCCTGGCCTCCTGTGGGCGGTTGTTGCGTATCGCCGCCGCAGCCGCTTCCATCGCCACGCCGCCCCACACGGAGTAGCGATCAGGATCGGCGTTGCTGACCTGTGGTTCGATCAGATCCATTGCCTCGACGGCGAGTTCTTCCGCCTCGTCGAACCGTCCGGTCCGCAGCAGCGTGAAACACAGACCCCTCACCCTGTTGGCGGCAGCCACATTGTCCTTCGCCGTCACCGCGTCGTTCACGGATGCGGTAGCCGCCACGTGCGCGATATCGAACTGCCGGATCTGTGTCAGATATCGTCCGGCGAGTCCCAGCACTTCGGCACGGGCCAACAGCGCCTCCCGTGACTCGTCCTCCGACCCCTCGTAATAGGCAACGGCCGCGTTGGCGTCACGCATGAGCAGCGGAAGTGCCGCCGCGAGACTCGCGTACCGGCCCGCGGGATACAACGTCACAGCATCACGGACCGCCCGCCGCAGGAGACGGAGGTTCGGTTCGTCGCCCGTGGGCGGCGGGACATCGGCCAGCCTCACTCGCGGGGTCAGCGCGATACGCAGATCACGAAGGTTGAGATCATTCGGATCGTTGTGGCGAACCGGCGTCGGGGCATCCGAAACCAGTAACTCCGAGGTCCTGACCCCGAGGCCGCGCGCAACAGCGTGGAGGGTCTCGATCCGTACACTTCCGCCCTGCTCGATCTTACGGACCGTCGCTACGGAAAAGCCCGACTGATGGGCGAGTTCCTCCTGGCTGAGGCCGGCCCTTCGCCGGTGCCTGCGTACATTGTCCGCGAGTTCTTCCGACATATCCTCACCTGCCCTCCAGTTCAGCGTACGGCGCGGAGACAGGAGGGCAGTCGGGAAATCCGGCCACGGGGAGCAACTACGCCGGAGCGTAGCGGTTGCACCGTGCCGAGCGGACAAGTGGGCCATCCCGTCCATGGGGCGCGACATCGCGCACTCATACCGTCGTGACACCCAGTCACCGATTCGACACCGGGACCGTGATGACCTCAGACTCCGAGCATCAGTACCCCCGCGACGTCACCGAAGCGGCAGATCGGACCACGCCGCGGTTACTGCCCTGGACCGAGGAGAACGGGCAGCCCGCCTACCTGAACGGCGACCCCTCAGGACCACTGTGGAAGTTGGCCGACCAGATGGAGGCCGTCCAACTCGGGCTTGCCGAAGAACTCCTGCGAAACGTCCGCGCGGTGCTCGCCGGCCCCGAGCCGTCCCCCGGGGAACTGTGTTTCCTCATCGCCCGCCTGACCGAGGCCCTTCTCGACGCCCTGCGCGTCGCACACAGCCGCGGCGCCCGCCTGGCGCCCCCCGCCGTCGCCCTCTGCGCCCATGATGCGGGCGCTCCCCCTGACGACTCCGGTTCAAGCCCTGACAAGGGGATGTACCCCCGGCCGCCCGGATTCGACGCGCCCGGAGACGCACTTCGCACCCCTCAAGACCGTGGAGAGGAAAGCCATGAGCAGTGACAGCAACAACGGGGGCAAGGACCTCATCGACTGGGAGTGGTTGTCGGCAAGGGAGTTGTACGCGAGCGAACTGGCCTACCGGCGACAGCGCGCGGGGCTGACGCTGATGGAACTCGGGGCGAAATGCCTTTACGAGCAGTCGTACTTGCATCGGCTGGAGCGGGGGCAGCGGTTGGGCACCGTGGAGGCGGCTGCCGCGCTGGACAAGGTGTACGGCACCGGCGAGCTGTTGGTGAAGCTGTGGCACCTGGCCAAACGGGAGGCGAAGGACCGACCGTTCCTCGGACTGGCGCCGTTGGAGGCGGGCGCGGTGAGCGTGCAGGAGTACGCGGTGAGCGCGGTGCCGTACCTGCTCCAGACCCGCGCCTACGCCGAGGAGCAACTGCGCACCGCCCGCCCGCACAGCATCAAGCAGTTGAGCGCCCAGGTCGCCGCGCGGCTCAAGCGCCAGGACCGGCTGACCGGCCCGAACCCGGTGCACTACCGCGCGTTGATCGACGAAGCCGTGCTGCGCCGTAGAGCCCGCGACCCGAAGACGTGGACCGCGCAGCTGGCACACCTCATCGAGGTCGCGCAACAGCCCGATGTGTCCCTGCACGTCGTCCCGTTCGGCACCGGACCGCACCACATCCGCAGCTGCCTGGAACTGATCTTCTTCCAGGACGGCCGCACCGTCGCCTACACGCAGAGCAGTTGGAGCGGCCACCTCGTCGAGGAACCCGAGGACGTCGAACCGCTGCGCCTGGCGTACGACTTGCTGCGGGATACCGCCCTCACGCCCACCGAATCGCTGAACTTCCTCCGCACCGCGCTGGAGGAGCACGCGCCGCAACGGCAACCAACTCAGCCCGCCTGAACCCGGCCGCACCACAAGAATCGACAAGGAACGAGATGCAGACCCGTAAGACCTCTTCCGCTACGACCGGACCCTCGGCCTTACCCACCGCACCGCGCCGGTGGACCCTCACCGCCACCGACGGGCGCACCCTCACCGGGCATCTGCCCGGGTGGGCCGGGAACGACCCGAGCGAGCACAACGTACCCCCCGGCGCCTGGGAGGACCGGCTCGCCGACATCCATCTCACCCGGCGCTTCCCGGGACGCACGGTCCCCGTCTACTGCGCCACCAGCCCGGCCCCGGGACCCGTCGCCGAGGAAGCCTTCTCCTGCACGCTCGACTGCAACCCGTACGCCGAAGCACCCGAACCCCGCACCCCGCTGGTCAACCTGCACCTGTGCGGGGACAGTTGGCTCACCGACCTCGGCCCGCAGGACCTGACACGGCTCGCCGCCACGTTCCGATGGGTCGCGAACCGCCTCGACCGGGAGGTCCGCCCCGCCCTGGTGGACGCACAAGAGGACTGGGCCAGGCACGCCGATGCCGACCCGCAGTGAAGTGAGCCTGTGGCGTGGGGCGCGGGGGGTACGGGTAACCGCGTCCGCCGGCGGCGCGCCGCAACGGGTGCGACGGACAAAGGTGCCCCACGGGGGGGAGGGGGGCGCCGTAGATTCGGGGTATGGCTACCGACACCGCGGGCGAGGCCCGAACCGATCGTGACGGCCCCTACGATCCCGCTCTGATCGCGCGACGCGCGAGGTCCTTCGGGGCGGCGGCGGCCGCGTATGCCGCGCACCGGCCCGACTACCCCGTGAACGGGGTGAAGTGGGCGCTGGAACCGGCGCTGGCCAGTGGACTGGGGGCGGAGGGTGGGACGTTGGACGTGCTGGACCTGGGCGCCGGCACGGGGAAGTTGAGCGCGGTGGCGGCCGCGCTCGGGCACCGGGTGACCGCGGTGGAGCCGGACCCGGAGATGCTCGGCGAACTGCGTTCGTACTTGCCGACGTTGACGACCCATCAGGCGGGCGCGGAGGAGATCCCGCTGCCGAACGCGTCCGTGGACGCGGTGATCGTCGGGCAGGCGCTGCACTGGTTCGACCAGAGCCGCGCGCTGCCCGAGATCAGCAGGGTGCTGCGGCCGGGCGGGGTGCTGGCCGCGCTGTGGAACGCCGACGACGACCGGGTGGAGTGGATCGCCGGCCTGGGCAAGGTGGCGCTCAGCCGTACGTCGTTCATCGACTGGAGCCCGGGTCGCGGCATCCAGCCGCACCCGGAGCTGTTCCCGGTCGAGCACGCGTACTTCCCGCACCGGCAGCGGCGCACCGCCGACTCGATGGTCGACACGATCGCGACCCACTCGCACACGTTGACCCTCGAACCGGGCGAGCGCGCGGAGTTGATCGAGGGAATCCGCACGTACCTGCGCTCCCGCCCGGAGACCGCGAGCGGCGAGTTCGACCTGGAGATCATCACCCGCGTCGAACGGTCGGGGAAGCGCGAAATCGCCGGTTCCTGACCTCTGCCCACGGCCCTGTCCCGCTGCTACGCTCTCGCCGCGCCGTGGCGGGGAGGTCCGGGCAGGAAGAGGTGACCGTGGGCATGTCCGTCGAGCACGGCGGCGGGGCCGACGACGACGCGGCCGCATTCCACGCGTTCTTCGAGCGGCACTACGCCGAACTCGCCCGCCTCGCACACCTGTTGACGGGCGAGGCGGACGCGGCCGACGATCTCGCGGCGGACGCGCTGGTGGCGTTGTGGCGGCACTGGGACCGGGTGCAGGGGGCCGACCACCCGGCGGCGTACGCGCGGGGCGTGGTGGCCAACCTGGCGCGCTCGCGCATCCGCAGCGCGGTCCGGGAGCGGCGCCGGGTCGCCCTGTTCTGGTCCCAGCGCACCGAACGGGTCGTGGAGCAGCCCGACGTGCCCGCGGTGCTGGACCTGCGCGAGGCGCTCCAGCGGCTGCCGTTCCGCAAACGGGCGTGCGTGGTGCTGCGGCACGCGTTCGACCTGTCGGAGAAGGACACGGCCGAGGCGCTGGGCATCTCGGTGGGCACCGTGAAGAGCCAGACCTCGCGCGGGGTGGCGGAGTTGGAGCGGCTGCTGGCCCAGCCGGCCGAACCGCCGGCGGCGCCGCACGGCCCGGACCCGGCGACGGGCCGGCCGACGGCGGCGGTCGCCCTGTCCGGCGGTGCGCCGGATGCCGGCCCGGCCGCGCCCGGTGCGCCGGCGCCGCGTGCCCCGGCCCCCGCGCCCGCACCGGCCCCCACCGTCGGCGGCCGACTCGCCGCGGCCGGCGGCGTGCACACCGGTCAACCACCCCCCACCGCAGGGGCGTTCGGACCGCCCGCGGAAGCCACGGCGGCACCGATGACCGCGGCCGTGGCGACCGCGGCAGCGTCGGAGGTCGCAGCGTCGGAGGCGGCGACAGCAACGGCTACGGCTACGGCTACGGCACCGGCAACACCGGCGGAGGCAGCAGCCGACGGCGCGCCGGGCACCACTCTCCTGGCCGACCAACAGCCCACCGCGAAAGGCGAGTTGGCCACCGTCCGCTCGGACGGTGAAGCGCCCGCCGGGGGGCGGCGGGGACTCACGGGGGGAAGTGCGGCGGCCGGCGGGAGCGCTCCCGCGGCGGGGGCCGACGCGGAACGAAGCGCGACGGCGCGGATACTGGGGTCGACGAATCCCGCGACACGCCCGCGTACGCACACGGGACGGGGAATGTGATGGCCCAACTGCCGCAACTGCCGCAACGCCTGCGCGAGGCGGCGGACGCGCACCGGCCGGACCGCGAACGGATGCTGGCCCGGGTGGAGCGCGCGATCGCCACGCCCGGCTGTGAGCCGGCCGACCTGGCCGCGGCAACGGCGGCGACGGCGGCGGCGCGGGAGCACTCCCCCGCCGCCTGGATGCGGGTGACCGCGGTGGCGGCGGCCGTGGCCGGCGCGATCGCCATCGGCGGCCTCGCGGTGGGCGCGGTCGGCGGCGACGGCACGCCGGGGCGGGACGCGGTGACGTCCGGCGCCGCGACCTCCGCGAGGCCGCGGCCGCAGCCCGCGGAGTCGGCCACCTCAGGTTCGGCCGCCCGCTCCCGCACGACCGAGAAGCACGCGCGGCCCGGCCACTCCGCGCCGGGCACCCGGCACACCCCCGGCCACGCCTCGGGCTCGGCCGCCGGCCCGACGTCCGGCAGCGCGAGCGGCGCGCCCGCGGCCCCCGGCGGCTCCACCCCGTCCGCGCCCGCCGCCGGCAGCGGCGGTGTGACGTCCAACGGCAGCGTCGACCCGAACAGCAACCCGTACTGGACCGAGGACGACGTCAACCTCACCAGCACGGTGGCGCTCACCTCGCTCACCGTGGAACTGCGCGTCTCCGGCCGGTCGGGCGGGGTCAGCGACAACAGCTCCTACACCTCGGCGACCGGGATCACCACCACGGTCTCGACGAGCGGCGGCGACCTGGTCTACCGCTGGACGCTCAACCCCGACCAGACGCTGCCGCCGGGCACGTACACGTTCGCGGGCCAGTTCAACCACGCCTCGCGCGACCGCGCCACCACGGCCGACCGCTACACCGTCACCGCCGGCGGCGCCGCCGGACCGGCCTCGTCCAGCGGCGCCTTCTGAGCGTCCGGTGTCCGGTCGCGACATCGGCCGGAAATATTTGTACCGCCACGGCAACCCCCTGCGCCCCGGTGGCGACTTGGGTACGCACGGACCCTCCTGCCCCAGCCGGGGGCGGAGGTTCCGGGGCGCGGCGGTACCCCCATGATCGCCGCGCCCCGGAAGACACCCCGGGAAGAGCCTGGCGAAACTCCCCTCGAACCAGCTCCGGACACACCCCGGGGGCCGCGCCGGGTACGGTGCTACGGCCGCAGCGCCGCCCGTACCGCCACGAGGTCCGCGTCGCTCGCCAGACCCGCGTGGTAGAGCCGCAGTTCGGTGGCGCCCAGTTCCGCGGCGTGCGCCGCGTCGGCGGCGAGGGTGCGGGGGCTGCCGCCCATGCCGGCCACGACCGTGAAGTTCGCGGCGAGCACGGTGTGTTCGCGGCGGTGCGCGGCGAGCGGCGCGAGGACCGCCTCGCGCGCGGCCGGCCCGCCGGTGCAGGGCAGTACCAGACCGTCGGCGTGGCCGAGGATGTGCGCGGGATCGACACCGGCGTTGGCCCCGCAGCGGTACGGCACCGGGTCGGCGTGCATCAGCACCTGGAAGCCGGGGCCGGCCGCCGCCCGGACCGCGGCGATCGCCTCGGCCTGGAGCGAACCGGCCGTGCGGGTACGCCAGTTCAACGTCAGCGCGGTGAACTCGGCACCCAGCAGCCGCTCGATACCGTCCGATCCGGCGTCCGTTCCGGTGCCGGTGGCGCCGCCCGCCCAGGCGGGTGCCAGCGCGGCGCGGACCGCGGCGGCGAGCCGGTCCGGATCGGCGCCGAGCCCGGCGTACCCTTCGCGGCAGTGCGGGCAGAAGCAGAGCGACATCAGGTACTGGGCCGCGTCGCCGAGCGGCACGCCGCCGATCTTGTCGTGGGCGTGCAGGTGCGCCAGGCCGTACCAGCCGAGGGATTCCAGCTCGGTGCCGCGGGCGCCGGGCCGGGGCGCGGCTTCGGCGGCCAGTTCCACCAGGTGGGCGCGGACGGCGGGTTGGGCGATGCACGGCGCCCACGGGTAGCGGTCGCCGTACGCGTTGACCACGCTGCTGTCCGGATGTTCGGCGCCCATACGGGAGTTGTGGGCGAGCACCACCCAGGTGTGCACGTCGAGACCCGCGGCCGCCAGCGCCGCCGCGGCCGTGCCGTAGGCGTCCTGGTCTCCGTCCGTCCAGGTGCCCGCGGGGTACGGGCGCAGGGCGTGCGACCGCCAGCGCTCGGCGTCGGGCGGGTAGAGCACGGCGGCGTGCTCGGCGGTGACGACACGGCGCCCGGGGTGGCGCGGGGTCAGGGCGCGGGTGGAGTGGTAGGCGGCGGCGAGGGTGACCTGGCGAACGCCGAGCGCGGCGACCCGGTCGGCGGCGGCCGGGTCGCCGACGACGTCCCAGGGGTAGAGGAAGGCGGAGGTCTTCATGGTGGCGGCCGTGGCGGCGGGCGAACCGGCGGAGGGCTCGCCGGGGGCGGACGGGCCGGCGGGTACGGAGGGGCCCGCGGGGGGCGTGTCGGCGGCGGCCATGTCAGTGCTCGCCGACCAGCGCCAGGCCGCGCTCGATGAGTTCGCCCAGTTCCTTGACGTGCGCCGGGGCGGGCTCGGACAGCGGCGGCCGTACCTCGCCGACGTCCAGCCCCCGCAGCCGTACGCCCGCCTTGACCAGCGAGACCGCGTAACCCCGGCCCTGGTTGCGGAGGTTGACCAGCGGGCGGTAGAAGCCGTCGAGCAGCTTGCCGACGGTGGCGTCGTCGCCGGTGGTGAGCGCGCGGTGGAAGGCGAGCGCGATCTCGGGCGAGAAGGCGTACACCGCCGAGGAGTAGAGGGTCACGCCGATGCCGCGGTAGGCGAGGCCGGTGAGTTCGGCGGTGGGCAGGCCGTTGAAGTACAGGAAGTCGTGGCCGGGCAGTTCGGTGCGGACGGTGCTGATGATCCGCTGCATGAGGTCGAGGTCGCCGATCCCGTCCTTGAGGCCGATGATGTTCGGCACCCGGGCGAGCTCGACCACGGTCTCGGGGGTGAAGACGGCGTTGTCGCGCTGGTAGACGATGACGTCCAGGCCGGTGCCCGCGGCGAGCGCGGTGTAGTGGCGCAGCAGTCCCTCCTGGTCGGCCAGCACCAGGTAGGGCGGCATGGCGAGCAGGCCGTCGGCGCCGGCCCGTTCGGCGATGGCGGCGTACTGCAGGGCGAGCGCGGTGCCGTATCCGGCGCCGGCCACCACCGGCACCCGGCCGGCCACCTCCTCGACGGCCGCGGCCACGCAGGCGCCGAACTCCTCGGGGGCCAGCGCGTGGAACTCACCCGTGCCGCAGCAGACGAAGGCGGCCGCCGCTCCGGCCTCGACGCCCTGCCGCACATGGGCGCGGAAGGCGCCGAGGTCGAGCGAGCCGTCCGCGTCGAACGCCGTCACGGGAAAGAACAGCAGACCGTCAAGTCGCTCGGCGAGTGCGGGCGAGGTCATCGGGGGTCCCCCTCGGAGCCGGTGGGCGTGATGTGCGCCCTCGTGAATCATGTCTATATTCATGAACGCTGCCACGCTAGGCGAGATTCCCGGCGCGGGTCAAGCGAGCGAGCAGTCCGCGAACGGCGCGTCGAACAACGCAAGACGTCTATGTATCTGAACTGCATTCATGGATATACTTCTCTGGTCTCGCCCGCACCGCCCGCACCAGCGGTGGCCCCGGCAGCCGGGGACACCGCCCGGAGCCACCGCCCGAAGCCCGTCGTCGAACCAGGAGGACCACCATGCCCGCTCCTCGTACCGTCCTGCTCACCGGCGCCGCCGGCGGCCTGGGCACCCTGATGCGCGGCCTGCTGCCGTCATACGGCTACGACCTGCGGCTCTTCGACGTCCAGCCGATCGAGCCGGTGCCGGGCGAGCCCGAGGGGCGCACGGCGATCACCGCCGACCTCGCCGACCGCGACGCGCTGCGCGCGGCCGCGCGCGGGGTGGACGCGGTGCTGCACCTGGCCGGCATCTCGCTGGAGTCCACCTTCGACAAGATCCTGGCGGCGAACATCCAGGGCACGCACAACCTCTACGAGGCGGTCCGCGAGGAAGGGCTCCGCACCGGGAGCGCGGCGCCCCGGGTCGTCTTCGCCTCCAGCAACCACGCGGTCGGCTTCACCCCGCGCCCGCAGGACGGCGACCCGCTGATCCCGGTCGACACGCCGCGCCGCCCCGACACCTTCTACGGGCTGTCCAAGTGCTTCGGGGAGGACCTGGCCCAGCTCTACGCCGACCTGCACGGCATCGACACGGTCTCGGTCCGGATCGGCTCCTGCTTCCCCGAACCGGCGAACGTACGGATGCTGTCGGTCTGGATGAGCCCCGCCGACGGCGCCCGGCTCTTCCACGCGGCGCTGAGCGCGGGCACCCCCGGGCACACCGTCGTCTACGGCTCCTCCGCCAACACCCGCCTGTGGTGGGACCTCGGGTCGGCGCGGGCGCTGGGCTACGAACCGCAGGACGACTCCGAGGTGTTCGCCGCGCGACTCGTCGCCGAGCAGGGCGAGTTGGACCCGGACAACCCCGCGCAGGCGAACCTCGGCGGCGCCTTCTGCACGGACCCGCCGATCTGGCCGCACTGACCGGGCGGAGCCCGGGCCCCGCCGGACACGGGGACGGTTCGCCGGCGCGGCGGGGACGGCTCGCCCGGCGCGGCGGGGACGGTTCGCCCGACGCGGCGGATATCCCCCATGTACCCACCTGTTCCAGGGAATCCGCCGATGTCCTACGGTTCCGGAGTCAGGTCGCGGTCGAACGGATCACCCGGTACGAGCGCGACGCCCGCCCGTCGGAACAGGACTCCCATGATCAACATGAAGAAGGGCGACGCCCCGGTCCCGCTGGCCAAGTCCTCCGGAATCACCGCCCGGATGCGCTGGGACAGCAGTACGGACTACGACCTGCACGCCCTGATACTGAGAACGAACGGCACCGTCGAGCACGTCGCCACCTTCGGCGCCGACGACGTCCCGCCGCAGATGAGCACCGCCGACGGGGCGGTCAAGCACCTGGGCGACGTCGGCCGCGATCACCAGGGCACGGCCGAGGAGGTCATCGAGATCGCCCTCAACGACACGATCCGCGCGGTGGTGCCGGTGGCGTACTCGGCGCAGTCCAACGGCACCGGCTCGTTCTTCCGCTACGGCGTCACCCTGGAGATCGACAACGGGACGGCCGGCGACAGGGTCGTCATCGCGGCGGAGAACGCCAGTGACGACGACCTGGTGTACACCTGCGTGCCCGGCATGATCGAGAACGCCCCGGACGCCGTGGTCGTCCACGCCCTGGAGCTGTACTCGAGCCCCGACTCCGAGAGCCGGCCGACGCTGCGGCTCCAGCGCGGCGGCCTGATGCGCAAGGGGCCGGAGGAGGTCAGGGTGGTCATGGACAAGGGGCCGTGGAACCACCACAAGTAGCACCCTGCCGGCGGGCCCGCCGGGGAACGCAGGCCCGCCACCGGGGCAGGCAGGTCCGCCCGGGCACGCGGTCGGCGGGGCGGCCGGCTGCTGTCGGGCGGCGAGCGGCAGCGGGCGAGGGCCCGGGTACGGGAGGGCCCGCGGGGGCGGCTACGGGTGCGGGCGAGGGCGCGGGTACGGGAGGAACGGCGGCCCCGCCGGGCCGCCCGGCCATGGAACCGTGACGAGGGATTTGTCGTTACCTAGGACATGACCGCAATGACGCCTGGCTCGAATGTGCCGCTCTCCGTACCCCGAGTGGTGGTGGACGTCTCCGCACCCGTGCGGCTCGACGTCTCGGGTCTGCTCCTGACCGCTGACGGCAAGGTGCGCTCGGACGACGACTTCGTCTTCTACAACCAGCCCGAGGGCCCCGGGGTGACCCACCACTCGGGCGGCCGCTCCGCGCCCGACTCGATCGAGGTCGACACCGCGGCGGTGCCCGCCGAGATCGACAAGATCGTGGTGACCGCCAGCATCGACGGCGGCGGGGTCTTCGCCGGCACCACCCCGACCGCGACCGTCCGCGGCAGCGACGGCTCCGTGGTCGCCACGTTCGAGCCGTCCGGGCTCGGCCCGGAGACAGCGCTGGTCGTCGTCGAGGTCTACCGGCGCGGCGGCGCCTGGAAGGTCCGCGCGGTGGGCCAGGGGTACGCGAACGGACTGGCCGGGATCGCCACCGACTTCGGGGTGAGCGTCGAGGAGCCCGCGGCCCCGGCCGCGCAGCCGGTCGCACCTCCCACTCCCGCGGCTCCGCCCGCACCGCCTGCGCCCCCGGCGGCGCCCTTCGGCGCGCCCCCTTCCGGCCCGCCCGCCGCGCATCTGCCGCCGCCGCCCGCGGGCGCGCCCGCCGCGCAGTTCCCGCCGCCGCCCGCTGCGACGCCGCCTGCTCCCCCGGCGGCCGCTCCGGGCGCCGGCAAGATCAGCCTCGACAAGGGCCGGGTGAACCTGCAGAAGAACCAGTCGGTCTCGCTGGTCAAGGCGGGCCGCCCGGTGCTGTCGACGGTCAGGATGGGGCTGGGCTGGGAGCCCGCGTTCGGCGGCCGGGCCATCGACCTGGACGCCTCGGTCATCGTCTACGGGCCGCAGCGCGAGCACCTCGCCACCTGCTACTTCGGCAAGTTGAGCGTCCTGGGCGGCGCGGTCCAGCACGCCGGGGACAACCTGACCGGCGCCGGCTCCGGTGACGACGAGGTCATCTCCATCAACCTCGGCGCGCTCCCGGCGAACGCCACCGGCCTGGTCTTCACCGTCAACTCCTACAGCGGGCAGAAGTTCAACAAGGTCGCGAAGGCGTACTGCCGGCTCTTCGACGCCGTCACCGGCGAGGAGATGGTGCGCTTCGACCTCACCCACGGGGAGGCGCGGCGCGGGGTGCTGATGGCCAAGATGGTCAAGCAGAACTCCGGCGAGTGGGAGATGACGGCGCTCGGCACCTTCGCGGACGGGCGCACCGCGAAGGCGATGGTCGAGCCGGGCGCGGCCGCGCTCTAGCAGCACGACGGGAGGGGCGCCGGCCGCGCGCCCCGACCCCGGATCGGCTGCCGCAACTCCGCGGCAGGGCCCTGGCGTTCGAACACACGGCCCGGTTCCCGTACGGAACCGGGCCGTTGCCATGCCGTCGGCGAACAAAATGTCATGGTCACCTAAAATTTACCGCCGGCTGTCTACCCGCATAGACCGGAGACCGGGACGCTGGAGGGGCAACTCCCCCGCACCTTCCGACCCTCTAGTCACGGGAGCGCTCAGCCATGCCCAAAACCCGTCTCCTGCGCGGCGTTTGCGCGTCAGCCGGGGCCGTCGTGCTCGCGGCCACGATCCTCCTCACCGGCAGCGGCACCGCGCAGGCCGCGCTGCCGACGCCCATCGCCGCCTCCACGGCGCGCACGTACCTCTCCGAGATGACCGCGACGCCCGAGACGCACGCGTCGACGTACGACCGCAGCCTGTTCCCGACCTGGATCACGATCTCCGGGACCTGCGACACCCGGGAGTACGTCATCAAGCGGGACGGCTCCGGCGTCGTGACCGACAGCGCCTGCAAGGCCACTTCCGGCAGTTGGACCAGCCCGTACGACGGTGTCACGACCACCGATCCGTCGACCTTCGACATCGACCACCTCGTGCCGCTCTCCGAGGCGTGGGACTCCGGCGCGTGGGCGTGGACCACCGCGCAGCGCCAGGCGTTCGCCAACGACACCACCCGCCCCCAACTCGTCGCGGTCTCCGCGCACTCCAACCGCTCCAAGGGTGACGACGACCCGGCGGAGTGGCTGCCCCAGGCGTCCTACCAGTGCACCTACCTGCGCGCCTACGTGCAGGTCAAGCACTACTACGGCCTGTCCGTGGACAGCGCGGAGAAGTCCGCGATCAGCTCGGTCCTGAACGGCTGCTAGCCGTAACGTTCCGCCTCGGCGGCGGCCGACCGGAACGTTCCGCCTCCCTCACCACGGGGGGAGGGAGGCGGAGGCCCGGGGGCGGAGTCCCGCGGGGTGGGCGCGGCACAGGCCGTGCCCCGATCGCCCCCGGTCAGGACGGCTCGCCCCCGGTCAGGACAGGTCGGTGATGACCACGCGCGCGGTCGTGCCGTCCTTCAGCGCCTCGTAGCCCTTCTCGATGTCGGCCAGGCCGATCTCCTTGGAGACCAGGTCGTCGAGGTTCATCCGGCCCTGGAGGTACATCGAGGCGTAGAACGGAATGTCCCGCTTGAGGTGGGAGGACCCCATGTAGACGCCCTGCACCTTCTGCGAGCCGCCCAGCGCCGCCATCGTGGCGACCTCGACGCCCGCGTCGTTGCCGGCGACACCGATGAGGTAGAGGCCGCCGCCGCTGCCGAGCATCCGCAGGCCCTGCGCCGTCACCGGGCGGGCGCCGACGAAGTCGAACACGTGGTGGGCGCCCCCGCCGGTGATGTCGCGGACCGCCTCGACCGGGTCCGTCTCGCGGGAGTTGACGACGTGCGTGGCGCCGAAGGCCCTGGCGCGCTCCAGCTTGCCGTCCTCGATGTCGGTCACGATGATCTTCCCGGCGCCGGCGAGCCGGGCGCCGCTGACCGCGTTCATGCCGACGCCGCCGGCGCCCATCACCACGACGGTCTCGCCGTGCTGGACGTTCGCGCTGTTCAGCACGGCGCCGGCGCCGGTGAGCACGCCGCAGCCGATGAGCGCGGCGGGCGCCCAGGGCATCTCGTCGGGTATGACGGCGAGTTGGTTCTCGTGGACGAGCGTCTCCTGGGCGAAGCCGCCCAGGCCCATGCCCTGCGCGACCGGAGCGCCGTTCCAGGACAGCCGGGGCGCCTCCTCGGGGGCGCGCAGCGTGTACTCGGGGTGCAGGCAGATGTGCGTACGACCGCTGAGGCAGTTCACGCAGGAGCCGCAGTACTGGATCAGGCTGCCGACGACATGGTCGCCGGTCTTCACCTGCGTGACGTCCGGACCGGTCGCGGTGACGACACCCGCCACCTCGTGGCCGAGCACGACGGGGAACTCGCCGCCGATGAAGGTGGCGACGCTGAGGTCGGAGTGACACAGGCCGGAGGCCCGTACCTGGACGCGGACCTCGTGCCCGATCGGGGCGGCGAGTTCGACCTCCTCGACGACGAAACCCTGCCCCAGGCCCTTGGTGACGGATGCCTTCATGATGGTGCTTCTTTCGTGTGCGGACCGTCGGAGCCGCCGGGTGGGCGGCACCGGGAAGTAGGCCGCGCGGGGCCGGTGGGCTCGGCGAGTGTCGGCGCGGACGCGGTCGATGGGGAGCCCCCGCGAAGTGGTCGCAGGCAGCGCCGCCATGTTCGAAGTGTGGCACCGATGAGCCGAAAAGAAAAGAGACACCTGTCGATCAGCGCTTGTCAGGTACGGTGCGGGCTACACTCCCGGTATGCCGGAGCCCTTGCCGCACACGCCTTCGCAGCCTTCTCAGCCGCCGCGAGCCTCGGAGTCCTCGCAGCGCCCTCGACCCTCGGCGTCCTCGCCGCCCGGCGCCGAAAGCCCCGCCCCCGAGGGTTCCGCCGCCTCGGATACCGTCGACGTCCGGGTGCTGCGGACCCGGCAGCGGCTGCGCGAGGCCGTGCTGCTGCTGGCGTCGCGGCAACCGGTGGAGGAGATCGCGGTGGCGGACCTGGTGCGCGCCGCGCGGGTCAACCGCACCACCTTCTACAAGCACGCCGCGAGCCCCGCGCACGTCCTCGAGGAGGTGCTGTACGCGGAACTGGACCGCATCCGGGCGAACTGGATCGCCGACACCGTCGCCGCCCGGCTGCCCGCGGACGAGATCTGGGAGCGCGCGTCGAACGAACTGGCCGACCACCTGGAGCGCCACGACGCCCTGTACACCGCGGGGCTCGCCGGGCAGCGCAGTGCGATCCTGTACCGCCTGCTCGTCGATCACTTCACCGCGTCCGTGCACGCCCTCCTCGCACGCGACCCGCATCTCCTGCCCGACGGCGAGGGGTCCGTCGCCTGGCGCACCGAGGCCCACAGCCGCTTCGTGGCCCACGGCGAGGCCGGCGTCGTCGAGGCGTGGATCTCCCTGCCCGCGCCCCGCGACCGCCGGCTGTTCGTCTCGGCGGTCGCCGCCGCACTGCCCGCCTGGCTCGTACCCGGCGCACCCGCCTCCCGGCCCGGGGCACGAACCCCGGAGCCAGGGACCGAAAAGCCCTAGCTGCGGGACCGGGAGCGGGCCTTGAAGGCTGCCTTGCGGGAGGCCTTGGCGGTGGGGCGGTCGGGGTGGAGGCGGCCGATCGCTTCGAGGACGGCGGCGGTGGCGGGGTGCTCGACGCGCCAGGCGTCGGCGAAGAACTCCTCGTGCCGGGCGATGAGTTCGGTGATGAGGGCGGCGAGTTCGTCGGAGTCGCCGTCGGCGGCGAGTTGGGCCGCGACGGTGTCGATGGTGAGCCAGTAGACCATGTCGGTGGTGGGCGCGGGGACGTCGGGCGCGTGCCGCTCGGTGAGCCAGACCCGGGCGAGTCCGCCGAGGTGCGGGTCGTCGAGGACGTCGCGGACCGCGGGTTCGGCCTCGGCGCCGAGCACCGCGAGCACCTGCTGGCAGACCAGCCGCCGGGTGGGCCCGTCCGCGCCGTCCCCCTTCGCGGCGGCGAGCAACTCCGCTGCCGCGGCGGCCGGTTCGCGCCGGGCGAGCCACGCCTCCGCCTCGATCCGCACCGCATGGTCCGGGTAGGAGCCGAGCGCGCCGAGCAGTTCGTCCGCGCCGGCCTCCGCGAGGTCACCGAGCACGGGCGCGTACGCCCCCGCGTCGGCGAGCCGCTCTCGCACGCCGTACACGCCGAGCGGGGTCAGCCGGACCGCGCCGTAGCGGGCGATCTCGTCGTCGTCCGGCTCGCCCAGCGCCGCGACGCCCTCGTCGTCGGCCTCCTCGATCAGCGCCTCGTCCATCGGCGTGTACGCCACCAGGCCGGTGGCCTCCAGCAGCCGGAAGTGCTCGTCCAGCCGCAGCATGACGGCGGTGACCTCTTCGAGGACGGCCTCGCTGGGCTGCTCCATCTCGTCGGGGAGCACCAGGGAGGCCGCGAGCACGGGCAGCGGCACGGCCCGGCCGTCCCGCGCACCGTCCCCGTCCGCACCCGCGGGCTCCGCGCTCGCTCCCCCGGTCTCCGCGTCCGCCACCTCCAGCGCCGACAGCGCGTACAGGTTGACCAGTGCCGCGTCGAGGAGTTCGGCCTCCTCCTCGGCCTCCCGGTCGGCCTCCTCGGGGCTGATCGCCTCGCCGTCGCCGTCCGGGTCCCCGAGCAGGTTGTCGTAGTCGGGCGCGGTGGTCTCGGCCAGCGCGCACTCCACCGCGCCGAGCCACAGGTCGAGCACGTCGTACGGGTCCGCGCCGTCCGCCGCGCCACCCTGGCCGATCCGCGCGTACACCTCACCGGGCACCGCCTGCCCGGCCGCCTCGCCGGGCGGAGTGGACTCCTCGGCCTCCTCCTCGATCTCCAGCACGAGCAGCCCGGTGTCCACGGCAACACCCCACGCCTGCAAGGCGTCGAGCGGTCCCTCGTCACCGGTCAGGCCCAACGCCTTCACGGCGGAGGTGAGTTCGTCGTCCAGCAGTTCACCCATGCCGTCGACACGGCGCTGCTCCCCGGCCCACCGGGTCAGCCGCAGCGCGCGGTCCAGCAGCGGCGCGGCCAGCGCCTGCCGGGCGAGCACGTCCGCGGGCAGCAGCCGTACCGGTGGCAGGGCAAGGGGACTTGCGGACATCGTGCGGGCTCCCATTCGGCTGAGAGGGCGAGGATACGGGCAAGGCGGCGGCGCGGCGCACCGCCGCAACGGCCCGCGCCGGCGGCCACACGGGCCCGGCAGATTCGGCCGCGGCTCGGAACGGCCGCGCGGGACCAGCGTATTGCGACGGCGCCGCCTCCCCGTACCCGCGAGTCGGTGGATCATCAACGGCCCACAGTATTCATCCATCCGCGGGACACCGTTCACCGCGCCTCCGGTGACCCGGGCCCGTACGCCGCCGCCCGGCACCGCACCGCACGGCCGTCAGGACCGGTCGCCGGCCCGCTGTCTCCGGCTCGCCCACCGGCCCGCCTCGCGTACGCTACGTGCCGCCCGGGGGTAGGAATCCGACGGAGTGCGGGACCGGACTCCGGGACGGGACCGCAGGACCGGGAAGCGGAACCGGACGGCGGGCGAGGCGCGAGGCGGGCGGCATGGGCGACGCGGGTGGCATGGCCGAGACGGGCGGGGGCGGCGCGATGGGCGGCACCGGCCGTACCGGCGGGATCGGTCTCGAGGTGGCGGCGTACGGCGTGGGGCAGCGGGTGCGCGGCGGGCGGGAGACGCTGAGCGGGGTGCACCTGGCGGTCGCGCCGGGCGAGGTGCTGGCGCTGGCCGGTGGCAGCGGGTCGGGCAAGACCACCCTGCTGGAGATCCTGGCCGGCATCCGGCTGCCGTCGCGCGGCCGGGTGCTGCACGACGGCGCCGACCCGGCGGGGCTGCGGCCCGCGCTGGGCTACCTGCCGCACGGCAACGTCATGCACGAGGACCTCCCGCTGGTGCGGGCGCTGTCCTACGCGGCCCGGCTGCGGATGCCGGCGGCCGCCGGCCCGGAACGGCGTACCGCGGCGGTGGACGGCGCGATGGCCGCGGTCGGGCTGTCCGCGCGGGCCACCCAGCGGGTGCGGACGCTGAGCGAGGGCGAGCGGCGCAGGGCCTGTATCGCGGTGGAGTTGCTGACCCGGCCGCGGGTGCTGTTCCTGGACGAGCCGACCACCGGGCTCGACCCGGCGACCGGCGCCGAACTCATGCGGACCCTGCGGGACTTGGCCGGCGAGGGGGTGACGGTCGTGCTGACCACGCACGCACCCGCCGACCTCGCCCGCTGCGACCGGGTGCTCTTCCTCACCCCCGACGGCCACCCCGGCTACCTCGGTCGCCCGCAGGACCTGACGCGGGCGTTCGCGGTGCCCACGGTCGAGGAGGTGTACGCGGCGGTGGCCCGCCGGGGCGCGCGCGAGCTGCCGGAGCTGCCCGAACCCGGCCCCGTGGCAAGGGAGTTGCCGGCCGAGTCCGCCGGCCGAACGTCGGACCCGGGCCTGGCCACGGACCCGGACCTGAACCTGAACCCGGACCCGCACCCCGACCCGAACCTCGGCCCGAAGCTCAGCCCGGACCCGGATCGGCCGCTCGGCGCGGTCGGCCAGTGGTGGCTGCTGACCCGCCGCAGCACCGAGTTGATGCTGCGCAGCCGGTTGACCGCCGCCGTGGTGGTGGGTTCACCGGTGGTGATCGCCGCGATGTTCGCGCTGCTCTTCCGCCCGGGCGCCTTCGACCCGGCCGCGCCCAGCCCGGGTTCCGCGGCGATGATCCTGTTCTGGATCGCGTTCGGCGGCTTCTTCTTCGGGCTGACCTACGGCCTGCTCCAGGTCAGTACGGAACTGCCCGTGGTGCGCAGGGAGCGGCTCACCGCGCTGCGGCTGGGCCCGTACCTGCTGTCGAAGGCCGCGCTGCTGATGCCGGTGCTGGCCGGGGCGGACGCGCTGCTGCTCGCGGTGCTGCGCGGCCTCGACCGGCTGCCGGCGGCCGGCTGGGACACGTACGGCTCGCTGTTCACCACGGTGCTGCTGGCGTCGGCCGCGGCGCTGGCGCTCGGGCTGCTGGCGTCGGCGTCGGTGGCCGAGCCGCAGCAGGCGACGCTGATGCTGCCGCTGCTGTGCTTCCCGCAGGTGCTGTTCTCCGGCGCCTTCGTGCCGGTGCCACAAATGGCCTGGGCCGGGCGGGTGTTGAGCGCGGCGATGACCAACCGGTGGGCGTTCGAGGGGCTGGGCGGCGGGATCGGGCTGCCGGGGCTGTGGGCGCACGGCTCCTCGCCGCTGGGCCCGCCGCTGCTGGCGTCGTACGGGAACTCGTTCGGGCGCGCGGTGTGGGTGGACTGGCTGCTGCTGGCGGGGTTCACCGCACTGTTCCTGGCCGGCGCGTGGGCGGTGCTGGCCGGCCGGTGCCGTACCGTCGGCCGGCCGGCGCCCCGGGCGGCCCCGGTGCCCGCGGTCGCGCTCAGCACACCAGCCGAGGGCTGAGTCCGCCCGGGTCCGGGGTGTGGTCGCGGTAGCCGGTGGCCACGAAGTCCAGGAAGGCCTCGACGTCCGTGCGGCTGGAGGACAGGCCGAGGGAGACCCGGACCGCGCCGCCGGAGGGCAGGCCGAGCCGGCCGAGGTAGTCGTCGATGGTGCCGGTGGCGGTGCGCACCGCGCCGCCCAGGGTGTGCCGGTCGATCGCGAACGCGGCCTCCCCGGTGCCGGGGTTGCAGAAGCAGCCGGTGCGCAGCGAGATCCGGCGGGCGGCGCTGTCGCGGGCGACGATCCGCTCGTCGATGACCGTCCCGGCCGGGTCGAGCAGGTTGAGTGCCACGGTGCCGCCGCGGTCCTCGGTGTCGGGCGGGCCGTAGAAGCGGGCCAGCGGTCCGCCGCCGGTGTGCCGCAGCGCGGCCAGCCCGGTCAGCAACTCCGCGGTGAGCGCGGTGACATGGCGGTGGATCGCGTCGGTGCCGATCGCCCGTACCCAGTCCAGGCCGAACTCGATGTCGGGAATGCTCAGGTAGTTGACAGTGCCGTCCTCGAACGCGGCCTCCCCGTCGGCCATGTGGTGCCACTGGCCCTGCGCGCTCGCGACGTGGATGGTGCCGCCGGAGAACCAGGGGCGGCGCAGCCGGGCGAGCGCGTCCCGGCGGGCGAGCAGGCAGCCGACGCCGGTCGGGTAGCCGAAGACCTTGTACCAGCTCACCGCGACGAAGTCCGGGTGCACCGCGGACAGGTCCAGGTGGTTGGTCGGCACGTAGGCGGCCGCGTCGAGCAGCACGTCCCAACCCGCCGCCTTCGCCCGGGTGACCCACTCCAGCGAGTGCCGTACGCCGCTGAAGTTGCTCTGCGCCGGGTACGCCAGCAGGCCGCCGCCCGGCGGCGGGGTGGCCAGCACCGCGTCCATCGCCTCCGCGTCCACCCCGAGGCGGGGCGCCCGCAGCGGTACGTAGACCGTGTCGGCGCCGCGGCTTCTGGCGTACTCCCGCAGGCCGTTGACCGAGTTGTGGTTGTCCAGTGTCAGCACCAACCGGGTGCCCGGTGCGAACGGGTACGCCTCGCCGACGAGCCGGCACGCCCCGGTCGCGTTCGCCGTGAACACGACCGCGTACTCGGACGGGTCCGCGTCGAAGTGGGCCAGCACCCTGCGTCGCGCGCGCTCCACGAGTTCGCCCGAGGCCGCGGAGGCGGGGCTGACCGAGTGCGGGTTGCCGTAGCAGCCGGTCGTGATGCGTTCCGCGTGGGCCCACAGTTGGGCCCGCGCGGGCAGGCCCGCACCCGTGTGGTCCAGGTACACGTGGCCGCCCTCGTCCAGGTAGCGGTATCCGTCGGCCGCGGTGCGCAAAGCGTCGATCGAGTACATCCCCCGACCACCGTCCTTCCCCTCAGGGTTCCTTTCCACGATGACGGCCCGACGAACACGGGTGGCTTGCCGCCGGGCTGAACCGGGCGACGCGCCGTGGTGGCGGACCCCCGCGGGTCGTGCGCAACACGGCACGCTCAGCGCCACCGGCCGGTGGTCCGGCGACCCCGCCGCGGGGGCTTGGCCGGCGGCCCGGCTCAGCCCGGCACGTGGCTGAGCGCGCAGTTCCCCGCGCCCCTGGATGCCCAGCTCCCTCCGCGGAGAGCCCCCACACCCGGACGGCGCGGGGGCGCGGGCGTGGACGATTTCACGTTCATTCGTGTGGTAATCACGCCGCGAATATCACCGAGGGGCCGTGCTTCACAAGGGTGCGCCGCTTACGTGGTGGCGCCGGTCGAAGCGGTGCGGGTGAGGGGTGGGTCACGGAAAGGGGGCGGTTGACCGGGGGTCCGACGGGACTCTTGACACCCCTCGCGAGGGGCTCATAGTCTCCACGCCACAGAATCGACGTTAGTTTTCACATTCACGGATGATCATCTTCACGCCGTAGATGGTGTGAGAGGAGGACGTGCCTGTGCCCGCACTGCGGCCGTACGCCCTGCGGTGCGACCACCGCACCACCCCCCTCGGCATCGACGAACCCGCCCCGCTGCTGTCGTGGCGGCTGGCGTCGGACCTGCGGGGCGACGCGCCCGTCGGCTACCGGGTCCGCGTCGCCGAACGGCCCGAAGCACTGGCCGAGGGTGGTCAACTCCTATGGGACAGCGGCCGGGTGGAGGACCCCTCGGCGATCGCCGCCGGCTACGCGGGACCCGCCCTGCGCCCGAGGACCCGCTACCACTGGCGGGTCGAGGTGTGGTCGGGGGCGGCCTCGGCCGGCGAGGAACCCGCCGGCGCGGTCTCCTGGTTCGAGACCGGGATGACGGTGCCGTCGCGAGCGGCGGACCGCAGCCGCCCCGGCGAACCTGCGTGGCGGGCTTCGTGGATCACCCACGACCCGAACCCGATCGCCGTGATGGACGCCCCGACCGAGGGCGAACTCGCCCTGGACGACCACGGTCTGGCCCCCTGCCCGCTGCTGCGGCGGGCCTTCCCGGGCGCGGCGCACCCCGCGGACGCCCCCGCCGCGTCCCCCTTGGTCCGCGCCAGGCTCTACGTCAGCGCGCGCGGCCTGTACGAGGTACGCCTCAACGGCACCCGCGTCGGCGACGCCGAACTCGCCCCGGGCTGGACCGACTACACCCGCCGCGTGCAGTACCAGACTTACGACGTCACGGAGTTGGTCGGCCCGGGCGAGAACGTGCTGGCCGCGACGCTCGCCGACGGCTGGTGGAGCGGCTTCGTCGGCTTCGAACCGCGCCGGGCGGGCGCGCACTACGGCACGTTCCCGCAGTTCCTCGCCGAACTGCACCTCACCCACGCCGACGGCAGCGTCCGCACCGTCGTCACCGACGACACCTGGGTCACCCGCACCGGGGCGATCCGGTACGCCGATCTGCTGATGGGCGAGTGCCACGACCTGCGACAGGCCGTCGACGGCTGGGAGTCGCCCGGATACGACGACGACGGCTGGTCGCCGGCCCTGGTCGTGGACGCCGACCACCGGCTGCTGGTGGCGTCCGTCGACGAACCCGTGCGGGCGATGGCCGAGATCCGGCCGCTGTCCGTCACCCGCGTCTCCCCCGGCACGCACCTCGTCGACTTCGGCCAGAACCTCGCCGGGCGGATACGCCTCCGGGTCGACGACCTCGCCGCCGGCGCCCGGGTGGTCGTCCGGCACGCCGAGGTGCTGGACGACAAGCAGCGCCTGTACACCGCCAACCTGCGCACGGCCGCGGCCACGGACGTCCTGATCGGCGACGGGCGCCGCCACCGTACGTTCGAGCCGCGGTTCACCTACCACGGCTTCCGCTACGCGGAGATCAGCGGCATACCGGATCTGCGTGCGGACGCCGTGCTGGCCGTCGCCCTGCACAGCGACACCGCGTGGACGGGCTCCTTCGACTGCTCGGACCCGGACATCCGCCGGCTGCACGCCTGCGTGGAGTGGGGCCAGCGCTCCAACTTCGTGAGCGTGCCCACCGATTGCCCGCAGCGTGACGAGCGGCTCGGCTGGCTGGCCGACGCACAGGTCTTCCTCCCCACAGCGGCGCTCAACGCGGACGTGGCGGCCTTCTTCACCAAGTGGCTGCGCGACATCGATGACGCGCGGACGCCCGACGGCGGCTTCACCAACGTCGCGCCGCGGCTGGCCGGCGTCGCCGACGAGGGGGCGCCCGGCTGGGCCGACGCGGGCGTGGTCGTGCCGTGGCACCTGTACCGCACCTACGGCGACCCGCGGTTCCTCTCCCGCGCGCTGGACGGGATGCGCGCCTGGGTCGCCCTGATCCACCGGCACAACCCCGACCTGATCTGGCGGCACCGGGTGGGCCCGCACTTCTCGGACTGGCTCGCCCCCGGCGTCCCCACCCCGCGTGGGGTCGTCGCCACCGCGTACTTCGCGCACAGCACCCGGCTCACCGCACTGGCCGCCGAGGCCCTGGGCCACCACGACGTGGCGCAGGAGCACCACCGGCTGGCGGCCGGCATCAGAGCGGCGTTCGTGGCACGTTTCGTCACCGCCGGGGACGCCGAAGGCGCTGCACCAGCCGGGCGAGCCGAGACCGCCGAGGACTCCCCGCGCCCCGCCGGGCAGGTGCGGCTGGCGGGCGACACTCAGACCGGCTACCTGGTCGCGCTCGCCTTCGGCCTGCTGCCCGAGCACCTGGCGGACGGCGCGGCCCGCCGGCTCGCCGAACTCGTCGAGGCGGCCGGGCCCGCCCTGCAGACCGGCTTCGTCGGGGTGGCGCTCGCCGCCCCCGTACTCGACGCGTACGGGCGCGCGGATCTGGCCCATGCGCTGCTGCGCCGCACGGAAGTGCCGTCGTGGCTCTTCCCGTTGCGGCACGGCGCCACCACCATCTGGGAGCGCTGGGACGGCTGGACGCCCGAAGGCGGCTTCCGGGCCCCGGCGATGAACTCCTTCAACCACTACGCGCTCGGCTCCATCGGCGAATGGCTCTACCGGGGCGTCGCCGGTGTGGACCAGAACGCGGACTCCGTCGCCTACCGGCGGCTGCGCATCCGGCCCCGCCCCGGCGCGCTCGGCCACGCGAGCGCCCGCTACGAGTCGGCGCGGGGCACCGTCGCGGCCGCCTGGCGGCGCGAGGGCGAGCGCCTGACCCTGCGCGTGCAGGTGCCGCCCGGCGCCACCGCCGAGGTCTTCGTACCCACCACCGATCCGCGCTCGGTCCGCGAACTCGCCGCGGCGCCCGAGGACGGCGCCCACTCCACGCTGATCGACACCGGCCCCGGCCACGCCCGCTACCAAGTGGCCTCGGGTTCCTACCACTTCACCGCGGCATTCTCTCCGGCGGCGCCCACGTCCGCCGGTCCCCAGGAGGAGGACACACCATGAGCACGGGTTCCCGCAGTCAGCCCGACCGGGGCACGGTGAGCCGCCGAGGACTGCTCCGCGTCGGCGGTGGGGTCGCGGCCGCGGCCGCGCTCCCTTCGGTCCTCACGGCGTGCTCGGGTTCGGGCGGCTCCGGCGGCAAGATACGGGTGGTCGGTGTCGCCGACGAGCAGAAGCCGATCACGGACCTGATCGCCGCCTACCGCAAGAGCCACACCGGCGTCTCGTTCAGCACCTCCTTCGCGCCCACCGACCAGGTGCAGACGGTGGTCCGCACCCAGCTCGCCGGCGGCAACGCCCCCGACGTGCACGTGCTCTACCCCGGCAGCGGCAGCGCGATGTCCATGGTCGAGCTGGCGAAGGCCGACCTGCTGACCGACCTCGACGACCAGGCGTGGACCAGGACCATCCCGAAGAGCTTCGACGCCGCCTACCGCCACGACGGCAAGACCTATCTGTACTCGGCGGGCAGCAGCGTCATCGGCGCCATCTACAACAAGAAGGTGTTCGCCGACGCCGGGGTGACCCCGCCCAAGACCTGGGCCGAACTGCTCGACGTGTGCGGCACGTTGAAGTCCAAGGGCGTCGTGCCGCTGGCGCTCGGCGCGCAGACGCCCTGGGTCACCCAGCTGATCACCTACGCGCTGGTCCCCAACGCCGTCTACGCCAAGGACCCCACCTTCGACGACCAGATGGCGTCGGGGAAGGCGACGTTCGTCGGCTCGGGCTGGGCCGACGCGATGGGCAAGTACCAGGACCTGCAGAAGCGGGGCTTCTTCAACGACCACCCCGACGGCACCACGTTCGAGCAGCAGACCTCGATGGTCGCCACCGGCAAGGCGGCCATGGCCGTGCAGGTGTCCTCGGTGCTGTCCAACTTCCGGCAGGCCGCCAAGTCCCCCGACGACCTGGGCATGTTCCCCTTCCCCGGCGGGGACGACGCGGCGAACCTGTGGATACCGGCGGGCATCGTGGTAGGGCTGGGGGTGTCGGCGCGGGCGAAGAACGCGGCCAAGGGCAAGGCGTTCATCGAGTTCCTCGGCAAGCAGGAGAACATCAACGCCTGGGCGGCGGACGTCTCCGCCATCCCCTTCTCCCGCGACTCCAGCACCAAGATCGATCCGGTGCTGTCGGAGTTCCTGCCGATCATCGACGCCGACCACGCCGTGCCGTTCATGGACCAGCGCTGGCCCAACGCCGAAGTGCAGCCGGCCCACTTCGCCGCCGTGCAGGACCTGCTCGCCGGCAAGACCGACGTCAAGGGCGCCCTGGCACAGATGGACAAGGCCTACGGGAAGAAGTCGTGAAGGCACCGCGCGTCGCACTGCCCCGGCCCGGCCGCCGCGACCCGACCGTACCGCCGTGGATCTTCGTCGTGCCCGCGCTGGCCGTGTACGCGCTCGTGGTGCTCTACCCGAGCATCGCCGGCGTGGTCTACGCGTTCACCGACTGGTCCGGCATCGGGTCGTTCTCGTTCGTCGGCCTCGCCAACTTCCACACCCTGCTCGGCGACGACCGCGCCCTGCAGTCCATCACCAACACGCTGCTGCTCACCGTCGCGATCGTCGTCGTGCAGAACCTCATCGGGCTGCTGCTGGCGCTCGGCGTGAACGCCAACATCAGGTCCAGGACGCTGCTGCGGGTGGTCTTCTTCGCGCCCGCCGTGGTCAGCCCGGTGATGGTGGCGTTCCTGTGGAAGTACGTCTACAACCCCGACAACGGCGCGGGCCTCAACGGCATCCTCGGCGCGGTCGGCCTCGGCAGCCTGCGCCAGGACTGGCTGGGCAACCCGTCGATCACGCTGTGGTCGGTGGCCGCGATGGTGGTGTGGCAGTACGCCGGGTACTCGATGGTGATCTTCCTGGCCGGGCTCCAGGACGTGCCGGCCGAGCTCCTGGAGGCGGCGCGGATCGACGGCGCGGGCAGCTGGCAGCGGTTCCGCTACGTCACCTGGCCGCTGCTGGCGCCCGCGCTGACCGTCAACCTGATGCTGTCGACCATCGGCGGCCTGAAGCTCTTCGACCAGGTGTACGCCGCGACCAACGGCGGACCCGGCACGTCGAGCGAGACGCTGTCCACGGTGCTCTACAAGGAAGCCTTCGTGTACGGGAAGTTCGGCTACAGCACGGCAGTGGCGCTGGTCCTCGCGCTGTTCGTGGCCGCCGTCTCGCTGGTCCAACTCCGCTATCTGCGCGCCCGGGAGGTCACCGCGTGAGTACCGTCACGGCCGGCGGGGTCAGCACCGGGGCCGAGCGCCCCGCCACCGCGCGCCGCAAACGGCGTCCCGGCTACGGGCGTTACCTCCTGGAACTGGTGATGATCGCGACCGCGGTCGTCTTCCTGTTCCCGGTGTACGCCCTGCTCACGCTCGCCCTGAAGAGCCCGTCGCAGATCGCCGACTCGCCGCTGTCGCCGCCGACTTCGCCGACCTTCCACAACTTCGACAACGCCTGGTCGTCGGCGTCCCTCGGGTCCGCCCTGGTGAACAGCGCGATCATCACCGCCGTCAGCCTGCTGCTGCTCATCGTGATCGGATCGACCGGCGCGTACTACCTGGCGCGGTGCGCGAGCGGCCTCGGCTACGGGCTGTACGTCCTGTTCCTGCTGGGGATCATCCTCCCGTTCCAGCTCGGCATGATCCCGCTGTACAAGCTGGTCGACGACCTCGGCTGGCTCGGCACCTACCAGGGCATGATCCTCTTCTACACCGGCATCCAGATGCCGTTCACCGTCTTCCTCTACACCGGCTTCATCCGGGCGCTGCCGCGGGACTACGCGCAGGCCGCGCTGATCGACGGCTGCGACCACCGGCAGGCGTTCACCCGGATCGTCTTCCCGCTGCTGCGGCCGATCACCGGCACCGTGATCATCCTGAACGCGGTCTTCATCTGGAACGACTTCTTCACCCCGCTGCTGTACCTGGGCGGCTCCGGCAAGGAGACCGTGCCGGTGGCGATCTTCTCGTTCGTGGGCCAGTACGTCTCCGACTACGGCCTGGTCTTCGCCGGTCTGGTGCTCGCCGCGCTGCCGATCCTCGTCATCTTCCTCTTCCTCCAGCGCTATGTGATCAAGGGGTTCGCAGGTGGTCTCAAGGGCTGACGCTCTCCCGGCGGACATCGCCGCGATCCTCGCCGAACCACCCAGAGCCTTCTCGCCCACCGCCATCTGGTGGTGGAGCGGGGAGCGGCTGGACCGGGCCCGGTTGCGGGCGCAGCTCCAACGCTTCGCCGAGGGCGGGGTGTTCAACCTGGTCATCCTCAACCTGGCGCCCTCGGGACCGCTGTTCGGGTCCGACGCCGACGACCCGGCGTTCATGACCGACGCCTGGTGGGCGCTGCTCGACGGCGTCTGCGCGGACGCGGCCGCACTGGGCGTGTTCCTCTGGTTCTACGACCAGTTGGGCTTCTCCGGCGCCGATCTGCAGGCGCGCCTCGTCGACGAGCAGCCGCGCTACGCCGGGCGCGCGCTGGCGCGGGTACGCGCGGTCGTCGACAGCGAGGGCGAGCTGGGCTGCCCGCCGCAAGGGCAGCCGGTCGGCGGCCACGCGGAACCGCTGGACGAGGCAGGCGAGGTGACCGGCCCCGCCGTCCCGCTCGCCGTCGACGGCCGGACGATCCGGCCGCCGGGACCCGGCCGCTGGCGGCTGACACTCCACCACCATGTGGCGCGCGGCTTCGACTACCTCGGCACCGAGGCGTGCGCCGCGCTGCTCGACCGGGTGCACGGCGCCTTCGAGCGGCGGCTGGGCGACCGGCTCGGCACCGTGGTCGTCGGCTCGTTCCAGGACGAACTGCCGTCCCTGCCCACCTGGTCGGCCGGATTCGCCGCGGACTTCCGGCGCCGGCGCGGCTACGACCTCGTACCGCACCTGGACGCGCTGTACGCGGACAGCGCGCGCCCGGACGCCGGTCGGATACGGCGCGACTACCAGCTGACCCGGGCGGAGGCGGCCGAGGAGGCGTTCTTCCGGCCGCTCGCCGGCTGGCACGAGCGGCACGGGCTGCTCGTCGGCTGCGACCAGCAGGACCCCGCCCGCGCCGGACACCCGGTCGGCGGGGTCGAGTTGTACGCCGACTACGCCAGGACCCACCGCTGGTTCTCCGCGCCGGGCTCCGACCACCACGGCGACGCCCGTATCCACTCCTCGCTCGCCCACCTGTACGGGGGCCGGCGCACCTGGATCGAGGCGTTCCACTCCACCGGGTGGGGCGGCACGCTGGAGGAGACGTTCGACTGGCTGCTGCCGTGGCTGCGCGCCGGCGCGACCCTCTACAACCCGCACGCGGTGTACTACACGACCAAGGGCGGCTGGTGGGAGTGGGCGCCGCCGGGCACCGACTGGCGCCAGCCGTACTGGCGCCACCACCGGGTCTTCGCCGACGCGGTGACCCGGCTCTGCGCGATCCTGAGCCTGGGCCACCACCTGTGCGACGTCGCGGTGCTGCTGCCCACCACGACCGCGCAGGCCGGCACCGCCCTGGACGGCGTCTCGGCCGCCGCGGCCCGCGCGCAGGAGACGTACCTCGAACTCGTCGGCGACATGACCTGGTTCCGCACCAGGCCGGGGGTGCTCGACCTGCTCGGCCGCGACGCCGACGTCATCGACGACTCCTCCCTCGCGCGGGCGACGGTGCGCGGCGGCGAGCCGGACGGCACCCGGCTGTGCGTCGCCGAGGAGCGGTACGCGACGCTCCTGCTGCCCGCTTGCACCGTCCTCGAAGCGGAAACGGCACGGAAGTTGGTGGAGTTCGCGGCGGCCGGCGGGCGGCTGGTCGCCGTGGGGGCGGTGCCCGAGGAGGTGGTCGGCGCGGGCGCCGATACCGCGCTCGACGCGCTGCGGGCGTGCTTCGCGGACGGCCGCGCGGTGTGCGTGCCCGCGGCCGACCTGCTGGCCGATCTGCCGCACGGGCCGGGTCCGGTCGTCGAGGCGACGGTCCCCGCGCTCGCCCGCCAAGTGGCGGAGACGGCCGTGGTGTTCCTGACGGCGGCCGCTCCGCGCGCGACCATGGCGGCCGTCGCCGCGCCCGACGCGCGCGGGGCCGCGCTGGGCTGGCTCGACGCGCGCTACGACTTCGACCCCGGCCGCTACGCGCGCACCGCGCGGGTCCGGGTCCGGCTCCCCGAACCGGCCGAACTCGCCCTGCTGGTCGACCCGTTCGGCGGTTCGCCCCGCACCCTGCCGGTCACGGCGGTCCCCGGCGAGCCGGGGTGCCACGAGGTCGAGGTGCCCTTCGACGCCGGGCCGGCCGCGGTGCTGGTCCTCCCCGCCGGTCGCGCACTCCGGCACCTGCCGCGGGAGTCGGCGCCTGCCGATGTCACCGCGCGGGGCGGCGAGGTGCTCGCGATCCCCGACGACGCGGACTGGGACATGCGGCTCGTGCCGACGGCCGACAACACCTGGGGCGACTTCGACCGCCCCGCGGCCCGGCCGGTCGGCCCGGCCCGCACCGAACTGCGCACCTTCCGCCACCGGGTGGAAGGCCCCGGCGAGGACGGCGTACGCGACGGGTGGGCGGCGCCGGGGAGCGCCGCGGTGCCGGCCGAGCCGTCCGCGCACGCCACGTTCGGGCCGCACGCCGTCCTGCGCGGCGCCGACGGGCAGACCGTCCGGACCCTGGAGTGGTCCGACTCCCGCGGCATCCACAAGGACCCGGTGCACCGCGAGGTGCTGGGCCCCAAGGGCCACGTGCCCGAGGAGTTCCTCCACATCGGCCCGACGCCCGCGGGGGCGACCCGGCGGGTGGCCGTCGACCTGCTGCTCGCCGATGCCTTCGACGGCCACCTCGCGATCGGCGCCGCCGCCGCGAAGTCGGTCCGGCTGGCAGGACGCCCCGTCGCCCTGGACGACGGCGGCCATCTCGCCCTGGGCCGCGTGCGGTTGGAGCCCGGCCGGCAGCTCCTGGAGCTGGATCTGACCCCGGATCAGGACGCGGATCTGCGGGCGCACGTGGCGCTCGTACGGGACGCGGCACGGTACCGGCGACCCGAGTGGATCGCCGCGACTGCCGCCCCCGGCACGGCGGTCGAGGGCGCCACGGGTACGGGTGCGGGAGCGGGTGAGGGCGCGCGTGCGGGCGAGGACGGGGCGGGCTCCGGCACCGTACGGGTCGGCACGACGCTGTCGCTGTCCCGGCCGCCCGCGCGCGCCGTGGTGCAGGTCGCCGCGCGGGGCCGGTGCGTGCTGCGGGTCAACGGTCAAGTGGTGGGCCGGCAGGGCGGTTTCGACCCGTACGCCGAGCACGCCGTGCCGCGCGTGCGGCGCCATGACGTGGCCGCGGCCCTGCGGGCGGGCGACAACGAGATCGTGGTGGAGAGCGCGGGCGGCGACGAGCTCGCCGTCCTGGTGGACGCGGTCTGCCACGACGACGCCTCGGCCCTCTTCGCGACCGCGCACAGCGATGCCACGTGGTGGGCGGAACGCGACGGCGAGCGGGTGCCGTCGGTGGTACGCCGTGCGCCGGCGGGCGATCCTTCGGCCCTGCACCTGCGCCGCAGGCCCCACCCGCTGCCCGGTGCCGCCTGGCTGGACCCGGACGCCGACGACGGCAGCGTGGTATCCGTCGGGTTCGCCGTGCCGGGCGGCCGGCCGTCGGTGGAGTGGCTGTGGTGCGAACTGCCTCCCGGCGCAACGCGGTTGACGGTGGAGGTGCACGGCGGCGCCACCGTGTTCGTGGACGGCGAGGAGCGCGGCAGCACCGCGGGCGGCGCCGGCCCGCACACCCTGACCGTCCATCTGGCCGGCGGCGAGGCCCCCACGGGCGTACGCTGCGCCGCTCTGCGGCTGGAGCCGGACCCGGGCCACGAAGGCGGGGCCGCCCTCGCCGGGCCGCTGCGCTGCGAGGTCGGCCTCGGCCGGATCAGGGTCGGCGACTGGGAGTCCCGCGGCCTCGCCGAGTACAGCGGCGGCGTCCGCTACCGCCGCACCGTGCACCTACCGCCCCACGCCGCGGGCGGCCCGGTCACCCTCGACCTCGGCCGCGTGCGCGGCACCGCGGAGGTGTCCGTCGACGGCGTCCCCGCCGGCGTACGGATCTGCTCCCCTTACGTCTTCGACCTGCCCCCAATGACGGCGGCCCCGGGCCCCCACACCCTGGAGGTCACCGTGTTCGGCACCCTCGCCCCCCACCTCGACGCCGCAGGACCCACCCACTTCGTCTTCCCCGGCCAACGCGTCTCCGGCCTCCTGGGCCCCGTCCGCCTCCTCACCGGGCCTCGGGGGGTCGGTCCGATCAGGTGAGTCACCAAGGTAACGGCCACGCTCGACGGGCTGCCCGAGTGGCTACGTCTCCGGCTTGGTCTTCTGGCCTGAGGGGCCCGAGCCGACCGCCGCGCAGGTGGTCGACCAGGCGCTGACCTACCGGCCTCTCGCGCTGTGAGGGCGCCGCTCGGCAGGCACGCCCGACGGCCCCGCCCGGCCCCGCCCGACCGCGCCCGGGCGGGGCCGTACGACCGGACGGGCGCTCAGGGGCGGCCGGCTCCCCTGGCGTCCGCCGGGCCGGGCCAGCGGTTGCGGGCGCTCTCGACGCGGAACAGGTAGTCCGCGTAGGCGTGTTCGTAGTAGGCGACGCCCACCGGGTCCGGGTCGATCACCGCTTCGGGGGCCGTCCACCGCGCCACGTCCAACTCCCGCCCGAGGGTGTCCCCGTGGGCGGCGACACCCGCCAACACCGCCCCGCGCGCGCCCGGTTCGGGTCCCCGCGCGACCCGCAGCGGGCGGCCCAGCACGTCGGCGAACAGGCGCAGCCACGCGGGGTTGCGGGCACCGCCGCCGCAGACCGCCAACCGGCCGGTCAGGCCGGCCGCTTCGAGGCAGTGCCGGGCGGCGAAGGCGATCGCCTCGCACATGGCACGGACCAGGTCCGCGCGGGTGGCCCGCAGGTCGAGACCGGTGAACTCGGCGCGGGCGGTGGGGTCGACGAAGGGCGCGCGTTCGCCCGACGGCGACAGGTAGGGCAGCGCGGCGACGCCCCGGGCGCCGCGCGGGGTGGCGTCGAGCAGTTCGGAGAGCTGGTCGTGGGTCGTGCCGGTGAGGCCGAGCACCCAGTCGAGCGCGACGGTGCCGGTCATTGCCGGCAGTGCCCGCATGTGGCGGTCCGGCCGGACCGTGGCGAGGTGGAAGCCGACCGGGTCCTCGTCGAGGGCGACGCGCTCGACGACGACCTGGCAGGCCAGGGTCGTGCCGACGATGAGCAGCCCGTCCCCCGGCTCGGTCACCCCGGCGCCCGTCGCCGAGGCCGGCAGGTCGTAGGGGCCGCCGGTGACGGGGGTGCCGTCCGGCAGGCCCGCGATGTGCCCGCGCGCCTGCCCGTACGGCAGGGTCGCGGCGATCGGCGGCAGCAGGCCGGCACGGTGGCCGAGGCCGAGGTCGGCGAGCGCTTCGGGGGCGTAGGTGCGGGTGCGCGGGTCCAGGAAGGGCACCGACGCGTCGGACAGGTCGGTGCCGCGCTCACCGGTCAGCCGCAGGTGGACGACGTCCTTGCAGCAGGCGGCGGTGGTGGCCGCGTCGAGGGACCGCGGTTCGTGGCGGTCGAGCCAGGCCAGCAGCGGCCCGGGCGAGCCGGGGAAGAGCACGTTGCCGGTGCGCCGGTAGAGCCGCCCGGCGGTGCCGTCCGCCATCCAGCCGGCCACCAGCCCGCCGGCCCGGCCGTCCATCCAGGACATGGCGGGGCGTACGGCCCGGCCCTCGGCGTCGACCAGCCACAGCCCGTCGCCCTGGCCGGTGATGGCGACGAGCGCGGGCGCCTGGCCTTCGCTGACCGCGGCGAGGACACCCGTGGCGGCGCGCACCACCTCCTCGACGTCCTGCTCGACGTGTTCCCCCTGCCCGCCGAGCGAGATCGGCATCGATTCGACGCGCAGGGTCGCGCCGTCATCGGCGAAGGCCGCCGCTTTGACGACGGAGGTTCCCATGTCCAGTCCGACGAACACCGTGCGTTCCTTCCCTCGACTGAAAGACCTTCGGCTGAAACACCATCAGGGGACGAGAACTTGAAGTGGCGAGAACTTCAAGCAGCGCAAGCTTCAAGCGACGCGAACGGCGCGAACGGCGAGCGAGGCAAGCGCGACCCAAGCGGCCGGAGTCAGGGGGCCAAAGCCCGCGGCCCGGACGTCACACGACAGGAGCCACGCCGCCGCAGACCCGCCGCGAGCGCCTCACACGACGCGGTGCGCGAGCGGCTCGCCCCGCAGGAACCGCCCCACCTCCGCGGCCGCGATCCTCGCCGCGTTGTGCGCGACGGAGGTGTTGGCACCGGCCAGGTGGGGCGTCATGACCAGCCGGGGCGCGGTCCGCAGCCGCGAGTCCGACGGCGGGGGCTCCACCGCGAACACGTCGAGCCCCGCCGCCGCCAGCCGCCCCGACTCCAGGGCGTCGCAGAGCGCGTCCTCGTCCAGCAGCGCGCCCCGCGCGCAGTTGACGACGACCGCGCCCTCCGGCAGCAGCGCCAGCTCGCGCGCACCGAGCAGCCCGCGGGTCTCCGGTGTCAGCCGCGCGTGCAGCGACACCACGTCGGAGCCGCGCAGCAGGTCGTCCAGGTCGGCGACGGGCTCACCGGACTCGCGCAGCACCCGCTCGTCGGCATACGGGTCGTACAGCCGCACCCGCGCGCCGAGCGCGGTCAGGGCGCGCGCCACCCGGCTGCCGACGGCCCCGCACCCGATCAGCCCGACGGTCGCACCGTCGAGCCCCGGCCCGCAGTTGTCGTACGTGTAGAACTCGCCGGCCCAGCGCCCGGCGGCGAGCGCGGCGGACGTCTCGGGGATGCGGCGCATCGCCGCGAGCATCATCCCGACGGTGTACTCGGCGGTGGCGGCCGCGTTGCGCCCGGGGGTGTTGCAGACCTGGACGCCGTGCTCCTTCGCCGCTTCGAGGTTGACGTTCACCGGGCCGCCCCTGCCGATCACCACCAGCCGCAGATCGGGGGCGCCTTCGAGGATCTTCCGGGTCACCGGCGCCATCTGGGTGACGCACACCTGCGCCCCGCGCAACGCGGTGACCATGGTGTCCTCGTCACCCGACGCCTCGTCGACCTCGGCGACCCGGCCGAAGGGGGTGAGCGGCCACGGCAGCCGCAGTTCGTCGATGGAGTGACCGGTGCCGATCTCGGCGGTCAGCTCCCGGGTGAACAGGTCGGGAGCGACGAAGTGGTCGCCCGCTGCGAGGATTCTCATGGCCGAGGTCTCCTTCATGCCGGGGTCGGAGCGGTCTCGTAGGGGACGCCGCTGTCGTCGAGGGAACGCAGGACGTCGGGCGGGGTGCGGTCGTCGATCAGGATGAGGTCGAAGGTGGTCAGCGGGGCCAGCCGGTGCAGCGCGGTGCGCCCCAGCTTGGAGTGGTCGATCATCAGCACGCTGCGGTTGGCCGCCTTGAGCATCGCGCGCTTGACCGCCACGATCCGCTGCTCCTGGTGGAAGGCGTAGTCGCCGTACACCGACGAGGTGGAGACGAAGCACAGGTCCACCCGCAGCGCCTCGACCGCCTCCACGCAGGGCACGCCGAGGAACGAGTCGTGCAGCCGGTCGTAGTCGCCGCCGAGCGCCATCAGGTGCAGCCCGCGTTCGTCGGCGAGCAGGTTGAGCGCTTCGAGGAAGTTGGTGACCACGGTCAGCGGTTCTATGCCGGGCAGCAGCCGGGCGAGTTCCAGCGCGGTGGTGGAGTCGTCGATCATGACGGACATGCCGGGCTCGATCAGCGTCGCCGCCTTCGCCGCGACCGCCGCCTTCTCGGCCCGCATCGTCTTCTTGCGGAACGCCACGTTGCTCTCGAAGACGCCGGACGGCTGGACCGTGACCCCGCCGCGGAACTTGCGCAGGATGCCTTCCCGCTCCAGCTCGTCGATGTCGCGGTAGATGGTCATCAGACTCACCCCGAACCGCTCGGCCAGATCGGACGCGGAGACCGAGCCCTCGGCCAGCACATGGTCCGACAGCTCGCGGCGCCGCTGCGACGGCCCCCGGCGGTTCTTGTCCTGTGACATCCCTCGGCCCTGTTCCGATCCGTCGACCCGACAATAACAGTCTGCACTGTGGATATAACATTCAATGCTGATGTAACGTTCGGCAGTGTTCACTACCGGCGGCCGTCAGGTCAACCCGTCGAGTGACCCACCCGGCGGTCTCTCACCAGGTGAGAGCCGAGATGGGAACCCGCTGGCACCCCGCGGGCAGGCACCCGACCGGGGCTGTGGTCACGGTGTGAAAAGCGCCCCGCCGCCACCGCACGACCAACGAGAGGACCGGAGCCCGTGACGGACACACCCGACCAGGACCTGTGGCTGGGGATCGACCTCGGGACGCAGGGCGTACGGGCCCTCGCCGTGACGGGCGACGGCCGGGTGCTCGGCCGGGGCTCCGCCCCGCTCACCGGCACCCGGGACGGCGACCGTCACGAACAGCTCCCCTCCGACTGGTGGGACGGCGTCGGCGCGGCGGTCCGCGCGACGCTGCGCCCGCTGGAGCCCGCGCGGGTGCGGGGCCTGGCGGTGTGCGGCACCTCCGGCACCGTCCTGCTCACGGACTCCCGCGGCACCCCGGTGACCGCCGCGCTGATGTACGACGACAGCCGGGCCGCCGCCGAGGCGCGCCACGCCCAGGAGACCGCCGCCGATGTGTGGGACGCCCTCGGCTACCGCATCCAGCCGAGCTGGGCGCTGGCGAAGGTGCTCCGGCTCGTCCGCCAAGGCGGCGGCGACCCGGCGGCGCTCCGGGGCGCCCGGGTCTGCCACCAGGCGGACTTCGTCACCACCCGGCTGGTCGGGCACCCGGTGCCGACCGACTCCAGCCACGCCCTCAAGACCGGATACGACCTGCACGGCCGCAGCTGGCCCCGCGCGGTCCACGAGCAACTGGGCCTGTCCGGACTGGACTTCCCGCCGGTGGTGGCCCCCGGCACCGTACTCGGCACCGTCTGCGCCGAGGCGGCCGGCCTGACCGGACTCGCCGAGGGCACCCCGGTCGTCGCCGGGATGACGGACGGCTGCGCGGCCCAACTCGGCTCGGGCGCCTGGGACATCGGGCAGTGGAACACCGTTCTCGGCACCACCCTCGTCATCAAGGGCGTCACGGCGCGCCCGCTCGCGGACCCGGCCGGCGTGCTCTACAACCACCGCTCGGCAGACGGCAACTGGCTCCCGGGCGGCGCCTCCAGCGTCGGCGCCGGCGCGCTGGCCCGGGCGTTCCCCGGGGCCGACCTGGCCCGGCTGGACCGGGCCGCCGCCGCGCACGAGCCGGCGAGCGTGCTCTCCTACCCCCTCGTCTCGCACGGCGAGCGCTTCCCGTTCCTGGCGCCCGACGCCGAGCCCTTCACCCTGGGCACCCCCGCCGACGACGGCGACCTGCACGCCTCCCTCCTGCAGGGCGTGGCGTTCGTGGAACGCCTCTGCCTCTCCTACGTACGGCAGTTGGGCGCCCGGATCGAGGGGCCGGTCGCCTTCACCGGGGGCGCCACCGGCAGCGCGTACTGGAACCAGTTGCGCGCCGATGTGCTCGGCCGGCCGGCCACCATTCCCGAACAGGCCGACTCGGCCCTCGGGATGGCCGTGCTCGCCGCGCACGGCGTCCGATCCGCGGGCGACTCCGAGCCGGCGGCGTGGTCGGACCTACGGCCGATGGTGCGGCTGCGTACGACACTTGAACCGCGGCCCGAGGTGAGCCGGCGGTTCGACGAGCCCTTCGTGGCGCTCGTGGACGAATGGGAACGCCGCGGCTGGCTCCCCACGGAGACGGCCGCCTACGCACGGGAGCACGGATGACCACCGCCGCCACGACCCTTTTCCTCACCCGGCACGGTGAGACCGTCTGGCACGAGGAGAACCGCTACACCGGGGTCAGCGACATCGCGCTCACCCCGCTCGGGCTCGAACAGGCCGAGGCGCTCGGGGCATGGGCGGCGGGCGCCGGGCTCGACGCCATCCTCACGTCCCCGCTGTCCCGTGCCCGGCGCACCGCCGAGCCCGCGGCGCGGGCCACCGGGATCGTTCCCGTCGTCGAACCGGACCTGCTGGAGGTCGACTTCGGCGTCGCCGAGGGCCGCACCCTGGGCGAGCTCCGCGCCTCCCACCCCCGCGAGGTGGACGCCTTCCTCGACGATCCCGCAGCCCACCCCTTCCCTTCCGGCGAGGACCCCCGCTCCGCCGCGGCCCGCGGCGCCGCCGCGCTTCTGCGCATCCCCCATGACCACCCCGGGCACCGTGTCCTCGTCGTCGCCCACAACACCCTCTTCCGCCTGGTCCTCTGCCGCCTCCTCGGCCTCCCCGAAAGCACCTACCGCCGGGTCTTCCCCGGCCTCCACAACTGCGCCCTCACCGAGCTCCGCCTCACCCCTCCCGGCGCGTCCCTGATCACCCTCAATGTCCCCACCTGGCCGCTACCGCCCGCCTGAGCCCGCACGGCTCACCACCGCGGAAGACGTTCACCATCCGGCGGCGCCGGGGGTACCTCCCAGGCGAAGCTCTGGGGGAGGAACCGCGCGACAAGCCCCCACCGGCCCACGGTCCGGCGAACTCGCCGCGGAGGCTGGGCCCGCGGGCCGGTTGCATGGGCGGGAGCGGGGGGCGACGCTGTGGGGGTGAGTGAGTCGGGGGGCTGGAACGAAGAGTTGACGCGTGCGTTCGTGGCGGCGGAGGGCACCCGGCAGACGCTGGCGGTGCTGCTGCCGGTGCGGTTGGCGGCGGACCCGCCGTGGCCGAAGGGCCCCCTTCCGATCGCGGACCACAGCGCGGCCGCGGAAGAAGCCGCGCGGCGAAGGCTGTTCACGGCCTCGGCCGGCCGCGCCATGTACGACCGCCGGTGGCACACCCGTACGGACCCGGCCCCCGTCCAGGGTCCGATGCGCCTGGACGGGATGGAACTGCTCCGCACCCCCAGCTCCCGCTCCCCCGAACAGGCCCTGGCCGTACTGCACTTCACGGTGACCGGCGCCCCCCTGCTGCCGCTGCTGCGCGCCCTCGGCAGGAGGCGCGGGGAGACCGCCCCGGACCCGCTGCAAGGACCGTTCGCCCCGGCGACGCTCCTCGCGGGCGTCGCCGACCCGGAGGTCCCGGCGGGGCCGTTCGCACTGGCCCGCCCGTACACCGTCGCGTTCCTGACGCCGCCCGCCGCCCTCACCCGGGTGATGCGGGACCCCGGCACCGCCGAACTGCCCCTCGCGGCGGACCTGTTGCTGCACGCGCTCGCGTCGCGCGCCACCCCGACGGATCTGCCGCCGGCACCGGAGTCGCTGGACGCCATGCGGGCGGAGGTGAACCGGATCTCCGCGGACTGGAGCGCGCTGGTGCTGCGCCAGGGCGCCGCGTTCCTGGGGCACCGCCCGGACACCGGCCCGGGGGACTTCTACGAGTACGCGCTCGGCAACGCCCGCGGCACCTACCTCGACGCGCTGCTGCTGGGCACCGCCCAGCGCAACCACATCGACGAGTTGACCGACGACCTCTCCGCGGTGTTCGGCGATGCGGGCCTGGCCCGCCGCGTCACCGACCTGGAACGCCGTATCGCGGTCTTCCGGAGCACCTACTGGCGCCAGCACCTCAGCGCGCACGGCCCGGTCAACCACCTGCTGCTCGCGTTCCACGCCAGGTACCGGCTGCCGGAGCGCTTCGCGCAGATCCTCGCCGAGGCCGCGGACTACGCGCGGCTCGCGCAGAACCAGGAGAGCCAGCAGATCGCCGGGGCGCTCGGCGTGCTGACGGTGCTGGGCCTCCCGGTGTCCACCGCGCTGGCCGTCCTCCAGGTGCTCGGCGACACCAGCGCCACCGATCTGGTGGTGGCGCTGGCCGCCTCGCTCGCCGCGACGGCGGCCGCGCTCACCACCCGCTACGGCCGCCTGGTCCTGTCGTCCCTGCGCGGCAGCCGCTCATGACCGGCGCGGCCGAGCCGCTCTGACACTCCGTCAGTTGTGGCTGTGAAGGGCCGCGTTGAGGCCGCCCCAGGAGCCGGTGCGCTGGAGGACCTCGACCTTGCCGGTGGTGGAGTTGCGGCGGAAGAGGACGTTGTCGGCGCCGGACAGCTCGACGGCCTTGACGATCTGGCCGTCGGGGAGGGTGACGCGGGTGCCCGCGGTGACGTAGAGGCCGGCCTCGACCACGCAGTCGTCGCCGAGCGCGATGCCGAGCCCGGACTCGGCCCCGAGCAGGCAGCGTTCGCCCACCGAGACGCGCTGGGTGCCGCCGCCGGAGAGGGTGCCCATGATCGACGCGCCGCCGCCGACGTCGGAGCCGTCGCCGATCACCACGCCCTGCGAGATACGGCCCTCGACCATGGAGGTGCCGAGCGTCCCGGCGTTGAAGTTGCAGAAGCCCTCGTGCATGACGGTGGTGCCGGCCGCGAGGTGCGCGCCGAGCCGGACCCGCCCGGCGTCCGCGATCCGTACGCCGGCGGGCGCCACGTAGTCCGTCATCCGCGGGAACTTGTCCACGCCGAAGACCGTCAGGTGGGTGCCCTCGGCCCGCGCGGCGAGCCGGGCGTCCTCCAGGCCCGCCACCGGCACCGGGCCGAGCGAGGTCCACGCGACGTTCGCGAGCAGGCCGAAGATGCCGTCCAGGTTCTGGTCGTTCGGCCGGACCAGGCGGTGGCTGAGCAGGTGCAGCCGGAGGTACGCGTCGTGCGCGTCGAGCGGCTTGTCGTCCAGCGAGCCGATCACCGTACGGACCGCGACGACCCGCACCCCCCGGCGCGGGTCGGGGCCGAGCGCTTTCGGCGCGGCCGCGCCCAGCAGTTCCGCTGCGCGCTCGGCGGTCAGGTGCTCGGTCCCTGCCGGGCCGGGCTGCTCGGCCAGCTCCGGGGCGGGGTACCAGGTGTCGAGGACGGTGCCGTCGTCAGCGACGGTGGCAAGGCCGACGGCTACGGCGCCGGGACGGGTATCAGTCATGGTCAGCACGCTAGTCGCTCGCCGCGAGCTGAGCGAACCCGCCCGGGGGGTGCCGGACCCGCCCGGGTACGTGGTGCTGTCGGCCCCGGGACCACCCGCCGGTGGAGGACTGGTGGCGCGGTTCCTCCCCCAGAGCTTCGCCTGGGAGGTACCCCCAGCGCCCCTGGGAGGTGGCCCTCCTTTCGCGGAGGAGCCGCACATATCCAGGGGCGCGGGGAACTGCGCGGGCAACCCTGAACCGACAGGTGGTCCCTGAACCGACAGGACGGGGCAGCCGGGTGGGTCCGGCACCGTCAGGGAGCCAGTTCCACCACGCGGGAGAAGCTGTTCTGCGCGGAGGTGATGACGATGCGGAGCTGCGTGGTGGTGACGGGGGTGTCGAAGGGTATCCAGCGGCTGACCGCGGAGTTCCCCGAGACGGTGGCCCGGGTGGCCCATTGGGAGCCGTCCCAGGTCTGGACGGTGAAGTCGGTGGGGACGCCGTCGGGATGGGAGACGAAGGAGACGCCGTCGAGGGTCACGGCGGAGGGCGTGGTGACGGTGAGCGTGTCGGGATAGACGTCCTGCGTGTCGTCGTTCCAGAAGGTGGCGGGGTCGCCGTCGATGGCGTTCCCGGGCACGTAGGTGCGGGTGGCGCCGTCGACGACGTTGGGCGCGTGGAAGCTGGAGGCGTCCGCGGTGGTGCCGGCCGGCCAGCTGCCGAAGACGGAGACCTGCACGGTGCTGGTGGCGAGCGTGCCGTCGGGCGCGCGTACCTGGATCGGCACCGCGTGCACCCCGCTGGCCGCGTCGGCGGGCACGGTGAGCTTGACGGTGGCGAGGGTGACCGTGGCGGCGGGGGTGATCGGGATGGCGGCCGGGGTCGCGGTCGCGGTCCACCCGGCGGGCACCTGGGCGCCGACCACGGCGGAGCCGGACTTCGTGCCGGCCGCGGAGACGACCACGCTGATGTCGCCGCTCGCGCCGGCCTTGACGGGCGCGGCGGCGCTCGCGGTGACGGACAGGTGGGTGACCGAGGTGCTCGGCGGGGTGACGGTGAAGGTGTAGTCGCCGGAGCCGGCGGTCAGCGTCAGGGTCTGGCCGGTGGCCTTGCCGACGGTCAGCCCGGGGTCGGACTGTCCGGCGCGGCCCGCGGTGTAGAGGGTGCGGCCGCTCTCGCGGACCGTGGAGGCGGTACCTCCCAGCAGCGGCAGCCGGATGGTGGCGGTGGCACCGACCGGGACGACCGCGTGGTAGGTGAGCTTGCTGCCGTCGCGCTGCCAGGAGCCCTCGACGGTGCCGCGGACGGTGTGCTGGGTGGCCGAGACGTGGGTGAGGTCCCCGACGACGCTGGGTGCGAGCGTGAGCCGGCCGTATCCGGCGCCGGCGGCCGAGTCGCCGGGCTGGATGCCGGCGAGCTGCTGGTAGAACCACTGGCCGATGGAGCCGCCGAGACCGATGTGGTCCTTGGACGACGTGCCGTCGGGGGCCGAGGAGTTCGGCCACTTCTCCCAGATGGTGCCGGGGCCCTGGTCGACCATGTAGCCGAAGCTCGGGTAGTCCTCGCGTTCGGCGAGGGCGAGGGCGACGTCGTTGCGGCCGTACGCACCGAGCGCCTGGTAGACGTAGGTGGTGCCGACGAATCCGGTGGTGACGTGGTCGCCGTGGGCGGCGATGTCCTGCACCAGCCGGTCGAGGCTGGTCTGCTCGTGGCCGGCCGGGACCAGGCCGAGCGCGAGCGGCATCGCGTAGGACAGCTGCGAGCCGTTGCCGAAGACGCCGGTGGCGGCGTCGAAGTAGCGCTTGAGGAAGCCCGCCTTCACCTGGTCGGCGACGGCGCTGTAGTGGGTCGCGTCGGCGGTCTTGCCGAGCACGGTCGCCATCTTCGCGAGCAGGGTCGCGTCGAGGTAGGAGAACGCGGTCTGGAAGTAGTCGTGCGGGGTGCTGACGGTGGCCAGCCAGTCGTCTCCCCACGAGGTCGGGGAGTCGACCACCACGTGGTCGGCGTCGCTGATCGTGGCGAGGTAGTCGACCCACGCCTTGACCTGCGCGTAGTTGGCGGTGATGGGCTGCTTGTCGCCGTACTGCGTGTAGGTGTCCCAGATGATCTGCGGGTAGGCGGTGCCCCAGGCCGGGTCGGTGGCCCAGGAGCCCTGACCGCCGTTGGCGGGTGCCACGGACGGGATGCTGCCGTCGGCGTTGGCGCTGGTGGCGATGTCCCCGAGCCACTTGGCGTAGAACGCCTGCATGTCGTAGTTGCTCATCGCCTCCTGGTCGGTGTCGCCCGCGTCGCCGAGCCAGCCGTGCCGCTCGCGGGTCGGGCAGTCCATCGGGATGGACTCCAGGTCGTTGAGCTGGGTCTGGGCGACCGCGTCCTGGATCTTGTCGAGCAGCGGGTTCGAGGTGCTGAACTGCCCGGTGGTGGGGACGTCGGAGTGGACGACCTGCGCGGTCACGGTGACCTGGACGTCGTCGGGCAGGCCGGTCAGCTCCGCGTAGCGGAAGCCGGCGTAGGTGAAGTGCGGGGCGTACGTCTCGGTGCCGGTGCCGGCGAAGGTGTAGCGGTTGGTCTGCCGGGGCGGGTCGGAGGCGGAGAAGCTGATGTTGGAGGTCGTCACCTGGCCGCTCGCGTCCAGGATCTCGCCCTGGGTGAGGGTCGCGGTGGTGCCCGCGGGCTGGGCGGCCTTGATGGTGACCCAGCCGGTGCGGTTCTGGCCGAAGTCGTAGACGCGCTCGCCCGCCGCGGGGCGGGTCTCCTTGACCGGGGTGACGGTCTGTACGACGCGGGTCGGGGGTGTCACGTCGGCCCGGAGCGCGGTCATGGCGTCGTAGCCGGTCGCGGGGTGGGCGCCGTAGACGCCGAGTTCGGCCAGCCGGAAGGTACAACCAGCCGCGTTGCAAGGCAACTTGGTGGCGGTGACCCGGACGTAGCGGGCGGTGGTGTCGGTACTGAGGGTGACCGGCGAGGTGCCGGGGTTGGCCTGGTCGGCGCCGGTGCGGTCGGCGACGGTGGTCGCCGTGGCGAAGGTCGGGTCGTCGCTGACCTCGACCTTGTAGCGGACCGGGAAGCCCGCGCCGATCAGGTCGCCGGCCGTGTCGTTGGTGGGGCGGGCCGGGAAGAGCGTGAGGGTGCGCAGCCGCTGCTCGGAACCGAGGTCGGTCTGCACCCACTTGGTGGTGTCGGCGGTCGTCTCGATCTTCGAGTGGTAGCCCTCGGAGGCGTCGACGGAGTTGTCGATCCCGTCGGTGAGGGCGGCCGGTGACCAGCCGGCGGTGGTCGTGGTGTCCAGCGCGGTGACCGGCTTGCCCTGGGCCAGGCTCACCGGGTGCGCGACCGGGAAGAGCGCGTGCGCGGCCGTCCAGCCGCTGTCGTCGTGGCCGGGCGCGTCCCAACCGGGCGCGGCCTTGCGGGCGTCGTAGGTCTCGCCGTACCAGAAGTCGTCACCGGTCACCGGGCCCGCGGTGGTCCGCCATGACGGGCTGGTGCCGAAGGCGGCGGTGGAGCCGTCGGTGTAGGTGATGTCGAGTTGGGCGACGAAGACCGGCTGGCCGCTGAACTGGCCCTTGCCCGCCATGAATCCGAGGGTGTTGGCGCCCTGGCGCAGCTGCCGGGTGACGTCCAGGTCGCGGTAGAGCACGCGCGAGTTGTAGTCGGTGACCGAGGAGTCGAGGACCTCGGACGCCTGCACGCGGGCGCCGTTGAGGTGCGGTTCCACGATGCCCTGCGCGCCGAAGTACAGCCGGGCCCGGGCGACCGGCTTGGCCACCGTGAAGTCGCCGCGGGTCAGCGCGCCGTCGTCGGTGCGCAGCCACCAGGCCGACCAGTCAGTGGCGTTCAGCAGCCCGGTGTCGAAGGAGGCGGGCGCCGACCAGGGGGACGCGGCGCCCTCCTTGTTCCAGGTCCTGACCGTCCAGGTGTACGTCCGGTCGGCGGCGAGCGCGGGGCCGGCGTAGGAGACGGCGGTGGAGTCGGCGGACCTGACCCGGCCGGAGTCCCAACTCGCTCCCGCCGCGGGCTTTCCGCCGTTCCGGGCGGCGGGCGCGACCCGGAGTTCGTAGGCGGTCTGGGCCTCGGCCCGGCCGGTGTCACGCACCGTCCAGGCGAACGACGGGTGGGCGGCGTCGGTCAGCACGTCCGACGCCTGGCCGTCGGCGCGCAGCCCGACCGGGGCGAGCGGCCCGCCGGAGCCGTGCCCGGACGACGGTCCACCCGACTGCCCGCCCGGCGCTCGCGCCGACGCGGCGGTGGGTACGGCCAGCGCGGTCGCGACGAGTACGGCGAGCACCGCCGCCCGTCTCCTGCGGCCTCTTCGAAGTCCGAACACGGTCATGCGGTGTCTCCCCACTGGGACCACTCTGGGAACCATAACGTTTCATGCGCGAGGCCACGTCCTACCGGTAATCCCGCCCCAGGGACAAGGGTGCGGACACGGATCGGTACGGGGCGAGGAAACCCGGCGATCGGATTTAGGTGGTATTACGGCAGTAAGTTCCCTGCCGATCCCGCGAGTTGTCCGAAAACTGGTCGCCGCACGACTGTTGCCGTGCCGGTGCACCGTGGATAGCGTGTCCACCGATCAGATCTGAATCATTTCAATCCGGTGCGTCGATCGCGGACCGCGACCGCATCCGGGACCCCCTCGGGCCACCTCAGCGCCCCGACAGGAGCGAACCATGTCGAACAGCACGGAACCGGGCGCCGGGCCGAAGCGGAGGATGCTCCTCCGCGCGGGCGCCGCCTCGGTGGTCGCCGCCGCGGCGATGCGCGGCGTGACGGCCGAGGCGGCGGCGCCCGAAGCCGCGGCCGGCACAACCCCCGCGGGCGGCAACGGTGTTGTGCCGGCCGCCGCGTCGTCGGCCACCGCGTCCGCGGCCGGCGGCAAGGCGTCCGGCGTGCACGCCGCTCCGAGCGGCCGGTGGGACACCTTCAAGCTCTCCCCCGCGACCCGCACCGTCTCCCCGGTCGCGGTGCACGCCACCACCGGCACCGTCGGCAACGCCAAGGACCTGGTGCGCAAGGCCGGTTCGGCCGCGACGAGGCTCAGCGGCGCGGGCTCCTCGGTCACCCTCGACTTCGGCAAGGAGGTCGGCGGCTACGTCACCCTCACCCTCGGCGCCGGCGCGGACGCCGACCAGAAGGTGGGCCTGACCTACAGCGAGCTGTCCACCTACGTCAGCACCACGTCGAGCGACGGCTCCAACGGCGGCTCCAACAACGAGCCCCCGGTGTGCTACACCGCGCAGCCCGCCGGCCGGATCAGCACCCAGACCTCCGTGCCCGTCTCCGGCACCGACGCCGCCGACAACCCGACCAGCCAACTGCGCGGCGGCTTCCGCTACTTGACGATCGTCAACCAGACCGCCGGCGCCGTGGAGCTGACCGGGGTCAGCGTGGAGATCGCCTTCGCCCCCAACGCGGCGGACCTGCGCGCCTACCCCAACTACTTCTCCTGCGACGACGACCTGCTCACCCGCATCTGGTACGCGGGCGCCTACACCGTGCAGACCAACATCGTGGCGAACAACCAGGGCCGGGTGTGGGGCCCGCCCGCGGTCGGCTGGAACAACGGCGCCAGGATCGGGGAGTCCGGCGACACCGTGCTCGTCGACGGCGCCAAGCGCGACCGCACCGTGTGGCCCGGCGACCTCGGCATCTCCGTCCTGACCGACTACGTCTCGCTCGGCGACATGCGGACCGTGCGCGACTCCCTCCAGACGCTCTACAACCACCAGGCCGCAAGCGGCGCCCTCCCCTACGCGGGCCCGGCCGTCGACTTCATCGGCAACTCCGACGCGTACCACCTGTGGACGCTCATCGGCACCGCCTCCTACCTGCAGTTCACCGGTGACACCGGCTGGGCGACCGGGATCTACCCCAAGTACAAGGCCGCGCTGGACTACATCACCGCCAAGATCGACAGCGACGGGCTGCTCAACGTCACGGCGAGCGCCGACTGGGCGCGGACCGACTCCGACGGCAAGAACATCGAGGCCAACGCCATCATGTACCGGGCGCTGGTCACCGCGGGACCGTTCGCCCGGGCGGCCGGCGACACCGCGACCGCGGCCGGCAGCGCCGCGACCGCCGCGAAGCTCAAGTCCGCGGTGGAGGCGGCCGGTTACTGGGACGGTGGCGCGGGGCTCTACCGCGACAAGCCCGGCTCCACGCTCTACCCGCAGGACGGCAACGCGCTGGCCGTGTGGTTCGAGCTGGTGCCGGACGCGGACCGGGCGAGCGCGGTCAGCCAGGCGCTCGGCGCGCGCTGGACGCCGGTCGGCGCACTCACCCCGGAGAAGAGCGCCGAGGCGGTGCACCCCTTCCCCGGCGGCATGGAGGTGCACGCGCACTTCGCGGCCGGCCGCGACAGCACCGCGCTCGACCTGATCCGCCGCGAGTGGGGCTACATGCTCAACGCGCCCCAGGGCACGGCCAGTACGTTCTGGGAGGGCTACCGCACCGACGGCAGCTCGGACTACTCCGGCTCCTACATGAGCGCCGCCCACGGCTGGTCCACCGGGCCGACCTCGGCGCTGACCTTCCGGCTGCTGGGCATCGCGCCCGCCGACGACGGCGGCACCGCCGGCTACCGCGTCGCCCCGCACCCGGGCGGAGTCGGCCGCGCGGAGGGGCAGTTGACCACTCCGGCCGGCGTGATCGGGGTGTCCTGGCGGGACCGCGGCCGCGGCGAGTTCGACCTGACCGTCACCGCCGCGAGCGGCGCGGTCGGCGAGATCGCGGTGCCGGTGCCGGCCGACGGGTCCTACGTCGTGAAGGTGGACGGCAGGACCGCGTGGGACCGCGCACCGCGCCTCTACTCCGCCCGCAGGGAGGGGAGTCACGTCCTGCTGACCGGCGTGCCGGCGGGCAGCAGGACGGTCACGGTCCGGCGCGGCTGAGCAGGGCAGAACCGCCGAACCGCCCGAACGCCGAACCGCCGAACGGCCGAACCGCCGAACGGACAGCGCGGGGCCCGTCGAGCCGGAACGCTCGACGGGCCCCGACACACGCTGCGGGCAAGGGGGTTCGTACGCCTCGCCGCTCGGCGTCAGACGACGGCCGGCGGCACCGGCCCCTCCCACGCCGCCGCGCCCTGGGCCCCGGCGCCCAGCACCGCGCAGCGCAACCAGTGCTCTCCCGGCTCCAGCCGGCCGGTGAGCGTGGGCAACGCGGTGCGGCGGGCCAGCAGGTTGGTGCCGGGCAGCGTGTGGATGACCTGCCCGGTGCGGGCCTCGCCGTCGCCGAGGTCGCGCAGCCCGCTGAGGTCGCCCGCGGTGGACACCGCCACCGCGCTGCCGGCCGCGCCCTCGGACCGGACCAGCCCGGCGTCGCGGTCGACGGCGAACCCTCCTTCCGCGGTGTGCAGCGGCCGGGCGGTGCGGATGCGGTGGGTGCGCAGATGCCAGGGCGCGGCGGCGCTCAGCCAGGTGGTGATCTCGACGTCGGACCAGGGGTGCCAGGTGCTGGACACGGTGCCGTCGGCCGCGGTCCGCGGCTCCGCATTCCCCTCGCGGACCCGGAAGTGCGTCGGCTCGGCGTCCGGGTCGTCGTCGCTGACCGCGAGCACCGAGTCGTACGCCCCGTGGATCAGGCCGAGTTCACCGGACGGGACGCTGAAGCCGAAGCGGGTGGAGTAGGCGAACTTGGCGTACTTCGCGGAGCCGGCGCGCGCCCAGGTGCCCTGCTGGAGCCCGCTGAGCAGGGTCACGTCGCCGCCCGAGCGCAGCAGGACCGCGCCGGCGTGCGGCTGCGTGGACGCCTCCTGCACGGCGGCCTGCCCGCTCGGCTCGGCCGGTCCGGTGGGCGCCGCGGCCGCGTGCGGCTCCTCCCCCGCCGTCCAGAAGTCGTGCTCGGCCGGCAGCGCGAGCGGCAGGAACGCCTTCATCGCCCAGTACGGCGACCCGGGCGCGTTGTACTGCTCGGCCATCAGCGGCTGCGGGTAGGCGTAGCCGACCGAGAGCACCCCGCCGGGCGCGATGTCCGCCTGCCGGGCCCGCCACCAGCGCAGGTGCCGCAGCAGCAGGCCCTTCACCTCGCCGTACGGCAGCGCGTCCACCCCCGCGTACGGCAGCGCGCCCCAGAAGGAGCCCTGCGCGAAGCGGTAGGTGAGGCTGCGGCCGAAGGGCACCGCGGCGCCGTCGTCGGCGAACCAGTGCCGGAAGTCCGCGGCGAAGGAGGCCGCGCGCTGCCGGAAGCGCTCCGCCCTGGCCGGGTCCTCCTGGCCGCCGAGCGCCGCGTAGATCAGGCCGTAGAAGTGCATCGCCCACGGGATGTAGTAGTCGCGCTGCGGGGTGGGGCCGTCGCTGTACCAGCCCTCGCCGAGGGCGTACGTCTCCAGTGCGTCCAGGCGGGTGTGCCGGGCGTCGCGGTCGTGGGCGTAGCCGACCCGGTCCAGGCCGAGGCTCACCATGACCGGGAAGAAGTTCCAGTTGTTCGGCGGGGTGGCGCGGTCCAGCGACCCGGCCAGCCAGCGGCCGACCCGGTCGCGCGCCCTGCCGTCGAGCGGGTCCCACAGGCGCTCGGGGGCGAGCGCGAGCGCGAAGCCGAGCGCGGCGGTCTCCACCTGGCGCTGGTCGAAGCCGCCGATGTCGCCCCAGTACTCGGGGTGTTCGGGGTCGGTGCCGGCGGCCAGTCCGCGGGCCCACAGCTCCCAGTGCGCGAAGTCGCCGCCGCCCGCGGCCAGCGGCGCCAGCCCCCACAGCGGCCGGGCGAACCCCTCCAGGCCGGCGGCCTCGTCGCCGTAGGCCGCGACGTTCACCCCCGGCATGATCCGCGCGCCTCCCGGGCTCGCGTGCGGCACCAGCGCCGCGGCCAGTTCCCCGACGTACGCCTGAAGGTCCGCGCGTGCCCGCGCGCCGTGGCCGATCCCGGTGGTCATGGATACCGCCTCCACAGTGAAGTTGCGATAATTTTCGCAACTCTTTCGAGAGGCGTCAACGGCATTCGGCCCGCGGGCGCCTCCTCCTCGGCCGGCCGGGCGCAGGTGCGGCCCGCACCCGGCAACGCGTCGTGCGCGCCTTCCGGTTGCCAGGCACCACCCCCCCGGGCCCGCTCGCGTTCTTCGGATTGTCCATAGAACGGCTCGAAAATTACCGTCAGTTGTTCATTTTCCTACATCCCGGTGGCCGTCCCCGGCTAGGGTGACGCCGACACGTCTCGCCGGGGAGGGCACCGAATGGGCGATCGTTCACGGTTACCGGCGGCGATCCCGACACCTGTCTGGGAGATCGACCCCGGCACCGGGAAACCGCTGGTCGTCCACGTCAACGCGACGGCGACCGGGGGGGTGTCTCGGAACTGCTGCGCGGCCTGCTGCGCCACCAGCCCGCGGGCTGGGCCGTGATCGGCGGCACCGCCGAGTTCTACGCGGTGACGAAGTACCTGCACCACCTGCTGCACGGTCAGGCCGACCCCGGCCGGCTCGACGACCCGGAGATGGCGCGGACCTACCGTGCCGCGCTCGCGCCGCAGGCCGAGTGGTTCGCCCGGCGGGTGACCACGGGCGACGTGGTGGTCCTGCACGACCCGCAGACGCTCGGGCTGGCCCCGGCGGTCAAAGCCGCGGGCGCGCGGGTGGTCTGGCACTGCCACATCGGGGCCGAGGTCGCGCCCGAGCGCGGCCCCGGCGCGGTGTGGCGGGTGTTCGCCGCCGAACTCGCCGCGGTGGACGCCGTCGTGACCACGATGCCCGGGTTCGCCCCGCCGCGCACGCGCGAGCTGTTCGTGGTCCCGCCCGCGGTCGACCCGGCGGCGACGAAGAACCGCGAACTCACCGGGGACGAGGTCGCCGCGGTGCTCGCCGGCATCGGCCTCACCACCGGCCGCGCCTCGACCGGCGTGACGGTCCGGCAGGACCGGCCGTTGCCGGCCGGCGCGCGGGTCGTGCTGCAGGTGTCGCGCTGGGACCCGCTCAAGGACATGCCCGGGGTGGTGCGCTGCGTCGTGGGTCTCCCGAAGGACGTGCACGTCGTGCTCGCGGGTACCGAGCCGGCGGAGATCCCCGACGACCCCGAGGGCCTCGCCGTCCTCGCCGAGGTGACCTCCGTTCTGAGCGGGCTGCCGGACGAGGACCGCGCGCGGGTGCACCTGGTGAACATCTCGCTCAGGGACCCGGAGCGCAACGCGCTCGTGGTGAACGCCTTGCAGCGCAGGGCCGACGTGGTCCTGCAGAAGAGCCTGCAGGAGGGCTTCGGGCTCACCGTGACCGAGGCGATGGTCAAGGGCCGCCCGGTGGTCGCGTCCGACGTGGGCGGGCTGCGGTTGCAGGTCACGCACGGGCACAACGGCCTGCTCGTCGATCCGGCCGACCTCGCGGGCGTGCGTACCGCGCTCATCCGGCTGCTCGACGACCCTGCGCTGTGCCGGGAACTCGGCAGGCGCGCCAGGACCGGCGCGCTGGAGCGCTACACGATGCGACGGTTCGCCGCGGACTACCTGAAGGTGCTCCACCGGGCGCCGTGACGGCCCGGCCCGCCGGACCGCGCCGGGCGTACGTCGTACGGACGGGCGGCGGGCAGCGGCGGCGGGCCGGGCCGGGGCCGTCAGCTCGGCAGGGTCCAGCTCTGCGCGGCGGTTCCGTTGCAGTCCCAGATCCGCAACTGCGTCCCGTCGGCCGTCGAACTGTTCGGGTCGTCCAGGCAGCGCCCGGACTCCGGGTTGACCAGCGAGCCGTTCGCCCCGGCCAGCCAGCGCTGCGCACCGCTGCCGTTGCACTGCCACCACTGCACCAGCGTGCCGTCGGCAGTACCGCTCCCGCTCACGTCCAGGCAGCCGCCCAGCGCGCGCAGCGTGCCGCCCTCGCCCGGCACGACCGTCCAGTTCTGCGCGCCGGTGCCGTTGCAGCCCCACAGCTGCACGTGCGTGCCGTCGGTGGTCCCGGAGTTGGCGACGTCCACGCACTTGCCCGGGATGCCGGAGGTGACGGGGCCGGTACGGGTCTGCCCGCCGGACGCCAGCGCGGACTCCACCAGCGCGGCCGCGCCGCTCATCCCGGCCTCGTTCGGGTGGTACTGCGAGCGGCCCGCCGCGGGCGTGTACGTCTCCACCCACGGGACGGCCGCACACGCGTCGTGGCCGTGACTCGCGGCGGCCAGGTCCACCAGCGTCGCGCCCGTCGCGGTCGCCGCGGTGCTCGTCGCGTCGGCCAGCCGGGACGCGATGCTGCGCTCGTACGCGGCCTGGTCGGCGGTGAGCGGCACCCCGGTGCAGACACCGGAGTCCGGCAGGATGGTGAAGTAGTCGACCAGCAGCACCTTCGCCTGGGGCGCGGTGGCGTGCACCGCGTCGACCACGTTCTCGATCCGCCCGGCCAGCACCCCGAAGGTCTGGTCGATCGAACCCTGGTCCACGCTCCCGCAGTTCGACCCGCCGCTGGTCTGGCAGGAGTACGCGTCGATGCTGCCCAGATAGTCCACGTCATTGCCGCCGATGGTGACGGTGACGAGCTGGGTGGCGCTGGTGACCGCGTCGATCTGCGGCGGCTGCCCGGCCTGGCCGGTGGTCAGCACGTTCGCGGTCGTCGCGCCGCTGCACGAGGCGTCGGTGAGGTTCGCGCCGATGTCCCGGGCCAGCACGCTCGCGTAGTTGTTCTGCGACCGGGCGCAGGCGGCCGCGCCCGTGCCGGTCTGGGCCGGCGGGATGCCCGGCCCCGCGGCGAAGGAGCTGCCCATCGCCACGTAGTTCAGCCCGGCGTCGTCCGCCGCGGCGGCGGCCGTCGTGCCCGCCGCTGATCGGCCCGCCGCCGTTGTGCCCGAGGGCGTCGCCGGCGCTCCGGCGATCGCCGCGGGAGCCAGGAACACCGCCATCGCCGCGACCGCCGCCGCGATCCCGACGGGCAGCAGCGCCCGCCGCCGCCCGACCGCCGGCCTTCCGCTCCCGCTCTTGCTCCCGCTTCCGCTGATCCTGCGCGACATTCCCACGCCACCTCCCACCGTAGGGAGCCGCACCGCGGCTCCAAGGACCCTGCGCGCTGTGCTCTGTTGGGCTGACTCGCCGCGCACCGGGGCCTGACGCACCCGGTGCGCGGGAGAACGGGTGGGCGGCCGTCAACCGCCGAGGGTGATCTCCACCGTGTGGTGGCCGGTGGCGCCGGCCGGCACGAGCAGCGCCGCGCGACGGCCGTCCACGGTGCACGCGCGCACGCGGGTACCGGCCCCCTTGAGCGTGATGTCGACGGTCGCGCCGCGGTACGGCAGCCCGCCGAGCGTCACCGGCCCCCAGCCGTCCGGCAGGGTCGGGGACAGCCGCAGGCCCTGCTCGGTGCAGTCCACCCCGAACAGCCCGGCGAAGATCATCCGCAGGTATCCCGTCGCCGACCACGCCTGGTCGGGTTGCGAGGTGAAGTGGGAGGCGGTGCCGTCGCCGCCGGTCTGCCAGCCGCCGTCCACCGCGCCCGACAGCGAGTCGTACAGCTCGTAGAAGCTGTTGTCGCTGCCCTGCACCAGCGCGGCCAACTCCCCCACCGCCCGGGCGAACAGGTCCGCCCGCCCCACGGCGGCCGCGGCGTGGCCGAACATGGAGTGGACCATGGGCCACACGAGGACGTTGTGCCGTCCGGGCTTGTCGTCGCTGAACCGCTCGAAGTGCGGCCACACGTTCACGATGCCGTGCGGCTGCCAGTGCGCGGCCGCCACCACCCGGCGCGCACGGTCGGCGTCGGCCACCCCGAGCAGCACCGCGAACGCCAGGCCCGCGCCCTCCTGGGAGGTGTCCAGCCGGCCCGCCGACGCGTCCTGGCCGTGCACGAAGTACCCGTACGTCCCGGCGTCCTCGCGCCACAGGTGCGTGTCGATCGCGTCCCGCACGGCCTGGGCGGCGGCGCGGTGAGCGGCGGCGTCCGCCGGGTGGCCCAGCGTCTGCGCCATGTCCCCGGCCGCCCGATAGGCCCCGTAGTAGAGGCAGTTGGTGGACAGGCACATCAACTCGTCGGTGTGCGGGTAGTCCAGCACGAACGACGAGTCGACCCCGGTGGTCCACGGCGGCGCCGGATAGCCGGCGATGCCGTCGTTCATGAACGACGGGCCCTGGTAGAGCCCGAAGTCGGCGTTGAAGTTCTTCGCCTTGCGGGCGGCCAGGGTGTGCACGGCCGTGGCGTACGCGTCGGCCAGGAACTCCCGGTCGCCGGTGACCAGGTAGTGGTTCCAGGCACCGAGCACCCAGACCACCTGGTCCCACCACTGGTTGTCCTGCTGCACGATGAGGCCGCCGTCCGGCCGCTCCACCACGGACCACAGGGTGTTGCGGCCGATCACCGGACCGAGCAGGCTCGCCGCGTTCCACGCGTTGACCGCCGCGTCACGCGTCCACCGCTGCGGCAGCGGATACCCGCCGCCGGCCCGGATGAACGAACCGCTGGGATACGTCACCAGCCCGGCCGCGTCATACGTCCCCGGGTCCGCGTAGGCGGTGTTGATGCCGAACAGGTCGGTCAGCGCCGACTCGTAGGCGGCGCCGACCAGTTGCTGGGTCGAGGAGTCGCCGAAGGTCAGGGTCGGCAGGGTGTAGCCGATCCGCGCGCCGCCCGTCCCCGAAGCCGGGGACCCCCAACCGCCGCCCTGCGCAGGGGAGTCGGCGTGTGCCTCGACCGTCCCCAGACCGCCCAGGCCGGCAGCGGCGAGCGTGCCCGCCACGATGCCGGTGCCGGCGGTCCCCAGGACGCCGCGTCTGGTGAGGCGCCGCGCCTGCCGCCCCACTTCCTGTCCCGGCTCTTCCGCGGCCGCACCCGAGTCCATGGCGTCCACTCCCTTCACGCCCGCGCGCCACCACCGCGCGGCACGCTGCACGGAACGCTGCCGCCCACCGCCGTCCGGCATCCCGGGCACGCCTGATCGACGCACCGACGGTGCCGTGACGCATGATGGCAACGTTGTCAAAGTGTCAACGTGGAAGCTAGCAGCCCGCGTTGACACCGCCAAGGGGTCCGACCACACCTCCTCGCCCGGCGGATGGAGCCGCCACGGCGGCTACTTGTTGCCGTGCACCGCGCCGACCCGCAGGTTCTGGATCGAGGAGCCGACGCACTCCTGCCGGTTCCAGGGGATGTTGAGGGACTCCTTCTGGTTCGGCGGGTAGACGCGCAGGGTCGGCACCGTGGTCAGGTCGCACTGCGCGGCGGAGTAGCCGCTCTGGCCGTTGACACTCAGCGCGTCGGCGTACGCGTGGGCGCCGGGGATCAGCGTGACCCTGGTGGCGGGGGTGTCGCTCGTCCGCGCGGCCGCCTTGCCGAGCTGGATGTTGTGGATCTTCACGAAGGAGACGCCGGGGTAGCCGGAGAGGGTGCACGGCGAGGAGCCGGTGTTCTGGAAGACGATCTGGAAGCCGGCGGTCCCGGCGCCGGCGGAGAAGTTGCCGGCAGTGGCCGACAGCTGGTTGGTGGTGCAGTCGGGCACGGTGGTGCCGGCCGACGCGGTGCTGCCGGACCCGCCCGACCCGCCGGACCCCGATGACGTGCCGCCGACGGTGGCCGGGTTCGCCGTCTCGCCGCCCGCCGAGTCGTCGCCGGGCGCGGACGACGTCCCGGACGACGTCCCGGACGGCGCCGAGGTGGCGGAGGACGACGAGGCCGAGGAGGAGTCGGACGCGTTGCTGTCGTCCGGTCCGCACGCCGCGAGCGCGAGGCCGGCGGTGGCGAGCATGACGACGAGTGTTCCGGTCCGGGCGGTCCTGGTACGCATAGTCCTTGCCTTTCCTGTGCGATCACTGAGGCGGGTGAGGCGCCTTCGATGATCGTGTACCCACAGAACCGGCGATGTCAGCGGTCGTCGGCGAGCCGTTACTCCCCGGGGACACAACGGGTCATCCGCCGCGACATTCACCCGACAATCATCACGGAAGTGGCTGGTCCGGCGCCCTCTCCATCGCTGCCCCGGCGCCCGCACCACAACGCCGACGGGCGGCCACCGCGTGCTCACGCGGTGGCCGCCCGTCGGCGGCGGAGATCCGGACGGCAGTCCCTCGGCTCAGACGTTGAAGCCCAGGGCGCGCAACTGCTCGCGGCCGTCGTCGGTGATCTTGTCCGGGCCCCACGGCGGCATCCAGACCCAGTTGATCTTCAGCTCGCGCACGATGCCCTCGGTGGCGGTCTGCGCCTGCTCCTCGATGACGTCGGTCAGCGGACAGGCCGCCGAGGTGAGGGTCATGTCGAGGGTGGCGGTGTTGGTGTCGTCGATGTGGATGCCGTAGATCAGGCCGAGGTTGACCACGTCGATGCCCAGTTCGGGGTCGACGACGTCGTAGAGCGCCTCGCGCACCTCCTCCTCGGAGGCCGGGGTGGTGCTCAGGCCGTTGGGCACGGTGTTGTTCGTCATACGGGCTTCCCTTCGGCCAGCGCCTGGGCGGTGGCGTCCTTCCAGGCCATCCAGCTCAGCAGGGCGCACTTCACGCGCGCCGGGTACTTGGAGACGCCGGCGAACGCGACCGCGTCCTCCAGCACCTCCTCCATCGCGTCGTCGGGCTCGATCCGGCCGCGGGACTGCATCAACTCCAGGAAGGTCTCCTGGATCTTCTGCGCCTCGGCCAGCTCCTTGCCGACCAGCAGCTCGTTGAGCACCGAGGCGCTGGCCTGGCTGATCGAGCAGCCCTGGCCCTCGTAGGAGACATCGCCGATGACACTGCCGTCCAGCCGCACCCGCAGCGTGATCTCGTCGCCGCAGGTGGGGTTGACGTGGTGCACCTCGGCCTGGCCGTCGCGCAGACCGCGGCCGTGCGGGTGCTTGTAGTGGTCCAGGATCACGTCCTGGTACATCGAGTCGAGTTTCACAGCAGCACCACCATCAGCCGAAGAAGTTCCGGACCTGCTCCAACCCCTCGACCAGGGCGTCGACCTCGGCCGGAGTGGAGTACAGATAGAACGACGCTCGGGTGGTCGCGGGAATTCCGTACCGCAGGCACACCGGGCGGGCGCAGTGGTGGCCGACCCGGACCGCGATGCCCTGCTCGTCCAGCACCTGACCGACGTCGTGCGGGTGGATGTCGCCGAGCGTGAAGGAGATCGCCGCGCCGCGGTCCTCGCCGGTGGTCGGGCCGATGATCCGCAGATCGGGCACGTCCAGCAGCCGGGTCAGGGCGTACTCGGTGATCGCGTGCTCGTGCGCGGCGACGTTCTCCATGCCGAGCGCGCTGAGGTAGTCCACGGCCGCGCCGAGGCCGACCGCCTGGGCGATCGGCGGGGTGCCGGCCTCGAACTTGTGCGGCGCGGGCGCGTAGGTGGAGGAGTGCATCGAGACGGTCTCGATCATCTCGCCGCCGCCGAGGAAGGGCGGCAGGTCCTCCAGCAGCTCCTGGCGGCCCCACAGCACGCCGATGCCGGTCGGGCCGAGCATCTTGTGGCCGGTGAAGGCGACGAAGTCCGCGCCGAGCGCCTGGACGTCCAGCGGCATGTGCGGGGCGGCCTGGGAGGCGTCGATCAGGACGAGCGCGCCGACCTGCTGGGCGCGGCGCACGATCGCCTCGACCGGGTTGACGGTGCCGAGGATGTTGGAGACCAGCACGAAGGAGACGATCTTGGTCTTCTCGGTGATCACCTGCTCGATGTCGGACAGGTCGAGCCGGCCGTCGTCGGTGAGGCCGAACCACTTCAGCTTGGCGCCGGTGCGCTGCGAGAGCAGCTGCCACGGCACGATGTTGGAGTGGTGCTCCATCTCCGTGATGACGATCTCGGTGTCGCCGTCCACCCGGTAGGGCTCGTCGGCCCATCCCAGCATGTTCGCCACCAGGTTCAGCGACTCCGACGCGTTCTTGGTGAAGATCACCTCGTCGCGGCTGGGCGCGTTGATGAAGGCGGCGACCTTGTCGCGGGCGCCTTCGTACAGCGCGGTGGCCTCCTCGGCGAGCACGTGGACGCCGCGGTGCACGTTGGCGTTGGACTGCTCGTAGTAGGCGCTGAGGGCGTCCAGCACCTGGCGCGGCTTCTGCGAGGTGGCCGCGTTGTCGAGGTAGACCAGGCGGCGGTCGTCGTGGACCAGGCGGTCCAGGATCGGGAAGTCCTTGCGGATCGCCTCGGTGTCGAGGAGGCCGGCCGGCACCCTGCCGATCGGCGAGGTCGATGTCACGCGGCAGCGCCACCCTTCACGTAGGACTCGTAGCCCTCTTCCTCCAGCTTGTCGGCGAGCTCGGCGCCGCCGGACTCGACGATCCGGCCGGCCGAGAAGACATGCACGAAGTCGGGCTTGATGTAGCGCAGAATGCGCGTGTAGTGCGTGATCAGCAGGGTGCCCACCTCGCCCTGCTCGCGGACCCGGTTGACGCCTTCGGAGACGATCCGCAGGGCGTCGACGTCGAGGCCGGAGTCGGTCTCGTCGAGGATCGCGATCTTCGGCTTGAGCAGTTCGAGCTGGAGGATCTCGTGGCGCTTCTTCTCGCCGCCGGAGAAGCCCTCGTTGACGTTGCGCTCGGCGAAGGCGGGGTCCATGTGCAGGTGCTCCATGGTCTCCCGGACCTCCTTCACCCAGGTCCGCAGCTTGGGGGCCTCGCCGCGGATGGCGGTGGCGGAGGTGCGCAGGAAGTTGGAGACCGACACCCCGGGGATCTCGACCGGGTACTGCATGGCGAGGAAGACGCCGGCCCGGGCCCGCTCGTCGACGGTCATCGCCAGCACGTCCTCACCGTCGAGGGTGACGGTGCCGCCGGTGACGGTGTACTTGGGGTGCCCGGCCAGGGAGTAGGCCAGGGTGGACTTGCCGGAGCCGTTGGGGCCCATGATGGCGTGGGTCTCGCCCTGTTTCACGGTGAGGTCGACGCCCTTGAGGATTTCCTTGGTGGCGTTGTCGGCTTCGACGGTGACGTGCAGGTCGTGGATTTCAAGCGTGGCCATGGGTGACTCAGGACTCCTGGGTGACGGAGACGAGCACGTCGTCCCCAACGATCTTGACGGGGTATACGGGGACGGGCCGCGTGGCGGGCAGTCCGGAGGGCTTGCCGGTGCGCAGGTCGAAGCTGGAGCCGTGCAGCCAGCACTCGATCTGGCAGTCCTCCACCTCGCCCTCGGAGAGCGAGACGTTGGCGTGCGAGCAGATGTCGTTGATCGCGAACACCTCGCCCTCGGTGCGGACCACCGAGATCGGCACGCCGTCGATCTCGACCCGGCGCGGGGTGTCGTCCTCCAACTCGCTGAGCGCGCAGGCGCGGACGAAGGGCACGGTGCTGGTCATCCGACCGCCGCCTCCAGTTCCGCGTCGATCTTCGCCATCAGCCGCTCCTCCAGGTCGGGCAGTCCGATCTGCTGGACCAGCTCGCCGAAGAACCCGCGCACCACCAGGCGGCGGGCGTCCTCGGTGCGGATACCGCGGCTCATCAGGTAGAAGAGCTGCTCGTCGTCGAACCGGCCGGTCGCGGAGGCGTGTCCGGCGCCGACGATCTCGCCGGTCTCGATCTCCAGGTTCGGCACCGAGTCGACCCGGGCGCCGTCGGTGAGGACGAGGTTCCGGTTCAGCTCGTAGGTGTCGGTGCCCTCGGCCGCGGCCCGGATCAGCACGTCGCCGATCCACACCGCGTGCGCGTCCTGGCCCTGGAGCGCGCCCTTGTACGCCACGTTGGACCGGCAGTGCGGCGTGTCGTGGTCGATGAACAGGCGGTGCTCCTGGTGCTGGCCGCGGTCGGTGAAGTACAGCCCGAACAGGTCGGCCTCGCCGCCGGGGGCGCCGTAGACCACCCGGGGGTGCAGCCGGACCAGGTCGCCGCCGAAGGTGACGACGACGGACTTGAAGCTCGCGTCACGGCCGATCAGCGCGGTGTGCTGGGCGGCGTGCACGGCGGTGTCGGCCCAGTCCTGCACGGACACCACGGTGAGCTTGGCGCCGTCGCCGATCAGGAACTCGACGTTGGCGCCGAGGGTGGTGTCACCGGTGTGGTCCAGCACCACCACGGCCTCGGCGAACGCGCCGACCTCCACGACCTGGTGGCCGTAGGCGACGCCGCCCTCGCCGTGCACGGAGATCCGGATCGGCTCGGTGAGCACGGTGTCCTTGGGGACGCTGACCACCGACGCCTTTTCGAAGGCGCTGAACGCCTGGGCGGCGACCCGGTCCACCGGCTTGCCGGCCTTGCCGACCCGCGGGTCGGTGCGGTCCACGGTCTGCACGACGACGCCGTCGGGCGCGGTCACCTCGACCCGCAGCGAGCCGGTCGCCTCCGCGGTGCCGTCATGCAGCCCGCGCAGCCGCGCCAGCGGCGTGAAGCGCCATTCCTCCTCGCGCCCGTTCGGCACGGGGAAGTCGGCCACGTCGTAGGACGGGGCGGCGCTGACCCGGGCGTCGGCGGGCTGCTCGGTCGGCTGCCCCACCGTGATGGCACCGTCCGTGGTGCTGCCCGCAGGGGTGTTCTCGGCCATGGGTGTACTGCTGCTCCTCTTGGATTGCTTCGATCGGTGCGGGAAGGCGGGGCGCCGGGGTGAACCGGGTCAGCCGACCGCGCCTTCCATCTGCAGCTCGATCAGCCGGTTCAGTTCGAGGGCGTACTCCATCGGCAGCTCCTTGGCGATCGGCTCGACGAAACCGCGCACGATCATCGCCATGGCCTCGAACTCGGTCATCCCGCGGCTCATCAGGTAGAAGAGCTGGTCGTCGGAGACCTTGGAGACGGTCGCCTCGTGGCCCATCGACACGTCGTCCTCGCGCACGTCCACGTACGGGTACGTGTCGGAGCGGGAGATCGTGTCGACCAGCAGGGCGTCGCACAGCACGTTGGACTTCGCGCCGGAGGAGCCCTCGCCGATCTCGATCAGGCCGCGGTAGGAGGTCCGGCCGCCGCCGCGCGCCACCGACTTGGAGACGATGTTGGACGAGGTGTTCGGCGCCATGTGCACCATCTTGGCGCCCGCGTCCTGGTGCTGGCCCTCGCCGGCGAAGGCGATGGAGAGCGTCTCGCCCTTGGCGTGCTCGCCCATCAGGTAGACCGCCGGGTACTTCATGGTCACCTTGGAGCCGATGTTGCCGTCGACCCACTCCATGGTCGCGCCCTCGTAGGCGACGGCGCGCTTGGTGACCAGGTTGTAGACGTTGTTCGACCAGTTCTGGATGGTCGTGTAGCGGCAGCGGCCGCCCTTCTTCACGATGATCTCGACCACCGCGGAGTGCAGCGAGTCCGACTTGTAGATCGGCGCGGTGCAGCCCTCGACGTAGTGGACGTACGCGTCCTCGTCGACGATGATCAGGGTCCGCTCGAACTGGCCCATGTTCTCGGTGTTGATCCGGAAGTACGCCTGCAGCGGGATCTCCACGTGCACGCCCTTCGGCACGTAGATGAACGAGCCGCCGGACCACACCGCGGTGTTCAGCGAGGCGAACTTGTTGTCGCCGGCCGGGATGACGGTGCCGAAGTACTCCTGGAACAGCTCCGGGTGCTCGCGCAGCGCGGTGTCGGTGTCCTGGAAGATGACGCCCTGCTCCTCCAGGTCCTCGCGGATCTGGTGGTAGACGACCTCGGACTCGTACTGGGCGGCGACGCCGGCGACCAGGCGCTGCTTCTCCGCCTCCGGGATGCCGAGCTTGTCGTAGGTGTTCTTGATGTCCTCGGGCAGGTCCTCCCAGGACTCCGCCTGCTTCTCCGTGGACCGCACGAAGTACTTGATGTTGTCGAAGTCGATGCCGGTGAGGTCGGAGCCCCAGGTCGGCATCGGCTTCTTGCCGAACAGCCGCAGGCCCTTCAGCCGCATCTTCAGCATCCACTCCGGCTCGGACTTCTTGCCGGAGATGTCGCGGACGACCTCCTCCGACAGACCGCGCTTGGCGGCGGCGCCGGCGGTGTCGGAGTCGGCCCAGCCGTACTCGTAGGTGCCGATGCCTTCGAGCTCCGGGTGAGTGGTCTCCGTGGGAGCAGTCATGCGGGGTTCCTCCCGGACGTGCTGACTGGTGCGTGGTCTGTGCGTGTGGTTACTGCGGGTTCTGCGGGTCCTGCTGCCGATACCGGGGCCGCGGGTCCTGCGGGGGACGCGGACTTCGCGGCCGGATCGGGTGGTGCTGCGGGTGGTCGTACGGGTGGTGCGGGTGCTGCCGGTTCCTCGGGTGCCGCGGCGGGCCGGCCCTGGTGGGCCTGCGGGATGAACGTGGTGCACACCCCGTCGCCGTGCGCGATGGTGGCAAGCCGCTGGACGTGGGTCCCGAGCAGGCGGGAGAAGACCTCGGCCTCCGCCTCGCAGAGCTGCGGGTACTGCTCGGCGGCGTGAGCCACCGGGCAGTGGTGTTGGCACAGCTGCTCCCCGGCCGGGCCGGGGGCGCTCCGCGCTGTTGCAGCGTACCCGTCCGCGGTCAGGGCGCGGGCCAGCGCCTGGGCCCGCTCGTCGGGCGCGGCGGCGTCGATCAGCTCGCGGTACCGCTCGGCCTGGGCGGCGACCCGGGCCCGCGCGAACGCGGTGACCGCGGCCTCGCCCTGCTCTCCGCCGCCGGCGGACTGGGCGATCCAGCCCAGCGCGTCCGCGGCGAGCTGGTCGTATGCCTGGTCGAAGGCGTCCCGGCCGCAGTCGGTGAGCGCGAAGACCTTCGCGGGGCGGCCGCGGCCGCGGCTGCCGTAGACCCGCTGCTCGCGGGCTTCCACGATGTTCTCCGCGACGAGGGCGTCCAGGTGGCGGCGCACCGCCGCCTGGGTGAGGCCCAGCCGCTCGGCGAGGTCCGCGGCGGTGGAGGGCCCGTGGCCCAGGATGGAGCTGGCGACGCGGTTGCGGGTACGCCGCTCACCGGTCGTCTGCTCCTCCGCCGCCGCGCGGGCAGCACCGCCTACGTATTTCACAACGCCATTGTTGCTTAATTCGGCGGGCAGGGGCAAGCTCGGCCCTTCACCTGCGCGGTGGGCTACATCACTTAGGGTCACCTCACTTCCGGGCCCGGCACGGCCCCGGACCGTCCGGGTTCCGCCCTGCCGCCGTGGAGTCCCTCCGCGCTCCCTAGACTCGTCGCCATGCGAAACGAGTCCGCGGTCGAGGTGACCGGTCTGGTCAAGCGGTACGGCACCAGGACCGCGGTCGACGGCCTCGACCTGACCGTGCCGCGCGGCTCCGTCACCGCCGTGCTCGGCCCCAACGGCGCGGGCAAGACCACCACCGTCGAGGTCTGCGAGGGCTACCGGCGGCCCGACGGCGGCACCGCCCGCGTCCTCGGCCTCGACCCGGTCACCCAGGGTGGCGAACTGCGGCCGCGGATCGGCGTGATGCTCCAGTCCGGCGGCGTCTACCCGGGCGCCCACGCCGAGGAGATGCTGCGGCACGCGGCGACCCTCCACGCCCACCCCGTCGACCCGGCGCTGCTCATCGAGCGACTCGGCCTGGACGGCTGCGGCCGCACCACCTACCGGCGGCTGTCCGGCGGCCAGCAGCAGCGCCTGGCGCTGGCCATGGCCGTGGTCGGCCGCCCCGAACTGGTCTTCCTCGACGAGCCCACCGCCGGCCTGGACCCGCAGGCCCGGCACGCCACCTGGGACCTGGTCCGCGAGCTGCGCGCCGACGGCGTCACCGTGGTGCTCACCACCCACTTCATGGACGAGGCCGAGCAACTCGCCGACCAGGTGGTGATCATCGACGCCGGCCGCTCGATCGCCGCCGGCAGCCCCGAGGAGCTGTGCCGCGGCGGCGCCGAGAACACCCTGCGCTTCACCGGCCGCCCCGCCCTGGACCTCGCCTCACTGCTCAACGCCCTGCCCCCCGACACCCGTGCCGGCGAGCTCTCCCCCGGCTCGTACCGCATCGAGGGCACGGTGGACCCGCAACTGCTGGCCACCGTCGCCTCCTGGTGCGCCCAGCACGGCGTCATGCCCGACCACCTCGCGGTGGAGCGGCGCACCCTGGAGGACGTCTTCTTGGAACTGACCGGCAGGGAGCTGCGGGTATGAGCGTCACCACCGACACCGCGCACGTCACCGGCGAGGGCGAAGGCGCCGGCGTCTTCGCCCCCGCGCCCGGCGCGGCACCGCTGCCCCGGATGATCCGGGCGCAGGCGCTGCTGGAGACGAAGATTCTGCTGCGCAACGGCGAGCAGCTCCTGCTCACCGTGGTGATCCCGGCCCTGCTGCTGGTGCTCTTCAGCGCGGTGGACATCGTGGACACCGGCCCCGGCAAGTCCGTGGACTTCCTCGCCCCCGGCATCCTCGCGCTCGCCGTGCTGTCCACGGCGTTCACCGGCCAGGCGATCGCGACGGGCTTCGAGCGCCGCTACGGCGTGCTCAAGCGCCTCGGCGCCTCGCCGCTGCCGCGCTGGGCGCTGATGACGGCGAAGACCTGCTCGGTGCTGGTCACCGAAGCGCTCCAGGTCGCCCTGCTGGTGGTGATCGCCTTCGCCCTCGGCTGGTCGCCGCACGGCGACCCCGCCGCCGTCCTGCTCCTCCTCCTGCTCGGCACCGCCGCGTTCTCCGGGCTCGGCCTGCTCATGGCCGGCACCCTCAAGGCCGAGGCCACCCTCGCCGCCGCGAACCTCGTCTTCCTCCTCCTGCTGGTCGGCGGCGGCGTGATCGTCCCGATGTCCAAGTTCTCCGGCGGCGTCCAGGACGTCCTCAAGCTCCTGCCGATCTCGGCACTCTCCGACGGCCTGCGCGACGTCCTCCAGAACGGCGCCGGCATCCCCTGGTCCGACCTCGGCATCCTCGCGGTGTGGTCCGTCGTCGGCCTCGCGGCGGCGGGCCGCTTCTTCCGCTGGGAGTAGGGCGCCACCTCCCGATCGACGCGACGGAGCCCCTTCGCCCAGGCGCGCCCGCATCCGGCCCCTACGCTGTCCGCAGCGGAGAGGACCGAGACGTATGGGCAAAGAGAGCGGACATCGGCCGCTGCGGCGGCGTGGGATTCAGCGGGTGGCCGGCAGCCGGTGGGGCAACGGACAGTCGATCTGGGCGGCTGAGGCCGAGGGGCGGGAACTCGTCGTCGACCAGGTCGAGGTCACCGAGGAGAAGGCTCGCGAGGACATCGCAGCCGTCCTGGGGCTCAAGGTCGGCGACGCGGTCTGCGTGCGCAACCGCCGCTTCGTACTCGACGGCAAGCCGGTGCTGCTGGCGACGTCGTATCTGGCCGCGTCCCTCGTGGCGGGGTCGGCCGTCACGCGGACCGACACCGGGCCCGGCGGGATCTACGCACGGCTCGCCGAACTCGGCCACAAGCCGGTGCACTTCCGCGAGGAGGTCCGCTCGCGCATGCCCTCCGCCGAGGAGTCCGAGCGGCTGGAGCTCGCCGCGGGGACGCCGGTGGTCCTGGTCTGCCGAACGGCTTTCACGGATGACGGGCAGGCCGTCGAGGTCAACGAGATGGCGCTGGACGCGGCGTCCTACGTGCTGGAGTACGACTTCGACGCCTAGCCGGCTGCTCCCCTGCCGCGCTCGCGGGTGCGGAAGGCGGTGGGTGAGAGGGAGGTGGCCGCGCGGAAGCGGCGGGAGAAGTAGAGGGGGTCGGTGAACCCGGTGCGGGCGGCGATCGTGGCCACGGGCAGATCGGTGACCGTGAGGAGTTGGCGGGCCAGGTCCATCCGCTGGCGGTCCACGTGGGACATGAGGCTGGTGCCGAGCTGCGCGGAGGCGAGGTGGGCCAGGCGGGAGGGGGACAGCCCGCCGATCCGGGCCAGCGAGGCGACGGTGTGCGGCTGCTCGACGGTCTCGCCGACGTGCTCCAGGACCGCGAGGAGCCGGGGATCGAGCACGGTCTCGCGCGGGTTGCGGGTGTCGCACCACAGCAGCGCCTCCTCGACGGCGTTCATCGCGAAGAGGGTGTTGCGGCGCAGGCCGGCCCGCCGGGCGGAGACCGCGCGGTCGAGCGCCTGGACGACGCGGGCGCGGACCGTCGCGTCGACGTCGACCTGGCCGATGCCGGGCGCCGCCACGGGCCAGTCGAGCAGCGGGAGCCAGCCGGCCGGCGGGTCCAGGTGCGCCCATCGCAGGGACCAGGTGCCCGCTTCGCGGTCGGTGCCGTAGTCGTGCGCGGTGCCGGGCTCGACGAGCGTGATCCGGTCCGGTCCGGCGAGCAGGTCGGGGTGCCCGGGAGACCGGAACCGCCCCCGTCCGGCCACCGTGACGAACATGACCCAGTCCGTCGTGCCCCCGCTCCGGACCGTGCGGTACCTGCTGTCCTCGTCGAGCCGTCCGCACAGCACGCGGTGGTGCGGCGACGCGATGGTCACGGAGGTCCGGCGTACGCTCATGACAGGATCATCCATGGCCGCGACCGGTTCCGCCATGCCCTTCCCGCCGCGCGGGTCCGACGATGAGTCCATGACGACCAGCACACTCTCCCTCGCCCCCGGCGACGACGCCGCGGTGCGCGACCGGTACGCACGTGACGGCGTGATCCAGGTCGACGGCCTGCTCGGCGCCGACGAGATCGACGCGGTCAGGGCCGCGTTCATGACCCAGGTCGAGACCGACCGCGGCGCGGTGGGCGCCGTGGACGAGGTACCGGCCGACGACATCCTCGCCCGCTACCCCCGCTTCATGAACCCGCACCGCAGGACGGACCTGGAGGTCGGCCGCATCGCGCGCAGGCTGATGACCGACGCCCGCATCCTCGACGTGGTCACGGCGGCGGTCGGCCCGGTGTACGGCGCGCAGTCGATGTTCTACTTCAAGCCCCCGGGCGCGCGCGGCCAGGCGATGCACCAGGACAACTACTTCCTTCGCGCGCATCCCGAGACCTGCATCGCCGCGTGGATCGCGGTCGACCGCTGCGACGCGGCGAACGGCGCGCTCGGCGTCGTTCCCGGCAGCCACACCATGGACGTGCTCTGCCCCGAGGAGGCGGACCCGGCGCAGTCCTTCACCACCGGACTCGTCCGGCCGCGCGAGGGCCTGTCCACCGTCCGGACCGACATGCGGCCGGGCGACGTCCTGTTCTTCCACGGCAGTGCCGTGCACGGTTCGGCGCCCAACTCCACCGCGGACCGCTTCCGCCGCTCGCTCATCTTCCACTACGTCCCCCGGTCGAGCGTCGAGATCGCCCGCCCCTACCTGCCGCTGATCGGCGCGGACGGCGCCGAGGTCACCATCGGCGAGGCAGTGGGGGGCGGCCCGTGCGGAGACGGGTGGGAGGGAGCCTCGCACTGATCCGCCCGGGCACGGGCGGGCGCACCCGGGTACGCCCGGGGCGCCCCGCCGCGCTCAGGTCGCCGGGAGGCAGCTCACGAAGGTGGCGAAGCTACGGTCCTGGCCCGCGTCCAGGGCGAGGAAGGACCCGCTCGGGTGGGAGGCGAGGCGGCACATGTCGTAGCGGACACACAGCGGCGGGGTGGCGCCGGGGGCGGTGCGGTACTGGTGGGTGCCGACGAGCTGGCAGGAGTCGTAGCGCACCAGGGGACCGCCCTCGGCGAGGGTGTAGCGGTGGGCGCGCAGGCCGTCGGAGAAGGCCCGGTACGCGTGCGCGGTGTCGTCGCAGTCGTTGAAGTGCACGGTGCCGCGGTTCCAGGCGCAGTCGATCACCACGACCGCGTCGTCGCGCAACTCGAAGCGGACGTCCTCGGCGTGGAAGCGCTGCACCCCGTCGAAGTGGGCGGGGCGCGGGAAGCGGAAGAAGGCGCTCTCGAAGCCGTAGTCGGGGTGCGGGGTGGGGCGCCGCCCGGTGACGATGTAGCTGCCGGCGCGGCAGGTCACGGAACCGCCGTAGGGGAACTCCAGGAAGTTGCCCCACTCGTAGGTGACGTTCATGTCGGTGAACCAGTAGTTGAGGAACTGGTCCTGCTGCTCGACGTCGGTCGAGTGCAGCGACAGCCCCGCGTAGAGGAACGCCTTGCGGTAGGCGCCGCCCACCCGGCACGCCTCCCAGCGCATCTCGGAGTTGGTGTTGCTGCCGTCGAGCGCGATGCCGTACTCCCACTCCCCCATCCACTCGCACTCCGAGAAGCGGTAGTTGGCCGCGCCGCCGGTGGAGTAGGAGTAGAAGAACGAGGCACCGGGAGTGCCGGAGGTGAAGCGCAGCCCCTCGAACGAGATGTTCTGCCAGGTGTCGTTGTTGCGGCACAGGTAACTGCCGCCGTCGGGGCCGTCGGTGCTGTCGGGCGCGAAGACGATGTCGCTGATCCGCAGCCCCGCGCCCACGAAGCGCAGCCCGTTGACCCGGTGGGAGGGCGAGTCGGCGTCGAGCAGCGCGCCGGGCCTCGTCACCCGGTACTGGCCGGGCGGCACCGTGATCACGGTACGGCCGGTACCGCCGGCGGCCCGCTTCTCGGCGTACGCGTAGGCGGCCTGGAACGCGGCGCTGTCGTCGGCGATGCCGTCGCCCTTGGCGCCGAAGTCGGCGACCACGTCGGCGTACCCGGGGTGGTCCTGGGACCCGGAACCGGCCGCGGGCGCGTCCCAGGCGCCGCTCGCCCAGGCCGCCGCGCCGGTCCCGGCCAGCGCCGCCGCCGCGCCCCCGTACAGCAGGCGTCGGCGGTTGACGCTGTCACGGTGCTCGCCGGTCATCCGGGGCCCCTCCCGTATGGCTGTGACCGACGATGGTAGGGCCGGTGGGCCCGGGTTGCGGGCGTTTTCCCGAGATGTACGTCCGGCCGCGCAGCCGGCACCCCTCGTGAATCCGTGCACAAGGGGTGCGCCTACGATGGGCCCGTGCCGAAGCTGCCCGAAATCGCGCGAAACCCGCTCGCCTTCATCGCCGCACGGTGGACCCCCAGCTCAGGGGCGGTGCGCCGGGCGGCGCTCGCGGCGCTGGTGATGTCCGTGGTGATCGTGATCACCGGGGGCGCGGTCCGGCTGACCGCCTCGGGCCTGGGCTGCCCGACCTGGCCGACGTGCAGCGGTGACAGCCTGCTCGGCACCCGTGAGATGGGCATCCACCACACCATCGAGATCAGCAACCGCATGCTGACGTATGTGCTGTGCGCCACGGTCGGGTGGGCGATCATCGCGATCCGCGCGCAGCAGGAACCGCCGCGGCGCGGCCTGTACCGGCTGGCGTGGGCGCAGTTCTGGGTGGTCGTCTTCAACGCGGTGTGGGGCGGGCTGACGGTGCTCACCAAGCTCAACCCGTACGTCGTGTCGTTCCACTTCCTGCTGTCGGCGGCCCTGATCACCGTCGCCACCCTCACCTGGCAGCGCCTCCGGGAGGGCGACGCGTCGCCCCGCCCGCTGGTCGGCAAGCCGGTACGGCAGCTCGGGCAGCTGCTCGCCACCGCCTCCGCGATCCTCATCGTCGTCGGCACCCTCGTCAGCGGCGCCGGGCCGCACCCGGGCGACTCCAGCGGCTCCTTCAAGGTCCGGCGGATCGACGTGGACTGGAAGACCATCGCCCAGCTCCACGCGGACTTCGCGTGGGTCGTGGTCGGCCTGACCGTCGCCCTCTGGTTCGTCCTGCGTGCCGTCGACGCGCCGATCGGCCCGCAGCACCGCGTCCGCGAGCTCTTCCTCGTCCTCATGGGGCAGGGCGTCATCGGCTACGTCCAGTACTTCACGCACCTGCCGGCGGCCCTGGTCGACCTGCACATGTTCGGCGCCTGCCTGGTCTGGATCGCGGTCCTGCGCGTGCTGCTCTCCTTCCGCGAACGCCCCTTCACCGAGCCCGGCGAGTCGGTGCCGTCCGCCGCCAGGGCCCCCGGGTCCGCCGCGTCCTCCCGCGTCACCGCGTGAGCAAGGGGCGCTACGCTCAGGGCGCCCCTTGCTCGAACGGGAACACCCGCCGGGCGTTGTCCGCCGTCACCAAGGACGTCACGCGGCGTCCGTCCGCCGCGGACCACTCACCCGCGCGGACGCGCTCGGCGACGGCCTGCCCCAGCTCCGACAGGAACCCTCGTGCCGCGGTCACGGCGAGCTCGGGCAGTCCGCCCGCGCCGCTCGCGTAGAGCACCTTGCCGAAAGGCGTCCGCCCGAGCACCCCGGAGGGGTTCCGCCCGACGCCGACGTAGACATGCGGGAGTTCGGTCGCGAGATCGGCGGCGGCCGCTTCGTGGGGCGCGTCGGGCAGCAGCACGACCTCGGTGCCGAGCCCCGTGGTGGCCCGCAGGAAACTCAAGGCGGCGCGCGGCCCGCCCCCACCCGCGCCGTACCGCAGCAGCAGCGGCAACCCGGTGGCGACGGCATGCCACCGGATGTGCCGCAGCAGGACGGGATCGGCCGGCCGCGCCCCCACCGCACGGGCGGAGAGCCAGGCCGCGGCGGCCTGCCGTACCTCCAGCGGCCCGGGCGGGCGCGTGTCCTCGCCGCCCTCCTCCGCACCGGCCCGGCCGTCCGTGCCGGCGGACCCGTCACCGCAGGAGAACCCGGCCGCACCGAGCGCGGCACCGTGCACGGCCTCCGCGAGGTTCGCGAGGAAGGAGCCGACCGTGCCGGAGGTGTCGGCGACCTGCTGGGCGAGCGGTTCGAGCCGGACCGTCTCCAGGACGGGCGCGCCCGTGGTCGCCGCGAGGTCCTTCGGCGAGGTGAGCTCGCCGGGTTCACCGGTGTCCAGGACGTACGCCGTCACGCCCGTGCCGCGCAACAGCAGCCGGGCGGACTCGTAGGCGCCCAACTCGCGGCGCCTGGCGAGGTAGCGGGCCGGCGGGCAGTGGGGTTCCAGGCCGAGCAGCGGCGGGCACCAGCGGCGCAGCGCGAACCCGGTGGGGCTGTCGAAGAGGGTGGTGCCGGGGGCGGCGGTGCCCGGCAGCCGCGCCTCGAAGGAGCCCAGTCCCAGCTCGCCCGGGTACACCCCGTGGCAGTGCGCGTCCACCAGGTGTGCCTGTGCCGTGCCGGCCATCGGCCGCACCCCGTCCCGTCCGTCGGTCACGGACCTGCCCAGGTCCTCGGTCGCTGCGCGGACGGCCGCAGGGGGCAGCCCGCACAGGTCCTAACGACCTGGGCGGTAATAGGGAGCGCGGTCAGCTGCCGGCCCGGCCGCCGAGCTGGATGCCTGCCATCCGGGACCACTCGTACGGCCCTGTCCGCACCTTCGCGGCCATCTCCCCGTCGAACGCCTCGTGCGCGGTCACTCCCGACGCGCCCACGGCCCGCTGCGCCAGTTCGTACGTCGGCGCGACCAGGTCGCCCCAGGCGCCGTCCTCCCCCACCAGCACGATCCGGGCGCCGCGCTCCCCTAGGTACGCGATCTGCGCGTCCGCGCCGCCGTGCGCCCGCCCGAACGCGTGGATCTCCCTGGTCAGCCGCCGCACGCGTCGCTCGGCCCGGGGGTCGTTGTCCACCTTGCTCTCAGCCATGCCCCCACCCTACTCACCGGTAATCCCTCGGCGGAAGACGGCGCCCGACGGGGATCAGCCCGGCGGGAATCGGGAAGGGGGTCCGATCCCCGCCGGGCGGTATGGGCGGTACGGGAGGTACGGGCGGTACCGGAGGACGCGGGCGCCTCAGCCGAGGCCGACGGCGAACACGTGCAGGTTCCCGTTGTCCGGCAGCGTCACGCTCGCGACCTGCTTGCCCTGCGGCACGGCGAACGGCGTGGTGGCGAAGACGTACGCCGCCGGGCCCGCACCACCGGACTCGTTGCGGTGATCGGTCGCGGCCACCAGCGTGTTCCCCAGCACCGGCGCCGAACCGCCGCCGGGCTTCGTCCAGTCGCCGAAGGACAGGTCGGCCTGCGCCGTGCTGCCGTCGGTGAACGTCACCTGGGCGGTGGCCCGCTGGTCGCCGTTGGTCGCCGAGCCCACGAACAGCAGGCGGGTGACGGTCTTCGCGCTGTCCCCGAGCGCGAGGGTCTGCCCGTCGGCGACCACGTTGTCGGGGCGTCCGACGGGGGCCTCGGGCCAGACGAACGACGTCCCGGACACCTCGGTGCGCGCGCCGCCGTCCAGGCCCGCCGCGGCCAGCGCCTCACGGGAGTAGGTGCTGCCGGTGCCGTCGAGGTCGCCGCTCGCGTGGTCGCCGTCCTGCGTGGTGCCCACGTTGTCGTACTCCGCGGCCAGGCTGTGCTCGGCGGCGACCAGGACGATGGCCGTGAGGCGCACCGGCGAGCCGCCGCCGCTTCCCGTGCCGCGCACGGTGAGCGGTACCTCGTAGTAGCCGTCCGCGGTGCCCGCCGCCGCCTTGACCGCCAGCCGTACGGTGCCCGAGCCGGTCGCCCGGTCCAGCGCGAGGGACGTGCCGGCGGGTGTCACGCTGATGCCCTGGGGCGGGGAGGCGCTGACCGTCAGCGCGTGGCCGTGCCCGGCCAGCCGCTGGGCATGGACCGTGAGGTCGGCCGCCGCCCCGCCGGGCGCCACCGTCGACTGGTTCGGGGTGGCCGTGGCCAGGAAGTCGTGCTCACCGGCGCGGTAGGAGGGCGACGCGACGCTCGCGGACGCGGCCCAGTGCGTGTCGGGGGTGGTGGACAGGGTGAAGTCCAGGCGCCCGCCGTGCGAGACGACGGACTGCGGCAGGTAGGTGCGCGCCCAGGTGCGCCCGTCGAGGGTGAGCCGGTGGACGTAAGGAGCGTCGTCCGCGGCCTGCGGGGCGCGGATGTCCAGGTCCGCGGCCTTGCCCGGCAGGTCCAGCACCACCCGCTGGAACATCGGGCTGTGCACGGTGAGGTCGGCCGTGCCAGGCGTCGCGGGATACATGCCGAGCGCGGCCCACACGTACCAGGAGGACTGCGCCCCCAGGTCGTCGTTGCCGGGCTCGCCGTCGGGGGTGGGGCTGAACAGGGTGGTGGCGATCTCCCGGACCGTCGCTTGCGTCTTCCACGGCTGGCCGAGCTGGTTGTAGACCCACGGCACGCCGAAGTCGATCTCGTTGCCGGCCCACATGTAGGGGGCGTTGGGGCCCGCGTTGAGCTGGGAGAAGAACCCGTCGAGGCGCTCGGTCGCGGCGCTCGCCCCTCCCATCGAGGTGATCAGCCCCGCCATGTCCTGCGGGACGAGCCAGTTGTACTGGGCGGCGTTGCCCTCGTCGTAGCCCTCCTGGCCGAACTGCCCGTCGCCCGGGGTCTGGAAGCCCGGCTTGTCGGGGAACCGGCCGTCCTCGCCGCGCGGTTCGAGGTAGCCGGTGGCGGGGTCGAGGATGTTCTGCCAGTTCTGGCCACGCCTGCCGAAGGTGCGGGCCACCGAGGTCTGCCCGGCGGCGTCGGCGAGCTGGGCGATCGAGAAGTCGTCGATGGCCCACTCCAGGGTCTCCGAGGCCCCGACGTGCCCGTGGTCGCCCTTGGCGGCGTCGTCGTTCGGCGCGTAGCCGCGCTCGACGTACTCCGCGATGCCGGGCCGCTCCTGGTAGGCGCCCGCGGTCGTGTCCACCGTGGTGGCACCCTTGACGAGGTACTTCAGCGCCGTCTTCAGATCGAAGTCGCGGGCCCCGTAGGCGTACAGGTTCGCGATGAGCGGCACCGAGTTGTCGCCGGTCATCTGTCCGGTGTACGCGTTGGCCAGCGGCCACCGCGGCCACCAGCCGCCCTGCTCCGCGTCGTTGACCAGGGACTGGGCCATGTCGCTCGCCTGCTGCGGGAAGAGCATCGCCTGCAGCGGCGCGAGCGAGCGGTAGGTGTCCCAGTCCGAGAAGTTGGTGTACTGCGCATGGCCCTCGGGCAGGGTGCGGACCTTGCCGTCGAAGCCGATGTAGCGGCCGTCGGCGTCGTTGAAGGTGTTCGGGTGCATCAGCGAGTGGTAGAGCGCGGTGTAGAACGTCGTCAGCTCGTCGGCGTCCTTCCCCGCGACCCGCACCTTGCGCAGGGTCCGCGTCCACTGGTCGCGGGTCTGCCGGTGCAGCGCGTCGAGGTCCCAGCCGGGCACCTCGGCGGCCATGTTGGCCTGGGCGCCCGCCACGGACACGTACGACATCGAGACCTTGGCCCGCACGGTCCGGCTGCCGCCGTCGCCGAAGGTGAGGTACGCCCCGGCGCCCGGGGCGCTCGCGGAGTCGCCGCCCTTGGTCACGGTCCTGCCGTCCCAGGTGCCGTGCGCGGTGAAGGGCTGGTCGAAGGTGATCGCGTAGTGGACGGTGTACTCGTTGCCCTTGCCGCAGAAGTCACCGGTGGTGGCCGAGCCGGTGACCTCCCGGTCGCCCACCACCTGGACGTCGGCGCTCTTGTCGCCGTTGAGGCTGCCACCGGCCTTGACCAGCAACTGCGCCGCCGCGGCCCCCTGGGGGAAGGTGAAGGCGGCCAGACCGGTCCGGGTGGAGGCGGTCAGCTCGGCGCGGACGCCCGACGCGTCGAGGGTCACCGCGTAGTAGCCGGGCTCGGCCTTCTCCCCGGTGTGCGTGAAGTGCTCCGTGAGGTTCCAGGGGGTGCTGCCCACATCGCCCGTCACCGGCAGGATCGGCACGTCGCCGAAGGCGCGGCAGCCGACGGAGGCGTGGTCGAGGCTGAAGCCGCGGATCTGGTCGTCGTGGTACTGGTAGCCGGCGTAGGAGCCGGACGTGTCCGGGGAGAACTGCATCATCCCGAACGGCGCGGACGGGCCGGGGAAGTTGTTGATCTCGCCGACGGTCGAGCCGCCACGTCCGGTGCCGATGAGCGGGTCCACATAGCTCGCCGGGTCGGACACCAGCGCGGAACCGGAGGAGGTGGAGGAATATGACAACGTTGTCGGTTTGTTGGACAACGTTGTCATATCGGCCGAAGCCGTACCCGCGGCCACCAGGGTCGCCACCGCACCGAGCACTGTCACGAGCGCGCCATGCAGCATGCGCCGCCTTCTCACACGTACCTCCCGAGGAACTCGTCGATGGGACCAGCACATCCTGGGGGCCGGCCGCGCTCAAATCAACGGTCGTACGGGGGTGGGCCGATGGGGGCCGTGCCGGTTGTCCCGATGTGGGCCGGCACGGCACTTTCGCGCCTGGGGCGCGGGAGTCGCCGCTGCGGGAAGCGGGAGTCCCCGGTGCGGAAGTCCCTAGTGCAGGAAGGGGTCGATCGCCACGGCGACGAACAGGAGCGTGGCGTAGGTGATGGACCAGTGGAACAGCCGCATCTCCTTGAGCTTGGCCCCCATCACCCCGGCCTTGGCGCGGGCGTGCAGCCCGTGCGCCTCCTTCAGCCAGAACGCGCCGAGGGCGCCCGCGACCACCGGGTAGAACCAGGAGGTGTCCCCCAGCGGCCACCACAAGGTGAGCGAGGTGAGGACCATGACCCAGCTGTAGAGCACGATCTGCCGGGCGACGACCTGGTTGCCGGCGACGACCGGGAGCATGGGCACGCCGACCCGGGCGTAGTCGTCCTTGACCTTCATGGACAGCGGCCAGTAGTGCGGCGGGGTCCAGAAGAACAGGACGAGGAAGAGCACGAAAGGCGCCCAGCCGAGTTCGTTGCGCACGGCCGACCATCCGATGAACACCTGGAGGCAGCCCGCGACACCGCCCCACACGATGTTCTGCGCGGTGCGCCGCTTCAGCCACAGCGTGTAGACGAACACGTAGTAGAGGATCGCGGTCAGCGACAGCGCGGCGGACAGCGGGTTGACCAGCACCGCGAACCACACGGTGGACACCACCGACAGCACGATGCCGAAGACCAGGGCCTCGCGCGGCGAGACCATCCCGGTGACCAGCGGACGCTGCTCGGTGCGGTGCATCAGCGCGTCGATGTCGCGGTCGATGTACATGTTCAGCGCGTTGGCACCGCCCGCGGACAGGTAGCCGCCGACCACGGTCGCCAGCACCAGCCAGAGGTTGGGCACGCCATCGGCCGCCAGGAACATCACCGGAACGGTCGTGATGAGCAGCAGTTCGATGATGCGCGGCTTGGTCAGCGCGACGAACGCCATGACACGGGCACGCGGCGGCCGGTGCCCGGAGTTCGTCTGTCCCGAGCCCGTCCCGATGACCCCTGCGGGTCGGGATTCGACGGCTGTCACGAACACCCCACGAGAGATGAGTCCAGCAGGTCCCGGCTGCCTGCCGGCCGCGGATGCGGCGGCGGACCACGGTCCCTGCGCGTACCACGCCACTCTAGACGTAGGGAATACCCGGCTTTCTGCGGGGGGTGTCCATGGGCGGGGCGTGTCATCCGTTGCCCGCGCAGGAGTTATCCACAGATGCGGCAGCGTGGGCAAAGGCCCGCGCGCCTGCGGCGGTAGGCTCAAGAACGTCGGGTAGGCACCAGTCACCGGCGCTTTTCAACATATGTGGAGAGGAGCCCTGACCCAGGGTGAGCAAGCAGCCGACGACCACAGACCTTGAGTGGAGCGATCTGGACCAGCGGGCCGTGGACACCGCCCGCGTCCTCGCGATGGATTCCGTGCAGAAGGTCGGCAACGGCCATCCTGGCACGGCGATGAGCCTGGCCCCGGCGGCCTACCTGCTGTTCCAGAAGATCATGCGGCATGACCCGGCGAACGCCGACTGGACCGGCCGCGACCGCTTCGTGCTGTCCGCCGGGCACTCCAGCATGACCCTCTACACGCAGCTCTACCTCGCCGGTTACGGCCTGGAGCTGGCCGACCTGGAGGCCCTGCGCACCTGGGGCTCCAAGACCCCCGGCCACCCGGAGTACGGCCACACCACGGGCGTGGAGACCACCACCGGCCCGCTCGGCCAGGGCGTGGCCAACGCGGTGGGCATGGCCATGGCCTCGCGTTACGAGCGCGGGCTGTTCGACCCGGACGCGCCGGTCGGCACCTCTCCCTTCGACCACACCATCTGGGCGATCGCCGGTGACGGCTGCCTGCAGGAGGGCATCTCCGCCGAGGCGTCCTCGATGGCCGGCCACCAGAAGCTCGGCAACCTGGTGCTGCTGTGGGACGACAACCACATCTCCATCGAGGGCGACACCGAGACGGCCGTCTCCGAGGACACCGTCAAGCGGTACGAGGCATACGGCTGGCACGTCCAGCGGGTGGCCCCGAAGGAGAACGGCGACCTCGACGTGCACGCGCTGCACGCCGCGCTGCTGGCCGCCAAGGCCGAGACGGAGCGGCCGTCGTTCGTCGCGGTCCGTTCGATCATCGGCTGGCCCGCGCCCACCAAGCAGAACACCGGCGCCGCGCACGGCTCGGCCCTCGGTGAGGACGAAGTGCGGGCCACCAAGGAGGTGCTGGGCTTCGACCCGGACAAGCACTTCGACGTGGCCGACGACGTGATCACCCACACCCGCGCGGTCGGCGACCGCGGCCGCGACACGCGCGCGCAGTGGGAGAAGTCCTTCGCCGCCTGGCGCACCGCGAACCCGCAGCGCGCCGAGCTGTTCGACCGGATCGACGCGGCCGAGCTGCCGGAGGGCTGGCAGGAGCAGCTGCCGGAGTTCGAGGCCGGCGCCTCGCTGGCCACCCGCGCCGCCTCGGGCAAGGTCCTGGAGGCGCTGGGCTCGGTGATCCCCGAGCTGTGGGGCGGCTCCGCGGACCTCGCCGGGTCGAACAACACCACCATCGACAAGAACTCGTCGTTCCTCCCGGTCGGCAACCCGCTGCCCGGCGCGGACCCGTACGGCCGGACCGTGCACTTCGGCATCCGCGAGCACTCCATGGCCGCGGAGATGAACGGCATCACGCTGCACGGCAACACCCGTGTCTACGGCGGCACGTTCCTCGTCTTCTCCGACTACATGCGCAACGCCGTCCGGCTGTCCGCGCTGATGCACGTGCCGGTGACGTACGTGTGGACGCACGACTCGATCGGCGTCGGCGAGGACGGCCCGACCCACCAGCCGGTGGAGCACCTGGCCTCGCTGCGCGCCATCCCGGGGCTGAACGTGGTGCGCCCCGCGGATGCCAACGAGACGGCGATCGCCTGGCGCGAGATCCAGAAGCGCTGGACCAAGGAGATCGGCAAGGGCGCCCCGCACGGCCTGGCGCTGACCCGGCAGGGCGTGCCGACCTACCCGGTCCACGAGGACACCGCCCGCGGTGGATACGTCATGTTCGAGGCCGAGGGCGGCCCCGCGCAGGTGATCCTGATCGGCACCGGCTCCGAGGTGCAGCTCGCGGTGGGCGCGCGCGAGGAGCTGCAGGCCGCGGGCATCCCGACCCGGGTGGTCTCGATGCCGTGCGTGGAGTGGTTCGAGGAGCAGGACGCGGCGTACCGCGAGAGTGTGCTGCCGTCCTCGGTGAAGGCGCGGGTCGCCGTCGAGGCCGGCATCGGCCTCACCTGGTACCGCTACGTGGGAGACGCCGGCCGAATCGTCAGCATCGAGCACTACGGTGCCTCGGCCGACGGCAAGCTGCTCTTCCGCGAGTTCGGTTTCACCGCGGAGGCGGTGGCCGCCGCGGCCCGGGAATCTCTCGCCGCCGCAGACCGCTGACGCTGGTACACGACATTTCAGGAGATGCAATTCCCATGACAGACGCACTCAAGCGCCTCTCCGACGAAGGCGTCGCGATCTGGTTGGACGACCTGTCGCGCAAGCGCATCACGTCCGGCAACCTGGCCGAACTCATCGACCAGCAGCACGTGGTGGGTGTCACCACCAACCCGTCGATCTTCCAGAAGGCCATCTCCCAGGGCGACGGATACGACGGACAGCTGAAGGACCTCGCGGCGCGGAAGCTGACCGTCGAGGAGGCACTGCGGATGATCACCACCGCGGATGTCCGCGACGCCGCCGACATCCTGCGTCCGGTCTACGACGCCAGCAACCACCAGGACGGCCGGGTGTCCATCGAGGTGGACCCGCGGCTGGCGCACAACACGGTGGCCACGATCGCCGAGGCCAAGCAGCTGGCCTGGCTGGTCGACCGCCCGAACACCCTGATCAAGATCCCCGCGACCAAGGCCGGGCTGCCGGCGATCACCGAGGTGATCGGCAAGGGCATCAGCGTCAACGTCACGCTGATCTTCTCGCTGGAGCGGTACCGCGCGGTGATGGACGCCTACCTGTCCGGTCTGGAGAAGGCCAAGGCCGCCGGCCTGGACCTCGCCGAGATCCACTCCGTCGCGTCGTTCTTCGTCTCCCGCGTGGACACCGAGATCGACAAGCGGCTGGAGAAGATCGGCTCCGACCAGGCCAAGGCGCTCAAGGGCAAGGCCGCCGTGGCCAACGCGCGGCTGGCCTACCAGGCGTACGAAGAGGTCTTCGGCACCGACCGCTGGGCCGCCCTGGAGCGGGCCGGCGCCAACAAGCAGCGCCCGCTGTGGGCCTCCACCGGTGTGAAGGACCCCGCCTACTCCGACACGCTGTACGTCACGGAGCTGGTCGCGCCGAACACCGTGAACACCATGCCCGAGGCCACGCTGGAGGCGACCGCGGACCACGGCGAGGTCACCGGCGACACCGTCCGAGGCGGTTACGCGCAGGCGCAGGCCGACATCGACGCGCTCGCCACGGTCGGCGTGTCGTACGACGACGTGGTGCAGGTACTGGAGGACGAGGGCGTCGAGAAGTTCGAGGCGGCCTGGAACGAACTCCTGGACTCCACCAAGGCCGAACTCGAGCGGCTCGCCCCTTCGGAGGCGTGAGGTGACATCCGAGGACGAGAAGCTGACGGTGGGCAATCCGCTGCGTGACCCGCTCGACCGGCGGCTGCCGCGGATCGCCGGGCCGTCCGGCCTGGTGATCTTCGGGGTCACCGGCGACCTGTCCCGCAAGAAGCTGATGCCGGCGGTGTACGACCTGGCCAACCGCGGTCTGCTGCCGCCGGGCTTCGCGCTGGTCGGGTTCGCCCGCCGCCAGTGGGAGAACGAGGACTTCGCGCAGGAGGTGCACGACGCGGTCAAGGAGCACGCCCGCACCCCCTTCCGCGAGGAGGTCTGGCAGCAGCTCGCCGAGGGCTGCCGCTTCGTCCAGGGCAACTTCGACGACGACAAGGCCTTCGAGCAGCTCAAGTCGACCATCGAGGACCTGGACAAGGCCCGCGGCACCGGCGGCAACTTCGCCTTCTACCTGTCCGTGCCGCCGAAGTTCTTCCCGAACGTGGTGCAGCAGCTGAAGAAGCACGGCCTGTCGCAGGGCACCGGCGACTCGTGGCGGCGCGCGGTGATCGAGAAGCCGTTCGGCCACGACCTGGCCAGTGCCCAGCAGCTCAACCAGATCGTGCACGACGTCTTCCCGCCCAACGAGGTCTTCCGGATCGACCACTACCTGGGCAAGGAGACCGTCCAGAACATCCTGGCGCTGCGCTTCGCCAACACCATGTACGAGCCGATCTGGAACCGGTCCTACGTCGACCACGTGCAGATCACCATGGCCGAGGACATCGGGATCGGCGGCCGGGCCGGGTACTACGACGGCATCGGCGCCGCGCGCGACGTCATCCAGAACCACCTGCTGCAGCTGCTGGCGCTGACCGCGATGGAGGAGCCCGGCTCCTTCCACCCCAAGGCGCTCACCGCGGAGAAGCTGAAGGTGCTCGGCGCGGTCGTGCTCCCCGACGACCTGGGCAAGTACACCGTGCGCGGCCAGTACGCACACGCCTGGCAGGGCGGCGAGGAGGTGCTCGGGTACCTGGAGGAGGACGGCATCGACCCCAAGTCCAAGACCGACACCTACGCCGCGGTGAAGCTGGAGATCAACAACCGCCGGTGGGCGGGTGTGCCGTTCTACCTGCGCACCGGCAAGCGGCTCGGCCGCCGCGTCACCGAGATCGCGGTGGTCTTCAAGCGGGCCCCCTACCTGCCGTTCGAGTCCGGCGCCACCGAGGAGCTGGGCGAGAACGCGCTGGTCATCCGGGTCCAGCCGGACGAAGGCGTGACCGTGCGGTTCGGCTCCAAGGTGCCGGGCACCTCCACCGAGGTGCGGGACGTCACGATGGACTTCGCCTACGGCGAGTCGTTCACCGAGTCCAGCCCGGAGGCGTACGAACGGCTCATCCTGGACGTGCTGCTCGGTGACGCGAACCTCTTCCCGCGGCACCAGGAGGTCGAGCTGTCCTGGACCATCCTCGACCCCATCGAGCAGTACTGGGACAGGCACGGCAAGCCGGCGCAGTACGCGTCCGGCACCTGGGGCCCGACCGAGGCGGACGAGATGCTCGCACAAGACGGCAGGAGCTGGCGCAGGCCATGAAGATCGATCTGACGGACACCACGTCCTCGAAGATCAACGCCGGGCTGATCCAGGCCCGGCGGGCGATCGGCACCCCAGCGGTCGGCATGGTGCTGACGCTGGTCATCGTCACCGACGAGGGCAGCGCCTACGACGCGTTGAAGGCCGCGCACGAGGCGTCCAAGGAGCACCCCTCCCGGATACTGGTCGTCATCAAGCGGCCCGGGCGCTCGCCGCGGGACCGGGCGCTGGCCCGGCTGGACGCCGAGGTCGTGGTCGGCGACGAGGCGGGCACCGGCGAGACCGTGGTGCTGCGTATGCACGGCGAGCTGGCCAACCACGCCGAGTCGGTGGTCCTGCCGCTGCTGCTGCCGGACGCCCCCGCGGTGTGCTGGTGGCCGGACAAGGCCCCGGAGAACGCCTCGGAGGACCCGCTGGGCCGGCTGGCGGCGCGCCGGATCACCGACTCGGCGGCCGCCGAGGACCCGGTGGGCTCGCTCGGGCTGCGGGCGAAGACGTACGCACCCGGTGACACCGACCTGGCCTGGACCCGGATCACCCCATGGCGCTCGATGCTGGCCGCCGCTCTCGACCAGCGGCACGGCAAGATCGAGAGTGCCTCGGTGGAGGGTGAGGCGTACAACCCGAGCGCCGAACTGCTGGTGCTGTGGCTGGCGGACCGGCTCGGTGTGCCGGTGGAGCGCAAGGTCAGCAACGGCCCCGGGCTGACCGCGGTGCGGCTGGCCACCTCCGACGGCGACATCTGCCTGGACCGGCCCGAGGGCGGGCTGGCCGAACTGGCGGTGCCGGGGCAGCCCGACCGCCATGTGGCGCTCAAGCGCCGGGAGACCTCGGAGCTGATCGCCGAGGAGCTGCGCAGGCTCGACCCGGACGACATATACCGCGCCACCGTGAAGTTCGGCGAGCGACAGCTGCTGAACTCCGACGGGATCGCGCGCGCGGCCGGGTCCACCGGGTCCAACGGGTCCGCCGGGTCCAACGGGTCGGGAGCCAAGGCCGAGGGCGCGGCGAAGGCGACGCCGGCGAAGAAGGCCGCTTCCGGCTCGGGCTCCGGCAAGGCGGCGGCGGAGAAGTGAGTACGCCGCAGGTGGTCGTCCACCGGGACAAGGAGTTGATGGCGCGGGCCGCGGCGGCCAGGCTGATCACGAAGATCGTGGACGCCCAGGCCGCCCGTGGCTCCGCCTCGGTGGTGCTCACCGGCGGGCGGAACGGCAACGGGCTGCTGGCCGCGCTCGCCGAGGCCCCGGCGCGTGACGCCGTGGACTGGGCGCGGCTGGACCTGTGGTGGGGCGACGAGCGGTTCCTCCCCGAGGGGGACCCGGAGCGCAACTACACGCAGGCCCGGGAGGCGCTGCTGGACTCGGTGCCGCTCGATCCGGCCCGGGTGCACCCGATGGCGCCGTCCGACGGCGCCTACGAGTCCGACGTGGAGGCCGCCGCGGCGGCCTACGCGACGGAGCTGGCCGCCGCGGCCGGGCCGGAGGACCACGCCCGGGTGCCGTCGTTCGACGTCCTCATGCTGGGCGTCGGCCCGGACACCCATGTGGCCTCGCTCTTCCCGGAGCACCCCGGCACCCGGGAGACCGTCCGCACCGTGATCGGTGTGCACGGCTCGCCCAAGCCGCCGCCGACCCGGATCTCGCTGACCTTCCCGGCGATCCGCTCGGCCCGGGAGGTGTGGCTGCTCGCCGCGGGCGAGGACAAGGCGGGCGCGGTCGCGGTCGCACTGTCCTCGCCGGGCGAGGTCCAGGCACCCGCCTCGGGCGCCCACGGCCGGGCCCGCACGCTGTGGCTGCTGGACCGCGCGGCGGCCGCGAAGATCCCCGCCGAGCTGTATCCGGCGGCCTCGTCGTAGCGGCGGCGCCGTCGGCAGATCGACGGAGGGGGCCCGGAATCATGGATTCCGGTCCCCCTTCGTGGTGTCGCGGCCAGGCCGGGCGGCCACCTCGGGCTCAGCCGCCTCCGGCTCAGCCGCGTCCGCTTCAGCCGCCGCGGGCTCAGCGGCCGCGCAGCTCGCGGTACTTCGCCACGAGCGCCTTCGTGGACGGGTCCAGGCCCGGCACGTCGGCGCCCTCGGTGAGCGCGGGCTCGACGCGCTTGGCCAGCACCTTGCCGAGCTCGACGCCCCACTGGTCGAAGGAGTCGATGTTCCACACCGCGCCCTGGACGAACACCTTGTGCTCGTAGAGCGCGATGAGCTGGCCGAGCACGGACGGGGTCAGCTCGGTGGCGAGGATGGTGCTGGTGGGGTGGTTGCCGCGGAAGGTCTTGTGCGGCACCAGTTCCTCGGGCACCCCTTCGGCGCGGACCTCGTCCGGGGTCTTGCCGAACGCCAGCGCCTGCGTCTGCGCGAAGAAGTTCGCCATCAGCAGGTCGTGCTGCCCGGCGAGCGGGCCGAGTTCGGGCAGCGGCCGGGCGAAGCCGATGAAGTCGGCGGGCACGAGCTTGGTGCCCTGGTGCAGCAACTGGTAGTACGCGTGCTGACCGTTGGTGCCCGGGGTGCCCCAGACCACCGGGCCGGTCTGCCAGTCCACCGGGTTGCCCTCGCGGTCCACGGACTTGCCGTTGGACTCCATGTCGAGCTGCTGGAGGTAGGCGGTGAACCGGCTCAGGTAGTGGCTGTAGGGCAGCACCGCGTGCGCCTGCGCGTCGTGGAAGTTGCCGTACCAGATGCCGAGCAGGCCGAGCAGCAGCGGGACGTTCCGCTCGGGGGGCGCGGTCCTGAAGTGCTCGTCGACCAGGTGGAAGCCGGCCAGCATGCTCCGGAAGGCCTCGGCGCCGATCGCGATCATCAGGGACAGGCCGATCGCGGAGTCGTACGAGTAGCGGCCGCCGACCCAGTCCCAGAACTCGAACATGTTCTGCGTGTCGATGCCGAACTCCGCGACCTTCTCCGCGTTCGTGGACAGCGCCACGAAGTGCTTGGCCACCGCCTCGTCGCCGGCCCCGAGTTCGCCGAGCAGCCACTGCCGGGCGGACGTCGCGTTGGTGATGGTCTCGATGGTGGTGAAGGTCTTGGAGGCGACGATGAACAGCGTCTCCGCGGCGTCCAGGTCACGCACGGCCTCGTGCAGGTCGGCGCCGTCCACGTTGGAGACGAAACGGACCGTCAGGTCGCGGTCGGCGTAGGAGCGCAGCACCTCGTAGGCCATGGCCGGACCGAGGTCGGAGCCGCCGATGCCGATGTTGACGACGTTCTTGATCCGCTTGCCGGTGTGGCCGGTCCACTCGCCCGAGCGGACCCGGTCGGCGAAGACCGTCATCTTGTAGAGCACGGCGTGCACGGCCGGTACGACGTTCTGCCCGTCCACCGCGATCGTCGCGGACTGCGGGGCGCGCAGGGCCGTGTGCAGCACCGCGCGGTCCTCGGTGACGTTGATCCGCTCGCCGGCGAACATGGCGTCCCGCAGCTCGAACACCCCGGTGGCCGCGGCCAGTTCCCGCAGCAGCCGGAGGGTCTCGTCGGTGATGAGCTGCTTGGAGTAGTCCAGGTGGAGGTCGCCGACCTGGAGGGTGTAGCGGCTGCCCCGGTCGGGGTCGCGGTCAAAAAGGTCCCGCAGATGGGTGCCGGACAGCTCCTCGCTGTGCTTGGCGAGTGCGTGCCACTCGGGGCGCTGGTCGAGCCGGGGGGTGCCCTGCGCGTTCGTTTCGGACATCAGTCCACTTCTCCTCGTCCTCGCTGCGACACCCAAACTAATTGATGGCACGCCAGAACGAGATCCGGCACCCGGGCGCGCCGCCCACCGGCCGCTTCGCCGTCACCGGACCGCCGGTGAACCGGGGCCGAACCAGGACCGGACCGCGGATGAAGGGTCGCCCGTCCGCCGCCGGACCACCGGCGAACGGCCCTGGGGCCGCCGCCGGTTCGCGGCCGGTTCGGGGCCGGTTCGGGGCCGGGCGGTCAGAAACCGCCGCGGTGGATACGGCCCGCGTACCGCTCCTCCAGCACCTTGTTCCGCTCGTGGCCGCCGGGGAGGTTCGCGGAGATGTAGATCGGCGCGTCGTGGCCCTCCGCGCCCAGCAGGCCGACGGCCTCGGCGACGGCCATCTGCACCAGCAGCGCCGAGGTGATCGTGGACACCCCGCCTAGGGCGCCGCCACCCGGCAGCGGCAGCAGCGCGTCGCCGGCGGGAGCGCAGTTGTCCAGTACGGCGTCCGCGAGGTCGGCCAGCCGCTTGCCGCTGGAGTGCAGGGCCGGCACCGCGCGGGTGTGGGTGAGCGAGGTGAGCGCGATCAGCGGGTGGCCGGCCTCCTTCACGTGCAGCGCCATGTCGACGATCGAGTTGTTGACGCCGGAGTTGGAGACGATCACGAACACGTCCTGCGGACGCGGCGTGGCCAGTTCGTACAGCCGCCGGGCCAGGCCGGGGGAGCGCTCCAGCAGCGGGTCGGCGAGCACCGCGCGGTCCTCGCCGCCGCGCAGCACCAGGTCGGACAGGCCGATCCGGTTGGTGGGGATCAGGCCGCCGGCCCGGCCGACCAGTTCCATGACGGTGGCCTGCGAGTGGCCGGTGCCGAAGCCGTGGATCACGCCGTCGGCGGCCACGCAGTCCGCGAGGAGCCGGGCGGCGGCCGCCACGGTCTCCTTGTTCGCGCCGATCGCCCGCTCCACCGCCGCGCGGCCCTCGTCGGCGAACGTCGCGGCGCTGATCTGTCCCTCGGCCATGCCCGGGTCCCCTTTGCGGAAGTCCTGCTGCTGGAGCTCTGCGGATGTACGGATGCGATTCCGGTTGATTGAACCAACCGTTCAATACGTCGATGAAACATTGAGCCACCATCGCCCGTCAAGACACCCGGGTGCCGGATGCTCCGCCGCTCACCGCGAACCGCCCGAATCTCCCGATTCACACCGCCGCACCCGGTCCGCCCCGACCGCCCGAACCGCCTCCGTCGAGCAGCCCGCACGCGAGCGCGGCAGCACCGGTGGAGCCGTCCGCGACCGGGAAGACCCGCAGCCCACGATCCGCCAGCCGCTCGGTCACCCGGCCCAGCAGCGGCCCGCCCGGCCCCAGCAGCCCACCGGTCGCCACCAGCGGCTCGCCCGGCCGCGGCTCCAGCGAGCGCACCGTCGCCGCGAGCAGCCCGGCCGCCGCGTCCAGCAGGCCCCGCGCCACCGCGTCGCCCGCCTCCGCCTCCTCGACCACGATCGGGCTGAGCGCGCCCAGCCGGGCCGGCGCCTGCTCGTACGCCCGCGTGACGACAACCTCCCCGAGCAGGTGCCGCGCCACCGCGTCGCTGGCCGGCCCGACCTCCAGCGCCCGCCGCAGCACGTCGCCGCTCCCCGGGTCCCCTCCCCCGGCCGCCGAGCCACCGGCCGCCGACCCACCGACGTCCGATCCCCCGGCTCCGCCCGCCGCGCCGCCCAGGTAGTGCGCCACCACCCGCGGCACCAGCGTCGTCCACGGACCGCGGCCGTCCAGCGCCTCCAGCGCCGCCCGCGTCGCGCGGTTGCCGAGCCAGAACCCGCTGCCCTCGTCGCCGAGCAGCCAGCCGTGGCCGTCGGAGACCGCGGCCCGGCGGCCCCCGGCGAGGCGGGCGGCGATGGCGCCGGTGCCCGCGATGAGGACGAGCCCGTCGGAGGGGGCGCCGGGTGCCGCGGCGAGAGCGACCTCGGTGTCGCCGCCGACGGCGACCGGCACCCCGGTGATCCCGTGCGCGGCGAGCGCGTCGCGCAGGCAGGACACGGCCAGTTCCTCCCCGCGCTCCGGCCCGATCCCCGGCGCCGCCCCCGCGAACCCCCCGTATGCCGCGCCGATCCGGCCCCGTACCTCCGGATCGGCGGGCAGCGCGTGTGCCACGGCCTCGCCCACGGCCGCGGCGAGATGGCGGGTCAGGTCGGCGCGGCCGACGCTCATGGCGTTGCCCGGGCCGCCGCTCCCCCGCCCGAGCACCCGGCCGCCGGGCACGCCCACCGCCAGGCAGGCCCGGCTGCGCGTCCCGCCCGCGTCGATGCCCACGACCAGGGGCGGCCGGCCCGCCGCCCCGTCCGGGTCGATACCGCTGCCGCCGCCCGCCGGGTGGCTGTAGATTTCACTCATCACCATGCATCGTGGTTGATGAATTCACCGCCGCACAACCCCGACGGGACGAGTCGTCATGATCACCGCACTGATCCGCACCGAACTTCCCCGGATGTCCGGGTCGCTGCGCAAGGTCGGCGAGTTGGTGCTCGCCGATCCGGTCGCGGCCACCCACGGCTCCGCGGCGGAGCTGGGGCGGCGCACGGGGACCTCGCAGGCGACGGTGACACGGTTCTGCCGGGCGCTGGGCCTGGAGTCCTACCAGCAGCTGCTGATCGAGCTGGCGCAGGAGCAGGGCCGGACCGAGGCCGAGCCGCGAAGTGCCGCGCTGGGCCCGCGGATCGGGCCGGACGACGACCTGGAGCAGGTGATCGGAGTCGTCGCGGAGGCGGATCTGCGGGCGCTGCGGCACACCGCGGAGCTGCTGGACCGGGAGGCGCTCGAACGGGCCGCGCAGGCCCTCGCCCGGGCCCGCAGGATCGACGTCTACGGGGTCGGCGGCTCCGGCATCGTCGCCCACGAGACGCAGGCCCGGCTCTTCGGCATCGGCTGCGCCGCCCACGCCTGGACCGAGGTGCACGCCGCGGAGACCTCAGCGGCCCTGCTGACGCCCTCCGACGCGGTGGTGGCGGTTTCCCACTCGGGCACCACCCGCGAGGTCCTGGAGCCCCTGCGGCTGGCCGCGGACCGAGGGGCGGCGACCGTGGCCGTCACCGGCGACCCGCGCTCGCCCATCGCGCAGGCCGCCGACGTCCGCCTGACGTCGTTCTCCGGCGAGACCAGCTTCCGGCGCGGCAACTTCGGCACCCGCCACTCCGTGCTGCTGATCGTGGACTGCCTCTACGCCCGCGTCGCGCAGCTCACCTACGAGCGGGCGACCGCTTCCATCGCGCTGACCGCGCACATCGCGGCGGCCCACACCACGAAAAAGGCCCCCGGCCGCCGGACCGGCTCAGCTTCCTGAGCCGGTCCGGCGGTCGGGGGCGGGCGAAGCGCCCGGAACTAGATCTCGCCCCGGAGCTTCGCCAGTGCCTCGGCGAGGATCGCCTCGCCGTCGGCGGCCGAGCGGCGCTCCCGTACGTACGCCAGGTGTGTCTTGTACGGCTCGGTGCGCGGCGGTGCCGGCGGGTTCTCCTCGTCCTGCCCGGCCGGGAAGCCGCAGCGGGGGCAGTCCCAGGTCTCCGGGATCTGCGCGTCGCTGGCGAAACTCGGCTGGGTCTCGTGCCCGTTGGAGCACCAGAAGGAGATGCGCAGGCGCGGAGCGGACTCGCCGCGCTCGGCCTCTCCCATCGGCCCCGCTCCGACCCGACTGCCACGGATCGCGTTGCCACTTGCCACGGTCGTAACTCCCTGCGTGATGGTGCTGCGAGGTCGCCCACTTGACGGAGACCGGTTCGCCCCCGCACCTGGCGGGAAAGGGCACGGTATCCCAAGACGCGCGTCCATGATAAGTCGTGGACAAGTCGTCTTCGCGACACGGCGTCAATTCGCCCGCAATGGGCGGTAGTCGGACGGGGCGCGCGCGTCACCCGCGCGGGTGGGCCGCAAGGCCCCTTACGGCGCCCGCTAGTTCTTCACCTTCATCACGATGCCGAGAGCGACGATGCACGCGAACCACAGCAGGCCGATCACCACGGTGATCCGGTCGAGGTTGCGCTCGGCCACCGACGAACCGCCGACGGTGGACTGCATGCCGCCGCCGAACATGTCGGAAAGGCCGCCGCCCTTCCCCTTGTGCATGAGCACGAGCAGCAGGAGCAGCAGGCTGAAGATGATGAGGGCGATGGAGAACCCGATGACCACGGCTGGACCAACTCTCTCGACTACATGACGGCACTACACGGTTACGGCGCGGGGCCGGAGGCGGTGTCGCTACACCACTCCGGCCCCGACAGGGTACTTCACCAGCCCCCTGACTTCACCGGTCCGTCACTGGTCCCGGAACCGGACGATCTTGACGAACTCCTCCGGGTCCAGCGCGGCGCCGCCCACCAGGGCGCCGTCCACGTCCGGCTGGGCCATGATCGCGGCCACGTTGCCCGCCTTGACCGAGCCGCCGTACTGGATACGGACGCCGTCGGCGAGCTCCTGGTCGTACAGCTCCGCCAGCCGGCCGCGGATCGCCGCACAGACCTCCTGGGCGTCCTCGGGGGTGGCCACCTCGCCGGTGCCGATCGCCCAGACCGGCTCGTAGGCGATGACGATCCCCGCCGCCTGCTCCGCGGGCACGTCCTTGAGCGCGCCGTCGAGCTGGGCGAGGGTGTGCGCGACCTGGTTGCCGGCCTTGCGGACGTCCAGGCCCTCCCCGACGCACAGGATCGGGGTCAGGCCGTGCCGGAACGCGGCCTTCACCTTGCTGTTGACGATCTCCTCGTCCTCGCCGTGGTACTGGCGGCGCTCGGAGTGCCCGATCACGACGTACTCGCACTTCAGCTTGGCCAGCATCGGCCCGGAGATCTCGCCGGTGTACGCACCGTGGTCGTGCGCCGACACGTCCTGGGCGCCGTACTTGATCCGCAGCCGGTCGCCGTCCACGAGGGTCTGCACGGAGCGCAGATCGGTGAAGGGCACCAGGACGGCGACCTCGACCGCGTCGTGGTCCCTGTCGTTGAGGCCGAAGGAGAGCTTCTGGACGTGCGCGATGGCCTCGAGGTGGTTGAGGTTCATCTTCCAGTTGCCCGCCATCAGCGGGGTGCGGGTGCTCTGCTCACTCATCGGTCTTCAGTTCTCCAAAGCGGAAAGGCCGGGCAGCGTCTTGCCTTCGAGGTACTCCAGGCTGGCGCCGCCGCCGGTGGAAATATGGCCGAAAGCATTCTCGTCGAATCCCAGGATGCGGACAGCCGCGGCCGAGTCGCCGCCGCCGACCACGCTGAACGCGGGAGCGTCGACCAGCGCCTGCGCGACGGCGCGGGTGCCGTCGGCGAAGTCGGGGTGCTCGAAGACGCCCATCGGGCCGTTCCAGAAGATGGTCGCCGCGTCGGCGAGCTTCTCGGCGAACAGCTTGCGGGACTCCGGGCCGATGTCCAGGCCGATCAGGTCGGCGGGGATGGCGTCCACGGGAGCGGTGACCGGCTCCGCCGGCGCCTTCGTCTTCAGGTCGGGGAACTGCGTGGCGCCGATCACGTCGACCGGCAGCACGAACTCCACGCCCTTGGCCTTCGCCCGCTCCAGGTACTCGGTGACGACCGGGATCTGGTCCTCCTGGAGCAGGCTCTTGCCGACCTCGTGGCCCTGGGCCTTGAGGAAGGTGAAGACCATGCCGCCGCCGACCAGGATGCGGTCGGCCTTGTCCAGCAGGTGGTCGATGACGCCGAGCTTGTCGGACACCTTCGAGCCGCCGAGCACCACCGCGTAGGGGCGGGAGACGTCCTCGGTGAGCTTCTTCAGCACCCCGACCTCGGTGGCGATCAGGCCGCCGGCGGCGTGCGGCAGCCGGGCCGGCAGGTCGTACACCGAGGCGTGCTTGCGGTGCACCGCGCCGAAGCCGTCACCCACATAGGTGTCGGCGAGGGCGGCGAGCCGGTCGGCGAACGCGCCGCGCTCGGCGTCGTCCTTGCTGGTCTCGCCGGGGAAGAAGCGCAGGTTCTCCAGCAGCACCACGTCGCCGGCACCGGCGCCCTCCAGCGCCTGCCGGGTCTGCTCGCCGACCGTGTCGGTGCCGAACAGCACCTGGCGGTCCAGCAGTTCGGCCAGCCGATCGCGGACCGGGGCGAGCGAGAACTTCGGGTCGGGCTCGCCCTTGGGGCGGCCCAGGTGCGAGGCGACGACCACCGTGGCGCCGGCCTCGGCGAGCTTGGCGATGGTCGGCACGGCGGCCCGGATACGGCCGTCGTCGGTGATGGTCGTGCCGTCCAGCGGCACGTTGAGGTCGGCGCGGACGAACACCCGCTTGCCCTCGACCTGTCCGTCGGCGATCAGATCGTCGATCGTCTTCATCTGTCGGGTCTCCTGTGAGTAGGGTCCGGCACCGGACGCACGCGAACAGGGCCCGGACGGCGCGTCATCGCGCTCGTCCGGACCCTGTCGCTCACATCACGGTGCGGTGGCTGACGGAAACGGCTACGCGGCCGCGGCTCCGGCGGTGCCTCAGAGCCGGTCGCCGACGAAGACCGTGAGGTCCACCAGGCGGTTGGAGTAGCCCCACTCGTTGTCGTACCAGCCGATGACCTTGACGGTCTTGCCCTGCACCATGGTCAGCTTCGAGTCGAAGGTGCACGACGCCGGGGTGTTGACGATGTCCGAGGACACGATCGGGTCCTCGGTGTACTCCAGCAGACCCTTGAGCTGGCCCTCGGCGGCCTTCTGGAAGGCCGCGTTGACCTCGTCCTTGGTGACCTCGCGCTCCAGGTCGACCACCAGGTCGGTGACCGAGCCGGTCGGGACCGGGACGCGCATGGCCATGCCGTCGAGCTTGCCGGCCAGCTCCGGGATGACCAGCGCGGTGGCCTTGGCGGCACCCGTGGTGGTCGGGATGATGTTCTCCGCGGCGGCACGGGCGCGACGCAGGTCCTTGTGCGGGAAGTCCAGGATGCGCTGGTCGTTGGTGTACGCGTGCACCGTCGTCATCAGGCCCTTGACGATGCCGAAGTTCTCCAGCAGCACCTTCGCCATCGGCGCCACACAGTTCGTGGTGCAGGAGGCGTTGGAGATGATGTTGTGCGCCGCCGGGTCGTACGCGTCCTGGTTGACGCCCATCACGATGGTGATGTCCTCGTCGGTGGCGGGCGCCGAGATGATGACCTTCTTGGCGCCGCCGGCGATGTGCTTGCCCGCGTCGGCCGCCTTGGTGAAGATCCCGGTGGACTCGATCACGATGTCGACGCCCAGCTCGCCCCAGTTGATGGCGGCGGGGTCGCGCTCGGCGAGCACCTTGATGGTGTGGCCGTCCACGGTGATCGTGTCGGCGGTGTGGGTGACCTCGGCCTTGAGGCGCCCCAGGATGGTGTCGTACTTCAGCAGATGTGCCGTGGTCGCGGTGTCACCCAGGTCGTTGACAGCCACGATCTCGATGTCCGCACCCTGTTCCAGGATGGCGCGGAAGAAGTTACGACCGATGCGGCCAAAGCCGTTGATGCCTACCCGGATCGTCACGAACCGATCTCCTCGCTCAGTCGCCGGAGTCCCTCTCCGGCTGCGAAATATGGGATGTCCCCGACCACCCCCGACCCTACCTCCCCGGCGTGTACGAGGTGACATCGGCAAGCCACGTGGCGGCTGCGCCGCGGCAACGGTCCGGGGTGCCCTCCGCGGGCGGCTGCGCCGCGGCAACGGTCATGGGTGCCCTCCGCGGGCGGCTGCACCCTCCCACCGGGCTCGGGGTGCCGACGCGGAGGGCGGTTCCCCCCAGGGGCGCTGGGGGTACCTCCCAGGCGAAGCTCTGGGGGAGGAACTGCGCGCTCAGCCAATTGCGGTGGCGCGCCGGGCCCGCAGGCCCAGCCCCCGCGGCGAGCATCCGGACCACCGGCCGGTATTGGGCTGGTCGCGCAGTTCCCCGCGCCCCTGGCAAGGGCACCCTCGCCCGGGAGGGGCCCCGGGGTCAGCCGACCATTTCCTCGGTGAGGTTGGCCTCGGTGCCGGGCATCCCGAGATCGGACGCACGCTTGTCCGCCATCGCGAGCAGCCGCCGGATACGCCCGGCCACCGCGTCCTTCGTCAGCGGCGGCTCCGCGAGGGAACCGAGCTCCTCGAGGGACGCCTGCTTGTGGTCCATCCGCAGCCGCCCGGCGGCGGCGAGGTGCTCGGGGACGTCGTCCCCGAGGATCTCCAGGGCGCGCTGCACCCGCGCCCCAGCGGCCACCGCCGCACGAGCCGACCTGCGGAGATTCGCATCGTCGAAGTTGGCGAGCCGGTTCGCGGTCGCGCGCACCTCGCGCCGCATCCGCCGCTCCTCCCAGGCGAGCACGGAGTCGTGGGCGCCGAGCCGGGTGAGCAGCGCGCCGATCGCGTCGCCGTCGCGGACCACGACCCGGTCCACGTTGCGCACCTCGCGGGCCTTCGCCGGGATCTGCAGCCGGCGGGCGGCCCCGACCAGCGCGAGGGCGGCCTCGGGCCCGGGGCAGGTCACCTCCAGGGAGGAGGACCGGCCGGGCTCGGTGAGCGACCCGTGCGCGAGGAAGGCGCCGCGCCAGGCCGCCTCCGCGTCGCAGGTCGCGCCGGAGACGACCTGCGGGGGCAGCCCGCGGATCGGGCGGCCGCGCCCGTCCACCAGGCCGGTCTGCCGGGCCAGCTGGTCGCCGCCGGCCACCACCCGCACGACGTACCGGCTGCCGCGGCGCAGCCCGCCCGGGGCCATCACCACCAGGTCGGAGGCGTGCCCGAAGATCTCCAGGATGTCCTTGCGCAACCTGCGCGCCGCGATCCCGGTGTCGAGTTCCGCCTCGATCACGATCCGCCCGCTCACCAGGTGCAGGCCGCCCGCGAAGCGCAGGATCGACGAGACCTCCGCCTTGCGGCAGCAGGTCCGGGTGACGGGGAGCCGGGAAATCTCGTCCTTCACCGCTGCCGTCATCGCCATGGGCCGATCCTTCCACGCATACGAAAAATCCGGTCATACGCGGCCGCCAACGACTCGGGGTCGTGCCGCGGCCCGTCGGGGGCGGCGACCCGGGCCAGTTCCACCGTTGCGCCCAACTTCTGGGCGGCCTGTTCCAGGCTGTCCCGGTCGGGTACGGCGGCTTCGTCGGCGAGAACCACGTCGATGGTGAGTTTAGGGGCGTGTCGGCCCAAAACCTCCAAGTGACGCTGCGGAGAAAAACCTTCGGTCTCTCCGGGTTGCGGCGCGAGGTTGAGCGTGAGCACCCGCCGGGCCCTGGTCTGGGCCACCGCGTCGGCCAACTCCGGTACCAGCAGGTGCGGGATGACCGAGGAGAACCACGAACCCGGGCCGAGCACCACCCAGTCCGCGTCCATCACCGCCTGCACCGCCTCGGGCACCGCCGGCGGGTCGGCGGGCACCAGGTGCACCTCCTGCACCTCGCCGGGCGTCAACGCGACGGTGGCCTGCCCCCGTACGGTGGACACGGCGTCGGGCAGTTTCGGGTCGTGGCCGCGGACGATCGCCTCCAACTCCAGCGGCACCGCCGACATCGGCAGCACCCTGCCGTGCGCGCCCAGCAGCCGGCCCACCCACTCCAGGGCGGCGACCTCGTCCTTCAACTGCTCCCACAGCGCGACGATCAGCAGGTTGCCGACCGCGTGGCCGTGCAGGTCGCCGCCGCTGACGAAGCGGTGCTGGAGCACCCGCGACCAGGTCTGCCCCCACTCGTCGTCGCCGCACAGCGCGGCCAGCGCCTTGCGCAGGTCGCCGGGGGGCAGCACCCCCATCTCGGCGCGCAGCCGCCCGCTGGAGCCGCCGTCGTCGGCGACCGTGACCACCGCGGTCAGATCGCCGGTGATCCGGCGCAGCGCGGCCAGGGAGGCGGACAGGCCGTGGCCGCCGCCCAGGGCGACCACCTTCGGCGGTACCCCGGACCGGCGGCCCGAGGCGGCGTCCTTGCCGCCGCGGCGCCGCCGCCTACCCGTCATGATCACTCGCGCCCCATGTCCCTGTGTACGGTCACCGTTTCCACTCCGTCCGCCGCCAGCCGCGCCGCGAGCCGTTCCGACATCGCCACGCTGCGGTGCTTGCCGCCGGTACACCCGACGGCGATGGTCACATAGCGCTTGCCCTCGCGCCGGTAGCCCGACGCGATGATGTGCAGCAGCTCGGCGTACCGGTCCAGGAACTCCTTGGCGCCGGGCTGGTTGAACACGTACGTGGCCACCTCGTCGTTGAGCCCGGTGAAGGGACGCAGCTCCGGCACCCAGTGCGGGTTGGGCAGGAAGCGGCAGTCCACCACCAGGTCGGCGTCGACGGGCAGCCCGTACTTGTAGCCGAACGACATGACGGTGGCCCGAAGTTCCGGTTCCTCGTCACCGGCGAACTGGGCGTCGAGTTTGGCCCGCAGTTCGTGCACGTTGAGACTGGAGGTGTCGATCACCAGGTCGGCGTCGCCGCGCAGTTCGCGCAGCAGGTCGCGTTCGGCCGCGATGCCGTCGACGATCCGGCCGGTGCCCTGCAGGGGGTGCGGGCGGCGGACCGACTCGAAGCGGCGCACCAGCGCGTCGCCGGACGCCTCCAGGAAGATCACCCGGCGCTTGACGCCCTTGGTGGCGAGGTCGGCGAGCGACTCGCGCAGGTTGTCGAAGAACTGCCGGCCGCGCACGTCGACCACCACCGCGATCCGCGCCACGTTCCCCTGGGAGCGGGCGCCGAGGTCGACCATGGTGGGGATGAGGGCGGGCGGCAGGTTGTCCACGACGAACCAGCCGAGGTCCTCCAGGCACTTGGCCGCGGTGCTGCGGCCGGCTCCGGACATGCCGGAGATGATCACGAGCTCGGGGATGGCCGCCGGGGTCTCCCCCGTTGCGCCGCTGGTCATGTCGGTGCTGGTCCCGTTGTCGGCGGTGTTCTCGTCGATGGTGCTGTTCCCGTTGATGGTGCGGATGTCGTCGGTGGTGCCGGTCTCGTCGGCGGTGCCGCTCGCGTCGCCGGTGCCGGTCTTGTCGGCGCTACCGGTGCTGCCGGTGCCCTGTGTGCCGGTTCCTGGTGTGGCGGTCCTGGGTTCTTCGTGCTCGCTCATCTGCTCTTCCCCCGATGGTCTGACGGGTCTGCCGCGGGCCCGGCGGGCTGCCCGTCGCGGTCCTCGATGATCTCTCCGGTCGCGGTGTTCACGGCCGGCCCGGCCGGTGCCGCGGCCGCCAGGGTGGCGGCGACCGTCTCCGCGGTGCGAAGGCCGATCCCCGGTACCTCGCAGATCTCCGCGATGGTCGCCGAGCGCAGCCGCTTCAGCGAGCCGAAGTGCTTGAGCAGGGCCTGCTTGCGGGTGGCGCCGAGCCCGGGCACCGCGTCCAGGGCGCCGGCCTTCATCGACTTGGAGCGCTTGCTGCGCTGGTAGGCGATGGCGAAGCGGTGTGCCTCGTCGCGGACCCGCTGGAGCAGGTACAGGCCCTCGCTGGTGCGCGGCAGGATCACCGGGTCGTCGTCGCCCGGCAGCCAGACCTCCTCCAGCCGCTTGGCCAGCCCGCACACCGCGACGTCGTCTATGCCGAGCTCGGCCAGGGCCCGGCTCGCGGCGGCGACCTGGGGCTGGCCGCCGTCGACCACGACGAGCTGCGGCGGGTAGGCGAACTTGCGGGGGCGGCCGGTGTCGGGGTCGATCGGACCGCCGACCGCCTCGTCCTGCTCCGCCGCGTCGTCGTGCCCGGCCGCGTCGTCCTGCCCGGCCAGGTCGTGCCCGGCCAGGTCGTGCCCGTGTCCGGCCAGGTGATCGGCCAGGTCGTGGTCGTGGTCGTCGGGCTGCTGCCGGCCGCCGTCGGGCGAGCCCTGCTGGTCCTGCGGGTTCTGCTCCTGCTCCTCCCACTCGCTGGTGCGCTGCTTCTCCTGGAGATAGCGGCGGAACCGGCGGGTGATCACCTCGTGCATGGACCGGACGTCGTCCTGCCCGGCGAACGACTTGATCTGGAAGCGGCGGTACTCGCTCTTACGGGCCAGGCCGTCCTCGAAGACCACCATGGACGCCACCACGTCGTCGCCCTGGAGGTGGCTGATGTCGTAGCACTCGATACGCAGCGGCGCCGTGTCGAGGTCGAGGGCGGTGGCGATCTCCTCCAGCGCGCGGGAGCGGGTGGTCAGGTCCGAGGCGCGCTTGGTCTTGTGCAGGGCCAGCGCCTGCTGCGCGTTGCGCTGCACGGTGGCCATCAGGTCCTTCTTGTCGCCGCGCTGCGGCACCCGCAGGCTGACGTGCGAACCGCGCCGCTCGGCCAGCCACTGCGCCACCGGCTCCTCCGGCTCGGGCAGCGCCGGGACCAGCACTTCCTTGGGCACGCCGCCGCTGCCGCCGGACTGCTCCGCGTCACCGCGCTCGTCGCCGTACAGCTGCTGGAGGGCGTGCTCGACCAGGCCCGCGGTGTCGACCGCCTCCACCTTGTCGGTGACCCAGCCGCGCTGCCCGCGCACCCGGCCGCCGCGGACGTGGAAGATCTGCACGGCCGCTTCGAGTTCGTCCTCGGCGACCGCGATCAGGTCGGCGTCGGTGGCGTCGGCGAGCACCACCGCGTTCTTCTCCATGGCGCGGCGCAGCGCCTCGATGTCGTCGCGCAGCCGGGCCGCCTGTTCGTACTCCATGGCGGCGGCCGCGTCCTTCATCCGCTGTTCCAGCCGGCGCAGGTAGGTGCCGGTGTGGCCGGCCATGAAGTCGCTGAACTCCTCGGCGAGTTCACGGTGGTCCTCCGGGCTGATCCGGCCGACGCACGGCGCGGAGCACTTGCCGATGTAGCCGAGCAGGCAGGGCCGGCCGATCTGCGCGGAACGCTTGAACACCCCGGCCGAGCAGGTGCGGACCGGGAAGACCCGCAGCAGCAGGTCGACGGTCTCGCGGATCGCCCACGCGTGGGCGTACGGCCCGAAGTAGCGCACGCCCTTGCGCTTGGGCCCGCGCATCACCTGAACCCGCGGGAACTCCTCGTTCATCGTCACGGCGAGCGACGGATAGCTCTTGTCGTCGCGGTACTTGACGTTGAACCGTGGGTCGAACTCCTTGATCCAGGAGTACTCCAGCTGCAGCGCCTCGACCTCGGTGGAGACCACCGTCCACTCCACGGACGCGGCGGTGGTGACCATCGTGGCGGTGCGCTGGTGCAGGTTGGTGATGTCCTGGAAGTACGACGACAGGCGCTGCCGCAGGCTTTTCGCCTTGCCGACGTAGATCACCCGGCGGTGCTCGTCCCGGAACTTGTAGACCCCTGGGGAGTCGGGGATCTGGCCCGGCTTCGGTCGATAGCTGCTGGGGTCTGCCATGCCTTCCACCCTACTGTCGGGATACGACGATCCAGGGGCAGGAGCGCTCAGCTCGCGGGGCCCGCCGTCAGCTTGCCGCCGACCGCCTTGATGTCCACCGCCGGCAGTGCCTTCGGGGCCGGGCCGCGCACGACGGCGCCGGTCTCGGCGTTGAACTCGCTGCCGTGGCACGGGCAGGACGCGGTGGTGCCGTCCACTGTGTCGAGCACGCAGCCCTCATGGGTGCAGACCGCGCTGAACGCCTTGAAGGTGCCCTGGGTCGGCTGCGACACCAGCACCTTGTCGTCGCGGAAGAGCTTGGCGCCGCCGACCGGCACCGCGGAGGACGCGCCGAGGTCCACCGGCTTGGTCGGGCCGTCCGCGGAGCCGTTCTTCTTGCCGCCGCACGCGCTGAGGCCGACTCCGGCGGCTCCGACGGCGCCGGCCAGGGCCGCGCCGCGAAGGACGGTCCGACGGGTGGCGGGCAGTTCGGTGGACATGGGCGCTCCTGGTGCGGGATGTGACCGGTCTTGCGGTCCGTACCTTACGTCCCGCACCTGGACGCCTTTGCGACGGCATACCGCGACGGCGTCCCCGGCCCGCGCGGAGCCGGGGACGCCTGCCGTCCGGGGTGCCCGCCGGCTACGCCTTCGCGGCGCGCTTGCGCGGAGCCACGGCCTTCTTCGCCGTCTTCGCCGTCTTCGCCGCCGCGGTTGCCTTCTTCGCCGGAGCCCGCTTCCTGGGCGCGGGCACGGCCGCGTCGCTGACCGCGTCCGGGCTGAGGATGTCCCGCAGGAACTTGCCGGTGTGGCTGGCCGGGACGCCCGCGATCTGCTCGGGGGTGCCCTCGGCGACCACCAGCCCGCCGCCGTTGCCGCCCTCGGGGCCCATGTCCACCACCCAGTCGGCGGTCTTGATCACATCGAGGTTGTGCTCGATGACGATCACGGTGTTCCCCTTGTCGACCAGCCCGGAGAGCACCTTGATCAGCTTGCTGATGTCCTCGAAGTGCAGACCGGTGGTGGGCTCGTCCAGCACGTAGACGGTGCTGCCGGTGGCGCGCCGCTGCAGCTCGGAAGCGAGCTTCACCCGCTGCGCCTCGCCGCCGGAGAGGGTCGGCGCGGGCTGGCCGAGCCGGACGTACCCCAGACCGACTTCGTTGAGGGTGCGCAGGTGGCGGGCGATGGCGGGCACCGCCTCGAAGAAGTCCAGCGCCTCCTCGATCGGCATGTCCAGCACCTCGGCGATGGACTTGCCCTTGTAGTGCACCTCAAGGGTCTCCCGGTTGTACCGCGCGCCGTGGCAGACCTCGCAGGGGACGTAGACATCCGGGAGGAAGTTCATCTCGATCTTGATGGTGCCGTCGCCCGAGCAGTTCTCGCAGCGGCCGCCCTTGACGTTGAAGGAGAAGCGGCCGGGCAGATAACCGCGGACCTTCGCCTCCATCGTCTCGGCGAACAGCTTGCGGACGTTGTCGAAGACGCCGGTGTACGTGGCCGGGTTGGACCGCGGGGTACGGCCGATCGGCGACTGGTCGACGTGCACCACCTTGTCCACCAGGTCGTCGCCGTCCACCCGGGTGTGGCGGCCGGGGACGCTGCGGGCGCCGTTCAGCTCGCGGGCGAGGTGGGTGTACAGGATGTCGTTGACCAGGGTGGACTTGCCGGAGCCGGAGACACCGGTGACCGCGGTGAGCACGCCCAGCGGGAAGGACACGTCGATGTCCTGGAGGTTGTGCTCGCGGGCGCCGTGCACCGTCAGCCGGCGCGCACGGTCGATCGGGCGGCGGTCGGCCGGGGTCGGGATGGAGCGCTTGCCGGAGAGGTACTGCCCGGTCAGCGACTCCTCGTTGACCAGCAGCTCCTTCAGGGAGCCGGAGTGGACGACCTTGCCGCCGTGCTCGCCGGCGCCGGGGCCGATGTCCACCACCCAGTCGGCGGTCTTGATGGTGTCCTCGTCGTGCTCGACGACGATCAGGGTGTTGCCCAGGTCACGCAGCCGGACCAGGGTCTCGATCAGCCGGTGGTTGTCGCGCTGGTGCAGGCCGATGGAGGGTTCGTCCAGGACGTAGAGCACGCCGACCAGACCGGAGCCGATCTGGGTGGCCAGCCTGATCCGCTGCGCCTCGCCGCCGGACAGGGTGCCCGCGGCGCGGTTGAGCGAGAGGTAGTCCAGGCCGACGTCGACCAGGAACCGCAGTCGCTCGTTGACCTCCTTGAGGACGCGCTCGGCGATCTTCTTGTCGCGGGCCGCGAGCTTCATCCCGGCCAGGAACTCGGCGCAGTCGCTGATCGACATCGCGGCGACGTCGGCGATCGACCTGTCCTGCACGGTGACCGCCAGCACGATCGGCTTCAGCCGCCTGCCCTCACAGGTGGGGCAGGGCACCGCCCGCATGTACCCCTCGAAGCGCTCGCGGCTGGAGTCGCTCTCCGACTCGTTGTGCCGGCGGCGGACGTAGGGGATCACGCCCTCGAAGTGCGTGGTGTACGAGCGCTCGCGGCCGAACCGGGTCTTGTACGCCACCCGGACCTCGGACTTGTGCCCGTAGAGCAGCGCCTTCTTGGCGCGCGCGGGCAGGCCCGCGTACGGGATGTCGGTGCGGAAGCCGACCTCCTTGGCGACGCTCTGCACCAGCTTGTCGAAGTACCCCTTGGACATGCCGCTGGACCACGGCGACAGGGCGCCCTCGTCGAGCGACTTCTGCTCGTCGGGCACGATCAGCTCGGGGTCGATCTCCATCCGGGAGCCGATGCCGGTGCAGTCCGGGCAGGCGCCGAAGGGCGAGTTGAAGGAGAAGGAGCGCGGCTCCAGTTCCTCGAACGACAGGTCGTCGTAAGGGCAGTAGAGGTGCTCGGAGAACATCCGCTCGCGCTGCGGGTCGTCCTCGGGCAGGTCGACGAAGTCGAGGATGACCATGCCGCCGGAGAGGCCGAGCGCGGTCTCCACCGAGTCGGTGAGGCGGCGCTTGGCGCTGTCCTTGACGGTGAGGCGGTCGACGACCACCTCGATGGTGTGCTTCTCCTGCTTCTTCAGCTTGGGCGGGTCGGTGAGCTGGACGGTGGCGCCGTCGACCCGGGCCCGGCTGTACCCCTTGGTCTGGAGGTCGGAGAAGAGGTCGACGAACTCGCCCTTGCGCTCGCGCACCAGCGGGGAGAGCACCTGGAAACGGACGCCCTCCTCCAGCTCCAGCACCCGGTCCACGATCGCCTGCGGGGACTGCCGGGCGATCGGACGGCCGCACTCGGGGCAGTGCGGCTTGCCGATCCGGGCGAAGAGCAGCCGCAGGTAGTCGTAGACCTCGGTGATGGTGCCGACGGTCGAGCGCGGGTTGCGGGAGGTGGACTTCTGGTCGATGGAGACGGCCGGTGACAGGCCCTCGATGAAGTCCACGTCGGGCTTGTCCATCTGCCCGAGGAACTGCCTGGCGTAGGACGAGAGCGACTCGACGTACCGGCGCTGGCCCTCCGCGAAGATCGTGTCGAAAGCGAGCGAGGACTTCCCGGAACCGGACAGCCCGGTGAACACGATGAGCGAGTCCCGGGGCAGGTCCAGCGAGACGTTCCGGAGATTGTGCTCGCGAGCGCCGCGGACGGTGAGTCGGTCGGCCACGCCAGTGCACCTTTCCGTAGTAGGGGGACGGTGAACGGTCAACACCCCCCGGTCAGCCTAAACGGGGAGCGGTCGACATTTCTTCCTCTCGGACCTCTTGCCGGTCCTGTCGCCGCCGTCTGGCCCGGCCGTCGCGACACTCACGACCCTATAGCACGCACATTCGATTTCCGGTCTTCCACTGCCCCTTTCACCCGATCGTGTGGTGCATGCGTCCCCGGCGTGACAGGCCATAGGCTGGGGCGCATGGCGTATACGGGAGAGGTCACGGTCGGCGGCACGCCCGACGTGCACGAGCTGGAAGACCTGATCATCACGAAGGTCGCGGTCGGCCCCATGAACAACAACGCGTACCTGCTGCGCTGCCGGGCCACCGGCGAGCAGCTGCTGATCGACGCGGCCAACGACGCGGGGACCCTGCTGGAGGTCGTCGGTACCGATGGTCTCACCTCCGTGGTCACCACCCATCAGCATGGCGACCACTGGCAGGCGCTCCAGGACGTGGTGACGGCCACCGGGGCCGCCACCTACGCCGGGCGCGAGGACGCCCCGGGCATCCCCGTGCCCACCGGCACCCTGCTCGACGACGGCGACACCGTCCCGCTCGGCCCGCTGCGCCTCACCGTCCGCCACCTCGTGGGCCACACCCCCGGCAGCGTCGCCGTCATCTACGACGACCCGCACGGTCACCCGCACGTGTTCACCGGCGACTGCCTGTTCCCCGGCGGCGTGGGCAACACGCACGACGACCCCGCCGCGTTCACCAGCCTCATCGACGGCGTGTCGGCCAAGCTCTTCGACGTCCTCCCCGACGAGACCTGGGTCTACCCGGGCCACGGCGACGACACGACCATCGGCGCCGAGCGCCCCCACCTCGCGGAGTGGCGCGCACGCGGCTGGTGAGCGGGGCAGGGCGGAGGCGGGCGGGCCGGTCGGGCCGTACGGTCCGGTACGGCTCAGTTCCGGCGACGGGTCATGCGCATCGTCCAGTTGGTCAGCCAGGTGGCGCCGCCGTCGGTGGAGAACGCCTGCTCCCACCGGGCGGCGTCGGCGGTGACGCCGCTCCACAGGAACCGGACCCGCACGTCGCGGCCCTCGTGGCGGTCGTCGCCGTGGAACTCGCCGACGCCGTCGGTGAAGCGGCCGACGACCGGTGGGAACAGGGTGCCGGTGCGCTCGCTCGCCCAGTACAGGGACCACTCCTGGCGGACAGGGTCGTAGAGCCGCAGGGTCAGGCCGGCGGAGCCCTTGGTGGGGAAGGTCACCTCGTCGAAGTTGGCGTTCCCCCCGAAGTGGCCGGAGGCGCGGCTCACGCCGGGGAACTCCTCCCAGGGCGACTGCGGGTCGAGGAAGTCGGTGCGCCGCCGGTTGGCGACGTCCCAGGTGCCGACGAGGAAGTCGAAGTCGTGCACGGTGCTGGTCGGGGTGCTGGTCACGGGCGGTCTCCGGTAGTGCCGTCGGGAAGGGTGTCCAGGAGGTAGGCGTCCAGGTCGGGCGGGTCGGCGGCCAGGACGTGCCGCACCCAGGCGTCCCGCTCGTGCAGCAGCGGCGGCAGCTCCCAGACGCAGCCGATCAGCGACCGCTCGATCCGGACGAAGCGGGTCGGGTCGTCGTCGGGGCAGCCGAGCGCCGGCTGCCCGGCCGCCGCTCCCGCGAAGTGCAGGGCGTTGTCCCAGGCCCAGGTGTAGGCGTTGAGGTAGGCGCCGTCGTCCCCTCCCCTGTGGAGGACGACGAAGCCCGCGCCGGGCGTCCCGTCGGGTTCGGGCAGCAGGTCGGGCAGGAGCGCGTACGCGGCCGCCTCGACCTCCGGCGCGATCCCCGCGGGGTCGGCGGTGACGTGGTACCGCTTGAGGCGGCGACCGCCGACCTCCAGCAGCGGGCGCGCGGTCAGCAGCTTCTCGGTGAAAGGCATGGCTGGACGCTAGAACGGCTTCACTGACACCCTGTGTCAGTGAAGTCCAGCCGGCTGCTGTCGATCCTGCTGCTGCTCCAGAACAGGGGCCGGCTGACCGCCGCCCAGATCGCCGCGGAGCTGGAGGTCTCGGTCCGCACCGTCTACCGCGACGTGGAGGCCCTGCACGCCGCCGGTGTCCCGCTCTACGGCGACGCCGGCCACGCCGGCGGCTACCAGCTGCTCGACGGCTACCGGACCCGGCTGACGGGGCTCACCTCCACCGAGGCCGACGCGCTGTTCCTGTCCGGCGCGCCGGGCCCGGCCGCGGACCTGGGGCTCGGCCCCTCCCTGGCGGCGGCCCAGCTGAAACTGCAGGCGGCCCTTCCCGCGGAGCTGCGCGCCCAGGCGACCAGGATCGCCGCCCGATTCCACCTCGACGCGCCGGGCTGGTACACCGAGGACGCCGATCTGCGGTTCCTGCGGCAGGTCGCGGACGCGGTCTGGCACAGCAGGGCGATCGAGGTCCGGTACCGCCGCTGGAAGGAGCCCACCGACGTCGACCGCCGGCTCGAACCGTACGGCCTGGTGCTCAAGGCCGGCCGCTGGTACGCGGTGGCGGGCCCGGGGCCGCGTACGTACCGCGTGGACCAGATCCTCGCGCTGACGCCCACGGCGGAGGGCTTCCAGCCGCCGCCGGACTTCGACCTGGCGGACTACTGGCAGCGCCACCAGGCGGACTTCCACGCCCGCCTGCACCAGGAGGAGGCCGCGGTACGGCTCTCCCCCGCGGCGGCGGCGCGGCTGACCGGGGCGGCGGCCCGGGCGCTCGCGGCCACCGGCAGCGCGGAACCGGACGGCTGGACCCGCGCGGTGCTGCCCGTGGAGTCCGCGGACCAGGCGCACGCCTTCTTCCTGTCGCTGGGCGCCGAGGCCGAGGTGCTGAGCCCGGCCGCGCTGCGCGCGCGGCTGGCCGCGACCGCGGCCGCGCTGGCGGTCCGCTACGCCGGGCCCGCGCCGGAGGCGGAACCGCCCGAGGCCGCCGCGCCCTGACCCGCCTCCGGGCGCCGGGCGGCGGTGGCGCTCAGCGGCGGCGGCGCATCCGCTCGCCGACCTCGCCCTCGTCCGTCTCCCACCAGGGGCGGGTGGACACGGGCACCTCGGCCTGAGCGGGCGCGGCGGGGGCCGAGGGGGCGGGCACCGCGGCGGAGGGCGCGTCGCCGCCCGAAGCGCCACCGGAAGCCCCGCCCGAAGCGCCCGCGGGAGAGCCGGCGGCCACCGAAGCCCCGGAAGGCACCTGCTGCCCGGCCCGGGCCGACAGCACGGCCTCGCGGTCGAGGGCGGCATCGAGAGCGGCGGTCTTGTCGCGGTCGGCGCGCCACCACTCCATGAAGACCAGCAGGAGGAAGGGCAGCCCGACGAGTTCGGCGAGGGCGAGCATGAGGCCGCCGCCGAGCATCTGGTCGCGCTTGACGGAGGGACCCCAGTCGCGGGTGTGCGTGTGGTACCAGTGGCCGGCGACCAGGGTGCCGCTGGTCATCACGACGATGCCGGGCACGGAGTCGAAGAGCCCGTCGAGGAAGACCAGGACCGCGCGCACCGGGTGGTTGCACCAGCGCGGCAGCAGCTCCTGGCGGCTGAGCATGGGCAGCACGAACAGGCATCCGGTGAGCAGCAGTTGCAGGTGCATCAGCTGCCGTACGGAGTCGTGGGCGAGCGCGTGCGGGAAGTACGGCGTGAAGTAGATGGTCAGTTCGGAGACGAGCACCAGGACCGAGCTGATCAGCGGGTAGGTGAGCACGCGCACCGGGCGGGAGGAGAACGCGCGGCGCAGCCGGCTGCCGGGGGCGGCGAGGCCGATCGGGTCGCCGAGCGCGAGGCCGAGCGGGGCGAACAGGTCGAGCAGGATGTTCTGCACGGCCGCGGGCCAGAACAGCACCCGGTTGTAGACGGCGAGCGCCGACATGGTCGCGAACACCAGGGTGCCGAGGCCGAAGACGTAGAAGACGGCGACCCGCCAGAGCGGCCAGCGGCCACCGGAGGCGAGCCTGCGCCGTACGCCGTATCCGTACACCGCGCCGAGCAGGAGCACGGCGGCCAGGGCGACGCCGTCGAGTTGCCAGGTGCCGAGGAAGCGGCTCCCGGTCAGCTCGGGCAGTGCCTGGAAGCCGGGCGCGGCTGCCGTGGTCGCCACATCTGTGCCTTTCGCGTGGGTCCTGGGCCGACGGAGCCACGCTAGTCCCCGGGCCGGGCGGCCCGTACGCAGGGGGGCGGCCCGGGGCCGGGGTGTCGTCAAACGCCGTGGGGCGCCCGGGGCGCTGCCGGACGGCCGTCAGGGGTGCGTCAGAACCTCTGGCGGCGCTGGGCCGGCTGCCGGTCGAGCCGGTGGGAGCCGGACCCCGGGGCGGGTTCGCCCTGGTCGGAGGCGTCCTCGGCGGTGTTCCCCGCGGTGTCCTCGGCGGGGTGTTCCCCGGCGGGCGCGGGCGTGGTGCCGTCGGCCGCGGCGCCCCCGCGGCTGACGGCCAGGCTCGTCGCGGTCGTCACCGCGAGCACGGCCACGATCACCCCCAGGGAGACGGGGATGGAGATCTCGGGGACGTGCGCCCCGGCCTCGTGCAGGGCGTGCAGCACCAGCTTGACGCCGATGAACCCGAGGATCACCGAGAGCCCGTACGACAGGTGCACCAGCCTCTTCAGCAGGCCGCCGATCAGGAAGTAGAGCTGGCGCAGGCCCATCAGCGCGAACGCGTTGGCGGTGAAGACGATGTACGGGTCCTGGGTGAGGCCGAAGATCGCCGGGATCGAGTCGAGCGCGAAGAGCACGTCGGTGGTACCGATGGCGAGCATCACCACGAGCATCGGGGTCATCAGCCGCTTGCCGTTCTCGGTGACGAACAGCAGCGTGCCGTGGTAGCTCCGGGTGGACGGGACGCGCTTGCGCACCGCCTTGAGCACCCGGTTCTCCTCGAACTCCTCGTCCTGCTGGGGTCCGGCCATCGCCTCCTTGACCAGCTTCCACGCGGTCCAGATCAGGAACGCGCCGAAGATGAAGAAGACCCAGGAGAAGCTCGCCACGATGGTGGCGCCGGCCGCGATGAACACCGCGCGCAGCAGGAGCGCGATGAGCACGCCGATCAGCAGGACGCGCTGCTGGTACCGCGTGGGCACCGCGAACTTCGCCATGATCAGCACGAAGACGAAGAGGTTGTCGACGCTGAGCGACTTCTCGGTGATGTATCCGGCGAAGAACTCGCCGGCGGGGCGGCCGCCGGCGAAGACCAGCAGGCCGACGCCGAACAGTCCGGCGAGGACGACCCAGACCGCGGTCCAGATCCCGGCCTCGCGGACGGACACGTCGTGGGGGTTGCGGCCGATCAGAAAGTCGGCGCCGATGAGGGCGAACAGTCCTGCGATGGTGAGCGCCCAGAGGGTGAGCGAGACATCCACGGGATCTCCGGCTGTAGCGGTCGGTCAAACAACCGTACACGAATGCCCAAGAAATGGTAAAGAGATGCTGAATGTGGCGGCGTGTCGCGCTCCGGGCGGCAGCGGCGCGCCGGGTGGGTCATGCGTGCTCGCGGGCAGTCCGTACGGAGCCGAGCGGGCGGCTTCGGGCCGTGCGGACGCCGCGTCTGATCGGGCGGGGAACGGGGGCGGCGTCAGCCGCGGCGGCCGGGGCGGGCGCGGTACGGCCGGGCCGCCCTCACCTCCCGTACGCCGGGCGGGCCGCGGCCAGCCTGCGCAGCACCTGCGCCACCACCTGGCTGCCCGGCGGCACCAGCGCGGGTTCGTACGTCCACGCGTGGCCCACCCACGGGTCGGCGAGGTGGTCGCTGGGCAGCGGGGTGAGCCGCAGCATCGAGCGCCACAGCGGGTCGAGCACCGGGCCGTACGCCGAGGCGTCGTCGCGATCGGCGACCAGCAGCAGGTGGACGCCCGCGGCGGGCCCTTCGTCGGCGAGGTAGCGCAGCTGGTTGACGGCGCGGTCGTCGAAGCCGTACGGGAACTCGTTGACGATCAGCAACTGCTCGGCCTGGTCGAACCCGGGCGGCAGCGAGTCGGCCGCCCCGCCGCGCATGGCCATCTGGAGCAGGTCGACCCGCGCGGTGAGGCGGCCCAGCACCTCGTTGACACCGGCGGCGCCCGCGGCCGGCTGCGGCAGCGCCAGCGCGCCACCGGAGTACAGCGGGGCGAACGCGGTGGCGGCCGAGCCGGCCGGGTCCAGCGCGTGCATGGCGAAGCCGCCCGCCGGGTGGCAGGCCAGCAGCCGGGCGGCGATCGCGACGGCGGCCTCCATCGCGACGCCGCGGTCGTCGGCGCTGTCGATCCACAGCCCGCGCTCCAGCGGCAGCCGGACCAGCAGCGGGATCTGCAGTTCGGGCGCCTCGGGCACGGTGAGGCCGCCGAGCCGCACGGCGAGCGCCGGCTGCTCGGGCACTTCGTACGCGTGCCAGGCCGGGTTCTCCCAGCCGGCGAACGCGGGCGGCAGCGCGGGCTCGACCACCTCGGCCTCGGCGGCGAGTTGGGCGAGGTCGCGGTCGAGCACGGCCCTGGCCTGGTCGACCAGCGCGACCTGCTTCGTCATCGCCTGGTCGCGGGCCGCCTCGGCCTGCGCTCCGCCGCGGGTGCGCGGGTCGGCGAGCAGCGCGTCCAGCTCCTGGTCGTACCGCGACTGCGCGAAATCCTCGGCGCTGCGGTACGCGGCGACGGTGCGGGCCAGGTCCTCGAACATGCCCCAGATCTGGTTGTGCAGCCGCTCCTCCAAGGTCCAGCCGCCGGCGTCCCCGGCGACCGGGACGGGCGGGCCGTCCGCGGAGGCGGGTGCCGCGGCGGCCGGGGCGTACTGCGGCGGGGGCGGCGGCATCGGCGGGGCGCTCGACGCGGACGCCGGCTCGGGCTGCGGCGCGGCCGGTACAGTGCGGCGGCGCGGGTGGCGGTAGTCCACCGGGCCGGCCGGCGGCGCTTCGGCGGGGGCGGGCACGGTGGGCGCTGCGGAGGTCGTGTGTGCCGCGGGCGCTGCGGGCGACGTGGGCGTTGCGAGCGCTGGGGGCGCGTCCACCGAACGGGACTGCTCGCGCTCCACCGCGTCGTGGATCTCCTGCGCGACCGCGCGGGCGTCGGGCACGCCCTGGTCGAGCAGCAGCGCGGGCAGCCCGCCGTCGTACCCCTGGCCGACCGCGCGGACCTTCCAGGTGCCCTGGCGCCGGTAGAGCTCGACGGCGAGCAGGGCGGTCTCGCTGCCCAGGCCGGTGAGGGTGTAGCCGGCGATGGCGGTGCCGTCGGGGTCGGTCACGGCCACGTGCGGGGCCGGCGCGGCACCGAAGTCCGCGGGGGCGCCGGCGCGGCCGACGGGCAGCGCCAGCAGGACGTGGACGCGGTGCACGTCCTGCGGCATGGCGCCCAGGTCCACGGCGAGGCGGTGCTCGGCGGCGGCCTGCCTCGGCACCTCGACACCCGGAAGCTGCGGCGCGCCGGGGTGGGCCAGCCACTCCCGCCCGGCCGCCGGGCCCGACCGGCCGTCGCCGCTGTCCGGCCCGAAGGCCCGGCCCTCTGCGTCGCCCAGGGTGACCGCGGCCACCACCGGGGTCCCCGCCGACACCCGGATCTCCAGCCGGTTGCCGGGCAGCGGATGGTTCTGCCCCCGGACCAGTTCGGCCGTCATGCCAGCCGCCCCCTGCTTTTCGTTGTCGTGCGTGTCCGTCTGCGCGCCGTGGCCCGGTCGCCCGGGCCACGGCCCCACCCTGCTACAGGGCGGGCAGTATCGCCGGGATCAGGTCCTGGAACGTCCGGCCGTTGGCCGCGGTGCCGATCGCGGTCATCGACCAACCGGTGGTTCCCCGCTGCACCTTGGCCATGATCTGCGCGGTGTACGGGCCACCACCGGTGAGGGTGTAGCGGGCCAGCTCCTGGCCGTTGCTCTCGTCCACCAGGCGGCAGAACGCGTTCTGCACCTCGGCGAAGGTCTGGCCGGTGAAGGAGTTCACCGTGAAGACGATCTGGTCGACATGCACCGGGACCCGCTGGAGGTCGACGATGATCGACTCGTCGTCGCCGCCCTGGCCCGCGCCGCCGACGAGGTTGTCGCCGGTGTGCCGGACCGAGCCGTCGTCACTGGTGAGGTGGCGGAAGAACACCACGTCGACCGGCTGCTTGTCGGCGAAGAGGACCGCGGAGGCGTCGAGGTCGATCTCCCGCGTGCGGCTGCCGAACAGACCCCGGCGCGGCGCAGCCTGCCAGCCCAGCCCCATCCTGACCGCGGTCAGCGTCCCCCCGTCGGCCTTGCTCAGGCTGATCTTCTGCCCCTTGGTCATGTTGACCGTCACGCGCTGTCCCCTCTCACCCGTTGTGTTCCGACTGCTTCGTGCGCTTCATCCGCGGCTCTGGCACGGAAAAGCCGTGCCCGCACCCTAACAAGACGCCGCCGGACGGTATCCCGGTTCGTCAGCGCGGAATTCCGATTGTCCGCCTGCCCGCCCACGGTGCTGACGCGCTTGCCCGCCCGGGGCTACCGCGACGCAACATCCGTGGGCGCGGCCGGCGTTACGCGATGCCCGCCTCGCGCATCTGCCGCAGCTCCTTCTTCAGGTCGCCCAGCTCGTCCCTGAGCCGGGCGGCCACCTCGAACTTCAGCTCGCCGGCCGCGGTGTGCATCTGCTCGGTGAGTTGGGCGATGAGGTCGGCGAGTTCCTCGGCGGGCAGCGCCGCCCCCGTCCGCTTCTCCCCTGCCTTGCCGGCCAGCGCCGGCACCGGCGCCTTGCCGCGCGAGCGCTGCCGCCCGGAGCCCAGCAGCTCCTGCGTGTCGGCCTCCTCGCGGGCGTAGGCGTCCAGGATGCCGGCGATCTTCTTGCGCAACGGCTGCGGGTCGATGCCGCGCTCGGTGTTGTACGCGATCTGCTTCTCCCGGCGGCGATTGGTCTCGTCGATGGCCTTCGCCATCGCCGGGGTGATCCGGTCGGCGTACATGTGCACCTGGCCGGAGACGTTACGGGCGGCGCGGCCGATGGTCTGGATGAGGGAGGTGCCCGACCGCAGGAAGCCCTCCTTGTCCGCGTCGAGGATCGCCACGAGCGAGACCTCGGGCAGGTCCAGGCCCTCACGCAGCAGGTTGATGCCGACCAGGACGTCGAACTCGCCGGCGCGCAGCTCCTGGAGCAGCTCCATCCGGCGCAGCGTGTCGATGTCGCTGTGCAGGTACCGCACCTGCACGCCCAGCTCCAGCAGGTAGTCGGTGAGGTCCTCGGCCATCTTCTTGGTGAGGGTGGTGACCAGCACCCGCTCGTCCTTCTCCGCGCGCACCCGGATCTCGTGCACCAGGTCGTCGATCTGGCCCTCGGTGGGCTTGACCACGACCTCGGGGTCGATCAGCCCGGTCGGCCGGATGATCTGCTCCACCACGCCGTCGCCGCGGGAGAGTTCGTACGGCCCGGGGGTCGCCGACAGATAGACCTTCTGGCCGACCCGGGTCAGGAACTCCTCCCACTTCAGCGGGCGGTTGTCCAGCGCGGAGGGCAGCCGGAAGCCGTGGTCGACGAGGGTGCGCTTGCGGGACGCGTCGCCTTCGTACATCGCGCCGATCTGCGGCACCGTGTTGTGCGACTCGTCGATGACCAGCAGGAAGTCCTCGGGGAAGTAGTCGATGAGGGTGTCCGGGGCGGAGCCGGGGCCACGGCCGTCGATGTGCCGGGAGTAGTTCTCGATGCCGGAGCAGGTGCCGATCTGCCGCATCATCTCGATGTCGTACGTGGTGCGCATCCGCAGCCGCTGGGCCTCCAGGAGCTTGCCCTGCTTCTCCAGCAAGGCGAGCTGGCCCTCCAGCTCCTGCTCGATCCCGGCGATGGCCCGCTCCATGCGCTCGGGTCCCGCGACGTAGTGCGTCGCGGGGAAGACGTAGACCTGCTCGTCCTCGGTGATGACCTCGCCGGTGAGCGGGTGCAGCGTGTAGAGCGCCTCGATCTCGTCGCCGAACATCTCGATGCGGACGGCCAGCTGCTCGTAGACCGGGAAGATCTCGACGGTGTCGCCGCGGACCCGGAAGGTGCCGCGGGTGAACGCCAGGTCGTTGCGCGTGTACTGGATGTCGACGAACTTGCGCAGCAGCCGGTCGCGGTCGATCACGTCGCCGACCTTGAGCCGGACCATCCGGTCGATGTACTCCTGCGGGGTGCCCAGGCCGTAGATGCACGAGACGGAGGCGACCACGACGACGTCCCTGCGGGTGAGCAGCGAGTTCGTCGCCGAGTGGCGCAGCCGCTCCACCTCCTCGTTGATCGACGAGTCCTTCTCGATGTAGGTGTCCGTCTGCGGGACGTACGCCTCGGGCTGGTAGTAGTCGTAGTACGACACGAAGTACTCGACCGCGTTGTTCGGCAGGAGCTCGCGGAACTCGTTGGCGAGCTGGGCGGCCAGCGTCTTGTTTGGGGCCATCACCAGGGTGGGGCGCTGGAGCCGCTCGATCATCCACGCGGTGGTCGCCGACTTGCCCGTGCCGGTGGCGCCGAGCAGCACCACGTCCTGTTCGTCGGCGCGGATACGGCGCTCGAGGTCCTCGATCGCCGCCGGCTGGTCGCCGCTGGGCTGGAAGGGGCTGACGACCTCGAAAGGCGCCACAGTGCGTTCGATGTCTGAAACGGGCCGCATGACACCACCGTACGGCGCCCCTGTGACAATCAGGGTCCCGCTCGCCCCCGCCCACCTCACGAAGTGGCTTTGACCTGCGGTTTTCATGGTGGCGGCGGTGAGGCGGGGGCGTTGTCGGACCCTGCGTCTAGCGTGGTGGGCATGGACGAGGTGGCGTGGGTGGTGCGGGACACGGCGGTGGGGCCGCTGATGGCGGCGTGGAGCGGTCAGGGGCTGGTGCTGGTGGCGTTCAGGGCGGGGCCGGCGACGGTGGCGCGGGAGGTGGGCGCGCTGGAGCGGCGGCTGGGGTGCGCCGTGGTGGAGGACCCGGAGCGGCTTGCGCCGGTGACGGAGCAGCTGGACGCGTACTTCGCGGGGGAGCTGAAGGAGTTCGATCTCGCGCTGGACTGGTCGCTGACCACCGGTTTCAACCGGCGGGTGCTGCGGGAGCTGGCGACGGGCGTGCCGTACGGCGCGGTGGTGGGCTATCAGGATCTCGCCGACCGGGTGGGCGAGCCGGGCGCGGCGCGGGCGGTGGGCGCGGCGATGGGGGCGAATCCGCTGCCGGTGGTGGTGCCCTGCCATCGGGTGGTGGAGAGCGACGGCGGCATAGGCGGCTTCGGCGGCGGCCTGGAGATCAAGCGGACGCTGCTGGCGCTGGAAGGGGTGCTGCCCGCTCCGCTGTTCTGACGGCCTCCCGGCGGTCGATGGGTGCGCGCGCTGCCCCCTCCCGGCGGGGCGGCGGACCGGGCCCCGCGGGCCGAGCGCCGGTGCGTCCTGGTGCGCCCGCCGGGCGAGGCGTGCCCGGGAACGGCCCGTTCGGTCCGATCTATTGACATGCTCCCGCCTCCTCCCCAGGATCACTCATCGGATGTATACCCATTCGCGATGGGCCAATCCCCAGGGCACTGAGGAGGGCGCATGACCACGTTCCCACGACGCCAGGTACTCGGAATGGCAGCGGGCGCAGCCGTGGGCACCACACTGATCTCCACAGGAAGCGCGGCGGCCGACACCGCCGACACCGCAGCATCGCAGGCCACTTCGAATACGTGGGGGACCGTGCCGGACGCGGTACAGGTCCCGCTGGACGCCTGGTTCGACAACGACGGCATCGACACCGCGGCCGCCCGCGGCGGGGACTTCGACGGCTCCGGCTACTCCTTCCCCGGCGAGGAGCTGCCGTCAGGGACAGCAGTCGTCGGAGGGGTGAGCTTTCGCTTTCCCTCGTCCGCCGCCGGCGCCAAGAACAACATCGTGGCGAACGGGCAGCGCGTCGACCTCCCGCCCGGCGGATATCTGTTCGCCTCGTTCCTCGTCTCGTGCAGCTACGGCGCGACCTCGGGCACCGCGACCGTGCACTACGCGGACGGCAGCACGTCCACCGCCGCGCTCGGCGGCGGCGACTGGTACTCCGGCGGCGGCGCGTTGACCACGACCTTCCGCTACTCCCCCGACGGCACCGACCCGCACCCGGTCTCCATGAGCGTCAGCGAGCTGTGGACGGACCCGACGCGGCAGGCGGTCGGTGTCACCCTGCCGTCCACCGGGCCGGCCCAGGCCGGCACCTCCGCGCTGCACGTCTTCGCGCTCTCCCTGCAGCCGGCCGCCACCGGCCGCGCGCTGACCATCCGCTCGGCCGCCTCCACCAACTCGCTGACCGGCCCGCACGGCACCCAGAGCGTCGAGGCCACCGTGCTCAACGCAGGCACCGTGTGGGTCCGGCCCACCGACGCGCTCTCGGTGGACGTCGCGGTCGACAGCGGCTCCGCCGGCGCCCGTACGATCGCCCCCGCCGCGGTGCCGTTCCTCGGGCCCGGCGAGCAGGCCCGGCTGCGGATCGGTATCCGCAACTCGCCGGGGACCGCGCCCGGCACCTCGGCCACGGGCACCGTGCGGGTCACCGGCCGCGGCGGGACCGCCGCCGCCCGCAGCACCCCGCTGATCCTCGGCACCCCCGACTACCAGCCCACCGACGCGTCGCTCGACACCCACCAGGCCCCGTACTGGTTCAGCGACGCCAAGTTCGGCATCTTCATCCACTGGGGCGTCTACTCGGTGCCGGCCTGGTCGCCGGTCGGCGGCTCGTACGCCGAGTGGTACTGGAACTCGATGCAGACCAGCGGCGACCCGGTGAACGCCTACCACGCGCAGACCTACGGCGAGGACTTCGCGTACGACGACTTCATCCCGATGTTCACCGCGAGCCGGTTCAACCCCCGTTCCTGGGTGGAGCTGTTCCAGGACGCGGGCGCCGAGTACTACGTGCTGACCTCCAAGCACCACGAGGGCTTCGCGCTGTGGGACACCAAGGTCTCCGACCGCAACGCGGTCCGGATGGGACCCCACCGCGACCTGGTCGACGCGCTGTTCACCGCGTCGCGCACGTACACCCCGCGGCTGCACAACGGCCTGTACTTCTCGATGCCCGAGTGGTTCAACCCGGACAACCCGTGGATGGGCCACGCCCCGCGCAACCCGTACACCCTGGAGCCGGTGCCGTACACCGGCTACACCGCGGGCAAGGACTTCGTCGCGGACTACCAGGCCCCGCAGATGCGGGAGTTGATCGAGGGCTACGACCCCGACGTCATCTGGTGCGACATCGGCGGCGCCAACGACAGCGACCATGTGCTCGCCGACTACTTCAACCACGCCAAGAACCGGGCGCGTCCGAAGGACGTGACGGTCAACGACCGCTCCGGCATCGCGCCGCACGACTTCACCACGCCGGAGTACACCACCTACGCCAACACGGTGGTGGCGAAGTGGGAGGCCAGCCGGGGCCTGGACCCGCACAGCTACGGCTACAACCGTGCGACCCCCGACGACCAGTACATGACCGCCGAACAGGTCGTGCAGACGCTCGTCGACATCGTCAGCAAGAACGGCAACTTCCTGCTCGACATCGGGCCCAAGGCGGACGGCACCATCCCGTCGGTCATGGAGCAGCGGCTGCGCGAGACCGGCCGGTGGCTGCGGGTCAACGGCGAGTCGGTCTACGGCACGACGTACTGGTCGGCGATGGCGCAGCTCGACGAGTTGCGGTTCAGCGTGAAGCAGGGCGAGGCGTTCTACATCTCCTCGCTCGGCGACCCGGGCAGCAAGCTGGTGGTGCGGGCACCGGTGCCGATCCGCAAGGGCGACAAGGTGACCATGCTGGGCCATGACCGGCCGCTGGACTGGGAGTTCGACGGCGGCACGCTCACCGTGCAGGTCCCGGCCGCGGCCCGCGCGGCCGGGAGGTACGCCTGGGTGTTCAAGGTCCACTGGTCGCGCTGACCGCGGCGCGCCGCGGTCCCGGGGCGGCTACGTCCCCGGCTCCCGTCCCCGGCCCCCGCTCACTCCTCGGAGCTGCGCGGGTCGGGGATCTGCGGGCGGCCCGCGGCCCGGGGCAGTTCGGCCGGGGCGGGTGCGTCGGGTTCGGTGAGCGCGGCGCGCTCGGCCTGGGGATCGGCCTTCGGGCCGGCTCCGGCGACCTGCTCGCCGGCCGACCCGGCCTCCGCCTCGGCCGGCGCCCCCTGCTCGGCGCCGCCCGTACCGCCGGTGCCCCCGGTGCCGCCCGCCGCCCGGTCGAAGAAGCGCAGCATCTCCACCGGGAACGGCATGACCAGCGTGGAGTTCTTCTCCGCAGCGACCTCCACCACGGTCTGCAGCAGCCGCAGTTGCAGGGCTGACGGGTTGGCGTCCATGGTCTTGGCCGCCTCGGACAGCTTCTGCGACGCCTGGAGCTCACCGTCGGCGGTGATGATGCGCGCCCGCCGCTCCCGGTCGGCCTCGGCCTGCCGGGCCATGGACCGCTTCATGGACTCCGGCAGCGCCACATCCTTGATCTCGACCCGGTCGATGTGCACGCCCCACCCGGTGGCAGGGGTGGACAGCATCAACTCCAGCCCCTCGTGCAGCCGCTCCCGCCCCGACAGCAGGTCGTCCAGGTCGCTCTTGCCGATGATCGAACGCAGCGAGGTCTGCGCGACCTGAAGCATCGCGAACTGGTAGTTCTGCACGTCGACCGTGGCCCGGATCGGGTCGATCACCCGGAAGTACAGCACGGCGTCGACCCGCACCGACACGTTGTCGCGGGTGATGCCGTCCTGCGCGGGCACCGGCATGGTGACGACCTGCATGTTGACCTTCGTCATGCGGTCCATGAACGGCACCAGCATGCGCGGGCCCGGCTCCTTGGGCAGCGCGTTGACCCGACCGAAGCGGTAGATCACCCCGCGTTCGTACTGCTTCACCACCTTGACGCTGCTCATCAGCCCGATCACGCCGATGACGGCGAGGATGATCACAAGGACGACGACGGCTTCCATGCCCGGGCCCCTCTCGCAGGGCAGTAGGTCAGTTCGCGTCGAAGCGGGCAGCGGCCAGGTAGTCGGGGCGCGGGTCGAGCGCGGCGGCGAGCCGGAAGTGTCGCTGGGCCTCGGCGGAGCGGTTGGCGCGCTCCAGGGTACGGGCGAGCGCGAAGTGCGCGAAGGCGTTGTCGGGTTCCCGTTCGAGAACGATCTGGAACTCCAGCTCGGCCGGGCGCAGTTGGGCCGCGGCGAAGAAGGCGCGGGCGCGCAGCAGGCGGGCCGCGGTGTTCTCCGGGTGGGCGGCGATCACGGGGTCGAGGAGCTTGACGGCACCGCGCGGGTCGCGGGCGGACAGCAGCTGCTCCGCGGCGCGGTAGTCGATGACGAGGGTTTCCGGGGACCGCTCTTGCAAGGCCGCCTCCCTGGAATCGGGCACGGGTGACGAGTGATCGTCTGGTCAGACATACCCAACACAACCAGCGGCAACCGCATTCCCGACGGCATCCCGCCCTGCTCGGCCCCGCCCTCACCTGCCCGCTCCGCCGGCTCGGCCCGGTCCCTATGACCCTTGCCCCGCCGCGCCCGCCCCGTAAGGCCCTACGCCCCCGCGGACCCACCCGCGCGTTCCCGCAGCTTCCGCCAGACCTCCCGCACCTGCGGTTCGAGGTCCTCCAGCGGCCCGTCGTTGTCGATCACCAGGTCCGCGATCGCCAGTCGCTCCTCGCGGGTGGCCTGCGCGGCCATCCGGGCGCGGGCCTCCGGTTCGGCCATGCCGCGCTGCCGGACCAGCCGGTCGAGTTGCGTGGCGGGGGCGGCGTCCACGACGACCACCAGGTCGTAGCGCGGGGCGAGGCCGTTCTCGGTGAGCAGGGGGACGTCGTGCACCACGATCGCGTCCGGGCCCGCGGCCTGCTGGAGTTCGGCGGAGCGCTCCGCGACCAGCGGGTGCACGATCGCGTTGAGCGCCTTGCGGCGCTCCTCGTCGGCGAAGACGATCGCGCCGAGCTTCGGGCGGTCCAAGCCGCCGGTCTCGCTCAGTACGCCCGGGCCGAACTCCTCGACCACCGCGGCCAGTCCGGGCGTGCCGGGCTCGACCACCTCCCGCGCGATGCGGTCGGCGTCCACCACGGTCGCGCCGTACGACCCGAGCAGGCGCGTCACCTCGCTCTTGCCGGCACCGATGCCCCCGGTCAGCCCCACGTTCAGCATGTGCAGAGCTTAACGGGACGGCTCCGGCGCGCGGGCTGCCGGCTCAGCGCCCGTCGTCTTCCTGGTCGGCGAGGAACCGCTCGAACTCGGCGGCCAGGTCGTCCGCGGAGGGCAGGTCCACGGGTTCGGCGATCAGGCTCTCGCGGTTCTGCGAACCGGCCACCGCGTCGTACTGGCTCTCCAAGCCGCGGACGACGGAGACGAGTTCGCCGTCACCTTCGGCGACCTGGCGGTCGATCTCGACGCGGACGGTGTGGGCCTCGCGGCGCAGCGCGTGCGCCACGTCGGGCAGCACCAGCCCGGTCGCGGCGGTGATGGTCTCCAGGACGGCGAGCGCGGCGTCGGGGTAGGGCGAGCGCGCGAGGTAGTGCGGCACGTGGGCGGCGACGCCGAGGACGTCGCGGCCAGCTTCGGCGAGCCGCAACTCGACCAGGCTGGCGGCACTGCCGGGGACCTGCGCCTCGTCGAACCAGGCGCGGTGGCCGGGCATCAGGTCCACCCGGTTGCCGTGCGGGGTCAGGCCGACCGGGCGGGTGTGCGGCACGCCCATCGGGATGCCGTGGAAGTTGATGGCCAGTCGGACGCCGAGCCGCTCGATCACCTGGAGCACGGCGGCACTGAAGCGTTCCCACTCCACGTCCGGCTCGGAGCCGGTGAGCAGCAGGAACGGCGTGCCGGTGGTGTCCCGCACCAGGTAGAGGTCGATGCAGGGCGCTTCGTACGACGACCAGTGGTCGCGCTCGAAGGTCATCAGCGGGCGGCGCGCGCGGTAGTCGACCAGGCGGTCGGCGTCGAAGCGCACGACGAGCTGGTTGTCGAGCCGGTCCAGCAGGTGCTGCGCGATCTGCTGGCCGGTCTCGCCGGCGTCCATGTAGCCCTCGAAGTAGTAGAGCAGGACGGGCCCGGCGTCGCCGACCGCTTCGTCAACGGCTTCGGCACCGCCCGGTTCGTACGCGTACAGCCCCTGCGGATCGCCCACGGTGATCGTCCTCCCTCGGTCCTCGTCAGCCACAACGAACCGTATCCGCCTGCCATTCCCGCGCACGCGGGCCAACCGGTTTCCGGCCGGGGCCGGTTCCCACCCTTGACCGGCCACCGGACCGCCCCTACGGTCGCGACACGCCGCCGTTGTTCATGATGGCGGCCATCGTCCACATACCTGACACGTGCCTGAATCCGAAAGGTGTTCGGATGCGAACCCCTGCGCTCCCCCACGCGCTCCCCCACCCGTTCCTCGCGCTGTCCGCGACCGGCGCGCTGCTGGCCGTCGGCTGCCTGCTCCCGGCCGCCACCGCCACCGCGGCACCCGCCTCCGCCACGGCGGGCACCACGGCCACCACCGCCGGCGCCGCGGCACCTGCCGACACCGTCGAGGTCACCACCGCCAAGGAGCTCAAGGCCGCGCTCACCGCGGCCGCGCCCGGCCAGACCATCCACCTCGCCGACGGCACGTACACCGGCAACTTCAAGGCGTACACCCCGGGCACCGCGGACGCCCCGATCACGCTCACCGGCTCCTCCGCCGCGATCCTCAGCTCCTCCGGCGGCTACGGCCTCTACCTGGACGGCGCGAGCTACTGGAACGTGGACGGGCTGACCATCACCGGCGGCCAGAAGGGCATCGTCACCGACACGGCCGACCACGTGGTGATCGACTCGGTGACCGTGCACGACCTGCAGATGGAGGGCGTGCACTTCCGCACCTCCAGCACGGACGACGTGATCCGGAACTCCCGGATCTACAACACCGGCCTGCAGCGCCCCGGTTACGGCGAGGGCGTGTACGTCGGCACCGCCAACACCCTGGACGACAAGAGCGACCGGGTGCAGATCCTCGACAACGTCATCGGCCCGAACGTCGGCGCCGAGAACATCGACCTCAAGGAGGGCACCACCGGCGGCGTCGTCTCCGGCAATACCTTCGACGGCAGCGGCCTGAGCATGACGAACTACGACGACTCGTGGGTCGACGTCAAGGGCAACGACTACACGATCACCGGCAACCACGGCAGCCGCACCATCAACGACGGCTACCAGACCCACACCCAGCAGCCCGGCTGGGGCTGCGGCACCGTCTTCCGCGACAACGACTCCGACCTCACCGGCTCGACCGGCGCGAACCAGCTCGCGATCGACGTCACCAACGCGTCGGCCGACTGCCCCACCACCGTCTACGGCTCCAACACCGTCACCGGCGGCAAGGGCCTGACCGACATCGCGGTCACCCCGTAGGCCGGCGGAAACGGCGGTGGGCCCGCACCTCTCGGGAAGAGAGGTGCGGGCCCACCGTGGAGCCTTGGAGCGGAGAGCGTCAGCTCTGGCCGCCCGCGAGCTTCTCGCGCAGTGCGGCGAGCGCCTCGTCGGAGGCGAGGGCGCCGCTGCTGTCGTCGGACTCCGAGGAGTACGAGCCGCCACCGGTGCCCGCAGCCGCCGCCGGGGAAGCGGAGCCGGCCTCGGCCGCCGCCTGCTCGTCGGCCTCGCGGGACTTGATGACCTGCGCCTGGTGCTGCTCGAAGCGGGCCTGGGCCGTGGCGTACTGGCCCTCCCACTCCTCGCGCTGCTTGTCGTACCCCTCGAGCCAGTCGTTGGTCTCGGGGTCGAAGCCCTCGGGGTAGATGTAGTTGCCCTGGTCGTCGTAGGACGCGGCCATGCCGTACAGGGTCGGGTCGAACTCGACCGAGGCCGGGTCGGCGCCGAAGGACTCGTTGGCCTGCTTGAGGGACAGCGAGATCCGGCGACGCTCCAGGTCGATGTCGATGACCTTGACGAAGATCTCGTCGTTGACCTGGACGACCTGCTCGGGGATCTCCACGTGGCGCTCGGCCAGCTCGGAGATGTGCACCAGACCCTCGATGCCCTCGTCCACGCGGACGAACGCACCGAACGGAACGAGCTTGGTGACCTTCCCGGGCACGACCTGCCCGATCTGGTGGGTCCGGGCGAACTGCTGCCACGGGTCCTCCTGGGTCGCCTTCAGCGACAGGGAGACGCGCTCGCGGTCCATGTCGACGTCCAGGACCTCGACCGTGACCTCCTGGCCGACCTCGACGACCTCGGAGGGGTGGTCGATGTGCTTCCAGGACAGCTCGGAGACGTGCACCAGGCCGTCGACCCCGCCGAGGTCCACGAACGCACCGAAGTTGACGATCGAGGAGACGACGCCGGAGCGCACCTGGCCCTTCTGCAGGGTGGTGAGGAAGGTCTGGCGGACCTCGCTCTGGGTCTGCTCCAGCCAGGCACGGCGGGACAGGACCACGTTGTTGCGGTTCTTGTCCAGCTCGATGATCTTCGCCTCGAGCTCCTTGCCGACGTACGGCTGGAGGTCGCGGACCCGGCGCATCTCGACGAGCGAGGCGGGCAGGAAGCCGCGCAGGCCGATGTCGAGGATGAGGCCGCCCTTGACGACCTCGATGACGGTACCGGTGACGATGCCGTCCTCTTCCTTGATCTTCTCGATGGTGCCCCACGCGCGTTCGTACTGCGCGCGCTTCTTCGAGAGGATCAGGCGGCCTTCCTTGTCCTCCTTCTGGAGAACAAGGGCCTCGATCTCATCGCCCACGGCGACGACCTCGTTGGGGTCGACGTCGTGCTTGATGGAGAGTTCCCGGGAGGGGATGACACCTTCGGTCTTGTAACCGATGTCGAGCAGGACCTCGTCCCGGTCGACCTTCACGATGACGCCGTCGACGATGTCGCCGTCGTTGAAGTACTTGATCGTCTCGTCGATCGCGGCGAGGAAGGCTTCCTCGTTGCCGATGTCGTTGACCGCCACCTGCGGGGTGGTGCGAGGGGCCTCGGTGCTGCTCGTCATTAGGGAAAGGACTCCGGTACGGACAGTAAGTCGTAGGTACTGCTACGCCGGGAGCCTTTTTCTACCTGCCGCCCCCACCGACTCGTGGGGGCCCGAAGCCGCTAGGCCGAGGGTTCTGCAACAGTTCGAGCGTGGCCTGCTCCGTCTGAGGCGCGCAGGCTCGCAGCGCAACTTGTAGCATACGGGGGCAGCCGGGCACGGTCAATGCGCGAAGAGGCACAGCAGGCGCATAACGGACCGAACCGACCCAACCCCACCACCCGCTGGTCTTCTCAGAGAGTACGACGACTGCCGCGATGATCCAAGGACCCGAACCCGAAGCGACCCGGCGCACCGCGGGGACCACGGAGAGCAGCCGGGCGAACCGCCGGTGGTGGGACCGCAACGCCGACGAGTACCAGCGCGAGCACGGCGACTTCCTCGGCGACGACCGCTTCGTGTGGGGCCCGGAGGGGCTCGACGAGGCGGAGGCCGGGCTGCTCGGCCCGGTCGGCGGGCTCAAGGACCTGGACGTCCTGGAGATCGGCGCCGGCGCCGCCCAGTGCTCCCGCTGGCTCGCCGCGCGCGGCGCCCGCCCGGTCGCCCTCGACCTGTCCCACCGCCAGCTCCAGCACGCCCGGCGGATCGACCTGGACGACGACGCCGGCCCGGCGAACGGGAACGCGCCCGCCCTGGTGCAGGCCGACGCCGGCACCCTGCCCTTCGCCGACGCCTCCTTCGACCTGGCCTGCTCCGCCTACGGCGCGCTGCCCTTCATCGCGGACACCGCACGCGTGCACCGCGAGGTGGCGCGGGTGCTGCGGCCCGGCGGCCGGTGGGTGTTCTCCGTGACGCACCCGGTGCGCTGGGCCTTCCCCGACGAGCCCGGCCCCGAGGGCCTGACCGCCGTCTCCTCCTACTTCGACCGGACCCCCTACGTCGAGCAGGACGACCGCGGACTGGCCGTCTACGTCGAGCACCACCGCACCCTGGGCGACCGGGTGCGGGAGATCGCCGCGGCCGGGCTGCGGCTGGTCGACGTGGTCGAGCCGGAGTGGCCGGCGTGGAACGACCAGGAGTGGGGCGGCTGGTCCCCGCTGCGCGGACGGCTGCTGCCGGGCACCGCGATCTTCGTCTGCCTCGCCCCGTGATCCGGCCGCGGCCCGAGGGCCTGGCGCTGCCGGTCGCACCGGTGGTGCCCGCGCTGCTGGCCGCGCTGCGGGAACGCGGCCGCGCGGTGCTGGCCGCGCCGCCCGGGACCGGCAAGACCACGCTGGTACCGCTGCTGCTGGCCGCCGAGTTCGGCGGGCGGGTGCTGGTCGCCGAGCCCCGGCGGATGGCCGCGCGGGCCGCCGCCCGGCGGATGGCCTGGCTGCTCGGCGAGGAGGTCGGCGGCATCGTCGGCTTCACGGTGCGCGGCGAGCGGCGGGTGTCTGCGGCCACCGCCGTGGAGGTGGTCACCACCGGGGTGCTGCTCCAGCGGCTGCAGCGCGACCCCGAACTGGGCGGCGTGGGCACGGTGATGCTCGACGAGTGCCACGAACGGCACCTCGACGCCGACACCGCGACGGCCTTCCTGCTGGACGTACGGTCCGTGCTGCGGCCGGAGTTGCGGCTGCTGGCGGCCTCCGCGACGACCGACACCGCGGCGTGGGCGGCGCTGCTGGACGGCCCGGTCGTCGAGGCCGAGGGAGTGCTGCACCCGGTGACGGTGCGGTGGGCGCCGCCGCCCCGCCCGGTACGCCCTCCGCACGGCATGCTGGTGGACCCGGCGCTGCTGGACCACGTGGCGGCCACCGTGCGCCGCGCGCTGGGCGAGCAGGACGGCGACGTGCTGTGCTTCCTGCCCGGCGCCGGCGAGATCGCCCGGGTGGCCGGGATGCTCGGCGGACTCGGCATCGACGTCCTGCAAGTGCACGGGCGGGCGCCCGCCGCCGTGCAGGACGCCGCGCTCGCCGCCGGGCAGCGCCGCCGGGTGCTGCTGGCGACGTCCGTGGCCGAGTCGAGCCTGACCGTGCCCGGAGTGCGGGTCGTGGTGGACTGCGGGCTCGCCCGCGAACCGCGGATGGACCACGCACGCGGCCTCGGCGCGCTGACCACGGTGCGGGTCTCCCGGGCCGCCGCCGACCAGCGGGCCGGCCGCGCGGGCCGGGAGGCGCCCGGCACCGTCTACCGCTGCTGGGCCGAGGCCGAGCACGCCCGGCTGGCCAGGCTGCCCGCGCCCGAGATCGCACTCGCCGACCTCACCGCGTTCGCGCTCCAGGCCGCCTGCTGGGGCGAGCCGGACACCACCGGGCTCGCGCTGCTCGACGCTCCCCCGCCCGGCGCCCTGGCCGCCGCGCAGGCCACGCTGCGCGGGCTCGGCGCCACCGACACCGCCGGGCGCGCCACCGACCGCGGCAAGCGGCTCGCGCTGCTCGGCCTGCACCCCCGACTCGCCCGCGCCCTGCTGGACGCCGCCCCCGAGGCGGGCGCCGCCCGCGCCGCGGAAGTGACCGCCCTGCTGTCGGAGGAGCTTCCCGGCTCCTACGGCTCCGACCTGACCGGCGCCTGGCACCGGGCCCGACGCGGCGGTGACCCGTACGGCGCCCGCTGGCGTTCCGAGGCCCGCCGCTTGGAGGGCGCCCTGCGCGCCTCGTCCCCGGCAGGCACCGGCAGGGGTACGGGCCGCGGAACCGTCAAGGGTGCCGGTACGGGCAAGGGTGCCGGCACGGGCAGGGGCGGCGGTACGGGCAGGGGCGGCGGTACGGCTGCCGGCGCGGGTGGGCTCACGGACGACGCGGTGGCCGGGCTGGTCGCCGCGCTGGCCTTCCCGGAGCGGGTGGCGCGGCGGCGCGGGCCGGGCGCGTACCTCATGGTCGGCGGTACCGCGGCGGAGGTCGCCGGCGGCATCGGCGAGGCGGAGTGGATCGCGGTCGCGGTCGCCGACCGGAGCGCGGGCCGGGCCGGCGCCCGGGTGCGGGTGGCGGCCGTCGTCGACGAGGGCATCGCCCGGCAGGCGGCCGGCGACGCCCTGGAGTCGTACGAAGAGGTGCGCTGGCGGGACGGCGACGTGGTCGCGCGCCGCGTGGAGCGGCTGGGCGCGGTCGAGTTGGGCACCGCGCCGCTGCGCCGCCCCGACCCGTCCGCGTTGCGCGCCGCGCTCCTGGAGGGCCTGCGGGCCGAGGGCACCGGGCTGCTGCGCTGGTCGCGCGAGGCGGGCGAGCTACGGCAGCGGATGGCGTTCGCGCACCGGATGCTGGGCGGGGCGTGGCCGGACGTCGCCGAGGAGGCGCTGCTGGCGCGGGCCCCCGAGTGGCTGGGGCCCGAGCTGGCCGCCGCCCGGCGCCGCGCCGACCTCGAACGCGCCGACGCCGGCGCCGCGTTGAACCGCCTGCTGCCCTGGTCGACCGGCGAGGCGGCCCGCTTCGCCGCTGTGGTACCCGAACGGATCAAGGTCCCGACCGGGTCCCGGGTCCGGGTGGACTACAGCGGCGAGCAGCCCGTACTCGCCGTCAAGCTCCAGGAGTTGTTCGGGCTGCGGGACACCCCGACCGTGGCCGGGGTGCCGGTCGTCATCCACCTGCTCTCCCCCGCCGGGCGCCCGGCCGCCGTCACGGCCGACCTCGCGTCCTTCTGGCGCGAGGGGTACCGGGCGGTCCGAGCCGAGCTGCGCGGGCGCTACCCGCGCCACCCATGGCCCGAGGACCCCTCCACCGCCCAACCCACCCGCGCGGTACGCCCCCGAAAGTAGGGAGCCGCACACACCAAGGGGCGCGTGGGGGTTCCACCCAGGCGAAGCTCTGGGGGAGAACTGCGCGCCCGACCATCCACCGGCAGGTGATCCCTGAACCGACAGAACCACCCGCCCCGGAGGGTCATGTCACCTGGCCCCGGTTACGGCTTGAGCGCTGCCCCGGTAGCCGCGCCAGCGGTGTTGGTGGGGTCGGGGGTCCCCGTACCGTCGCTGCCGTCACCGCTGCCCGCGCCGTCGGTTCCGCAGGGGTCCGGCGTCGGCGTGGCCGTGCCGGAGTCCGTCGGCGTCGGCGTGGCCGTCGGCGTGGCGGTGCCGGAGTCCGTGGGAGTGGGCGTCGTGGAGTCCGTGGGGCAGCCCGGGTCGGTCGGGTCCCCGGTGGGCGGCGTGGTGGGCGGGTCCGTCGGGTCCCCGGTGGGCGGCGTGCTGGGCTGGCCGCCGGTCGGGCTGCCCGTCGGGCTGGACGAACCCGGCGAGGTCGGCGCCACGGTGCCGCCCACACTCTTCGTCGGCGACGGAGACGGCGACGCGGTGCCCGAGGGCGACGGCTTCGGGGAGGACGTCACCGGAGCCGGCGCCTTGATCGCGGGGCCGGACGAGCCCGGACGGTCCGGCACGGAGACCGTGCCGCCCTGCCGGAAGTGCTCGTACCAGGCCATCACCAGGTTCAGGTAGTCCTGCGAGTGGTTGTAGCCGAGGATCGCCCGGTCCATGTCGCCCGGCACCGCCAGGTTCCGGCCGTCGGCGCACAGGTAGTGCGCGGCGGCGAGAGCGGCGTCGAAGATGTTGTTCGGGTCGCTCACCCCGTCGCCGTTGCCGTCCGCGCCCCACGTGCGCCAGGTGGACGGGATGAACTGCATCGGCCCGACCGCCCGGTCGTGCACCGGGTCGCCGTCGTACCGGCCGTTGTCGGTGTCGGTGATGTTCGCGAAGCCCTTGCCGTTCAGCACCGGGCCGAGGATCGGCTTGTACGTGGTGCCGTTCGCGTCGACGGCGCCACCGCGGGCCTGCCCGGACTCGACCTGCCCGATCGCGGCCAGCAACTGCCACGGCAGGTGGCAGCCCGGGTCGGACTGCGCGACCGACTCCTGTGCGCGCTCGTACGCCGCGAGCACCGTCGTCGGCAGGCTCGCGCCGCCGCCGGGCACCGTCACGGTCGTCCCGCTGCCGCTGCCGGGGGTCGAGGCGACCGGGCCCTGCGGCGTGTTGAGCGGGGGAAGTTGGGTGACGTACGGGGAGTCGCCGTCGATGGAGCCGTCGGGCGTCGCGCCCGCCTGGGCCTGCGACTGCTGCTCCTGCGTGGCGGCATGAGCGACCGGGAGGAGGCCGGGAGCCTGTGAGGCTCCCAACGCGGCCATCGCCGCGGCGGCCACCGCGGTGCCCGCCGCTGTCCTGCGCACCCTCTTGCTCTTACCGAAGCGCCGCGCTGCCATATCGGCGTCCCTCCCCAAAGCGAGATACGGGCCCGTCCCGGCTCCGCAACTCGGATGACCCTACGGCAACTTCAGCCCCCCGACTACAGGGTCCCGATGAATCCACAGGGTACGGATGTGGTCCGTTGGGTGCGGGACCCACCGGGCTGCCCCCTTCTGCCGGTTCAGGGACCACCTGCCGGTGGACCGTTGCGCACGCAGTTCTCCCCCCAGAGCTTCGCCTGGGAGGTACCCCCACGCGCCCCCTGGTTTGTGCGGCTCCTCCGCGAGAAGAGCGTCACCCACCCACCGGCAGGCGGTCCCTGAACCGACGGAACCACCCACCCCGGAGGGTCCCGTTGACTAATGCGCCGCGGACTCCCAGTCAGGACCCGCACCCACGGACACATCGAGCGGAGCACGCAGCGGGTACGCCGTGGACATCTCGCGGCGGACCAGCGCCTCCACCTGCTCACGCTCGCCCGGGGCGACCTCCAGCACGATTTCGTCGTGCACCTGGAGCAGCATCCGCGAGTCGAGCTGCTGCTCGGTCAGCGCCTCGTCGACCCGGAGCATCGCGATCTTCACGATGTCCGCGGCCGACCCCTGGATCGGCGCGTTGAGCGCCATCCGCTCGGCCATCTCCCGGCGCTGCCGGTTGTCGCTGTTCAGGTCAGGGAGATAGCGGCGGCGGCCGAGCAGCGTCTCGGTGTACCCGGTGCCGCGGGCCTCCTCGACGGCGCGGTGCAGATAGTCCCGCACCCCGCCGAACCGCTCGAAGTACGTCTCCATCAAGGCACGCGCCTCGGCCGCCTCGATCCCCAACTGCTGCGACAGCCCGAACGCCGACAGGCCGTACGCCAAGCCGTACGACATCGCCTTGATCTTGCGGCGCATCTCCGCGTCGACCTTGTCCCGCTCGACGGAGAACACCTGGGAGCCGACCGTGGTGTGCAGGTCCTCACCGGAGGTGAACGCGGCGATCAGGCCGTCGTCCTCCGACAGGTGCGCCATCACCCGCAGTTCGATCTGGCTGTAGTCCGCGGTGAGCAGCGACTCGTACCCCTCGCCGACGACGAAACCGCGGCGGATCGCCCGGCCCTCGTCGGTGCGCACCGGGACGTTCTGCAGGTTGGGGTCGGTGGAGGACAGCCGCCCGGTGGCCGCGACGGTCTGGCTGAACGTGGTGTGGATACGGCCCTCGGGCGCGATCGTCTTGACCAGGCCCTCCACGGTGACCCGCAGCTTCGCCTGCTCACGGTGGCGCAGCATGATCACCGGCAGCTCGTGGTCGGTCTGCCCGGCCAGCCAGGCCAACGCGTCGGCGTCCGTGGTGTAACCGGTCTTCGTCTTCTTCGTCCTGGGCAGGCCCAGCTCGCCGAAGAGCACCTCCTGGAGCTGCTTGGGCGAGCCGAGGTTGAACTCGTGGCCCACCGAGGCATGCGCCTCCTCCACCGCGTGCCGCACCGCGCCCGCGAACTGCTCCTCCAGCCCCTCCAGATGCGCCCGGTCCGCCGCGATCCCGGCCCGCTCCATCTTCGCCAGCAGCGCCGACGTCGGCAGCTCCACGTCATGCAGCAACTCGGCCGCGCCCACCTCCGGCAGCCGCTGCCCGAACACCTCGCCCAGGTCCAGCACGGTCCGCGCCTGCACCATCAGCGCCTCGGCGGCGGCCGCCTCTCCGTCGTCCTCCTCGCCGAACGCCAACTGGCCGCTGTCCGAAGCCGCCGGCGCCAGCTCACGCCCCAGGTACTCCACCGACAGCACGTCCAGCGCGAACGACCGGCGGCCCGGCTTGATCAGGTACGCCGCCAGCGCCGTGTCCATCCCGACGCCCTCCACCCGCCAGCCGTGCTCGGCGAAGACCCGCATCACGTTCTTCGCGTTGTGCACCACCTTGGGCCGCTCGGCATCGGCCAGCCACGCCGCGAACGCCTTCTCGTCCGCCCCGTCCAGCTGCGCCGGGTCGAACCACGCCGCGTCCTCGCCCGCGGCCAGCGCGACCTGGGTGACACCGCCCGAACCCAGCGCCCAGGTGTCCACGCTCGCCAGCCCCACCGGGCCCTCGGCATGCGACTCCAGCCAGCCCGGCAGCTCGCCGGCCGACAGCACCTCGCCCTCGACCGCCACCCCCTCGGCGATCTCCGCCTCCTCCGCGGCCGCACCCGGATCGGCGGCGAACAGCCGCTCCCGGAAGTTCGGATTGCGGAACTCCAGCGCGTCCAGCACCTGGCCCAGTGCCTCGCGGTCGTACGGCTCCCGGCCCAACTTCTCGGCACCCGCGGGCAACGCCACGTCCCGCACCATCTCGGTCAGCCGCCGGTTCAGCTTCACCGCGTCCAGATGGGCCCGCAGGTTCTCGCCCGCCTTGCCCTTCACCTCGTCGACCCGCTCGCACAGCTCCGCGAACGAACCGAACTGGGTGATCCACTTCGCCGCGGTCTTCTCCCCCACCCCCGGGATACCCGGCAGGTTGTCCGACGGGTCACCGCGCAGCGCCGCGAAGTCCGGATACTGCCTCGGCGTCAGGCCGTACCGCTCCTCGACCTTCGCCGGGGTGTACCGCGTCAGCTCCGATACGCCCTTGGTGGGGTACAGCACCGTGACATGGTCCGACACCAGCTGGAACGAGTCCCGGTCACCGGTGACGATCAGCACCTCGTAACCCAGCGCCTCCGCCTGCGTGGCCAAGGTGGCGATGATGTCGTCGGCCTCGAAGCCCTCCACCGCGAACCGCGGCACCAGCATCGCGTCCAGCAACTCCCCGATCAGCCCGACCTGCGAGCTGAACTCGTCGGGGGTCTTCGACCGCGTCGCCTTGTACTCCGGGAACTCGTCGAACCGCCACGTCTTGCGCGACACGTCGAACGCCACCGCCAGGTGCGTCGGCTGCTCGTCACGCAACGTGTTCGCCAGCATCGACGCGAACCCGTACACCGCGTTCGTCGGCTGGCCCGTGACCGTGTTGAAGTTCTCCACGGGCAGCGCGTAGAACGCCCGGTACGCCAGCGAATGCCCGTCGAGCAGCATCAGCCGCGGTCGGTCGGTCGTCTTCTTCGATCCGGATACTTTCTCAGCCACGATCCGATCCTCCCACGCCCCACCGACACTCCCTTCTTTCGCCGCCGGCCCGCCGGCTACCACGGGTGGGCCGGGAGGGTGTTCGTGCCCACTCGGGGACCGAAGGGCCCGGAGGCGAGCCGGCGGCAATACAGTGGCCGTATGGCGAAGAAGCCCCCCACCGGTGACCCTGTCCAGGACGCGCCGCACGTCGGCGCGCCGAAGCACGCCGCCGCGGGGCTGCCCGCGGTCGCTCGGAGCATGAAGATCGCCGAAGCCCAGATGGGCGCCAGAAGAACCGCGCTGACCCTGCTGAAGGTCAACCAGAAGAGCGGCTTCGACTGCCCCGGTTGTGCCTGGCCCGAAGGCGACCACCGCCACACGTTCGAGTTCTGCGAGAACGGCGCGAAAGCCGTCGCGGAGGAAGCGACACTGCGTCGGGTCACCCCCGACTTCTTCGCCGCGCACCCCGTCTCCGACCTGGCCCGCCGCAGCGGATACTGGCTCGGCCAGCAAGGCCGCATCACCCAGCCGATGTACCTGCCCGAAGGCGCCGACCACTACGAAGCCGTGCCCTGGGAGCGGGCGTTCGAGATCATCGCCGGCGAACTGGGCGCCCTGGACAGCCCCGACGAAGCCGTCTTCTACACCTCGGGCCGCACCAGCAACGAAGCCGCCTTCCTCCTCCAGCTCTTCGCCCGCGCCTTCGGCACCAACAACCTCCCCGACTGCTCCAACATGTGCCACGAGTCCTCCGGCTCCGCCCTCACCGAGACCCTCGGCGTCGGCAAGGGCAGCGTCCTGCTGGAAGACCTCCACCGCGCCGAACTGATCATCGTCGCGGGCCAGAACCCCGGCACCAACCACCCGCGGATGCTCTCCGCCCTGGAGAAGGCGAAACGCGGCGGCGCCCGCATCGTCACCGTCAACCCGCTCGCCGAAGCCGGCACCGAACGGTTCAAGAACCCGCAGACCGCCATCGGCCTGGCCGGCCGCGGCACCGCGCTGTCCGACCTGCACCTGCCCATCCGGCTCGGCGGCGACCAGGCCCTCTTCCGCGCCCTGGGCCGCCTCCTCATAGAAGCCGACGCCCTCGACCACGACTTCCTCACCACCCACACCCACGGCTACCAGCAGTACGAAGCCGCCGCCCGCGCCACCGACTGGACCGAGGTCGAACGCGCCACCGGCCTCACCCGCGCCGAGATCCACGAACTGCACGCCCTCGTCCTCGACGCCAAGAGCGTCGTCGTCTGCTGGGCCATGGGCCTCACCCAGCACAAGCACGCCGTCCCCACCATCCGCGAAGTCGTCAACTTCCTGCTGCTCGGCGGGAACGTCGGCCGCCCCGGCGCCGGCGTCTGCCCCGTCCGCGGCCACTCCAACGTCCAAGGCGACCGCACCATGGGCATCTTCGAACGCCCCGCCCCCGCCTTCCTCGACGCCCTGGAGAAGGAGTTCGGCTTCGCACCGCCCCGCCACCACGGCTACGACGTCGTGCGCGCCATCCGCGCCCTGCGCGACGGCACCGCCAAGGTCTTCCTCGCCATGGGCGGCAACTTCGTCTCCGCCTCCCCCGACACCGACGTCACCGAAGCCGCCGTCCGCACGGCACGGTTGACCGTCCACGTCTCCACCAAGCTCAACCGCTCCCACGCCGTCACCGGCGCCCGCGCCCTGATCCTGCCCACCCTCGGCCGCACCGAGAAGGACCGGCAGGCCGGCGGCGACCAGTTCGTCACCGTCGAGGACTCCATGGGCATGGTGCACGCCTCCCGCGGCAACCTCGCCCCCGCCTCCCCCCACCTGCTCTCCGAACCGGCCATCGTCAGCCGCCTCGCCCGCGCCGTGCTCGGCCCCCGCCACGCCATCCCCTGGGCCGACTTCGAAGCCGACTACGACCGGGTGCGCGACCGCATCGCCCGCGTCGTCCCCGGCTTCGACGACTTCAACACCCGCGTCCGCCACCCCGGCGGCTTCACCCTCCCGCACGCCCCCCGCGACAGCCGTACCTTCCCCACCGCCACCGGCAAGGCCAACTTCACCGCCGCGCCCCTGGAATACCCCGAAGTCCCGGCCGGACGGCTGCTGCTCCAGACCCTCCGCTCGCACGACCAGTACAACACCACCATCTACGGCCTCGACGACCGCTACCGCGGCATCAAGGGCGGCCGCCGCGTCGTCCTCGTCCACCCCGACGACGCCACCGCGGCCGGCCTCGCCGACGGCGACTACGCCGACCTCGTCAGCGAGTGGACCGACGGCACCGAACGCCGCGCCGACGGCTTCCGCGTCGTGCACTACCCCACCCCCCGCGGCTGCGCCGCCGCGTACTTCCCCGAGACCAACGTGCTGGTGCCGCTCGACCACACCGCCGACACCAGCAACACCCCCGCGTCGAAGTCCGTGGTGATCCGGCTCGAACCCCACGGCCCCGGCAGGCCCTGACTCCGGCCGACCCCGACCCGGCCCGACCGGACCCCGACCGGCCCGCACTCCCGCCCGGCCCCTTACCCTCGACCTGCACGAACCGGTGGCACAACCGCAGAACGGAGCCGACCCGCATGGGCGAGCAGACCCCCACCCAGTTCTCCCCGCAGACGCTGGCGCAGTACGCCGGACTCGGCATCGACCTGCCCGCGCTGTTCTCGGCCGGCCCGCTCGGCAGCCGGATGGGCATCCGGATCACCGAGGCCGCGGCCGACAAGGTGGTGGGCACCATGCCCGTCGAGGGCAACACCCAGCCGTACGGGCTGCTGCACGGCGGCGCCTCCGCGGTCCTGGCGGAGACCCTCGGGTCGGTCGGGGCGATGCTGCACGGCGGGCCCAACAAGATCGCGGTCGGCGTCGACCTCAACGCGACGCACCACCGCAGCGTGCGCACCGGCACGGTGACCGGGACCGCCACTCCGGTCCACCGCGGGCGCTCCTCGGCCAGCTACGAGATCGTCATCACCGACGACGCCACCGGCAAGCGCGTCTGCACCGCCCGCCTCACCTGCATGCTCCGCCCCGCCTCCCCGCCCGCCCCCACAACCGCCTGACCCGCCGACGGGCCTCAGTACTTGGGGCCCACGTGCAGGTCCATCACCGCGACACAGGCACGCCGGGCGACGGAGATGTTCCGCGCCTCACCGCGTCTACGGGTCTCGGTCCACACCACGCCGACGCGGTCGAGCGCGGCCGTGAACAGTCCCCGGATGTCGGCCGAGGTGTTGGTGAAGAAGTACCGCGGGTATTCGTAGCGCTTCGGCAGCCCTCCGACCGTCCGCACGGTCCAGTTGGTGACCCGGCAGCCGTCGGAGTGGATCAGCCCGCAGATGAACTCCCACGGGTACGCGGCCACGATCTCCTGCTGCCAGGGCTCCAGTGTGATCTTCCGCTCGTGTTTCCGCCCGGGACCGTGCTGGGGGAAGACCGCCGGCCACTGCTTGCTCATCGACGTGACCTGCACACAGCCTTGTTGGGCCACTCGGAAGACGGCACCGCCCGGACGGACCGCGCGGATCGCCTCCTCGCAGGCGTCGATGAGTCCGGGCCAGGCGTTGCCGCAGGCGATCCGCAGCGCATGCACCCCGCGCCGGTGGGCGCTGATGCAGCCGTCACCGAGGTAGAGGCCGAGCAGGTACGGATACGCGGGGCCGTCCGTCCGCAGCGGCGTCGCTCCCCGGCGGACCGGCTTGATGCCGTGGTCGCGCCAACTCCTGAGCGCGGCGCGCGATATGCCGGTGGACCGGCTCACCGAGTTCAGGCTGCGACCGGTGGCCACCTGCGCCAGCGCATGGCGTCGAGTCGCGGAATCGTACATATGAGCCATGATCGACGCGTGATTGGATCACGGAAGGGGACGCCGGGGAGATTCACCCGATCGGCGTACGCCGAAAAGGCGCCAGCCTTCGAATCGAAGGTAAAGTGCCCCGAGTCGGACTCGAACCGACACTGTATGGGTTTTGAATCCATTGCCTGCTGCCAATTGGGCTACCGGGGCCTTCAAAACAGAGGTCAGCTTACCACCTCCGTATTCAAACTCTACCCGAGCTGGGTAGGCTCAGGTAGCAGGATTCGACGCCATGACCCGAGGAGCACCGCACCGTGAGCGCCCCCGACGAGCCCACCCCCGCGCAGGACGACGCTTCCGCGCATGTGCCGCCCGTGACCACGCGTGTCGTCATCGCCGAGGACGAGGCGCTGATCCGGCTGGACCTGAAGGAGATGCTGGAGGAGGAGGGCTACTCCGTGGTCGGGGAGGCCGGCGACGGCGAGGTGGCGGTGAAGCTCGCGCAGGAACTCCACCCCGACCTGGTGATCCTGGACGTGAAGATGCCCGTGCTGGACGGCATCAGCGCGGCGGAGCAGATCGCCGGGGAGAAGCTGGCACCGGTGCTGATGCTGACCGCCTTCTCGCAGCGGGAGTTGGTGGAGCGGGCCAGGGACGCGGGCGCGATGGCGTACCTGGTGAAGCCGTTCACCAAGAGCGACCTGGTGCCGGCGATCGAGATGGCGGTGAGCCGGTTCCAGGAGCTCCGCGCCCTGGAGCTGGAGATCGCCGATCTGTCGCTGCGGCTGGAGACGCGCAAGCTGGTGGACCGGGCGAAGAGCGTGCTGCAGACGAAGTACGGGCTGAGCGAACCGGCGGCGTTCCGGTGGATCCAGAAGACGTCGATGGACCGCCGGATGTCGATGCAGGCGGTGGCGCAGGCGGTCATCGACGAGGTGACGGAGAAGGACTGACCGGACTCCGCCAAGGCGCCGGCCGGGCACCGGTAAGGCCCGCACTCCTGGAGTGCGGGCCTTACTCATGGGGTGCTACCGGTGTTGCCTGATGCTCAGTCCTCGCCGAGGTAGGTCTTGCGGACGCCCTCGTCGTGGAGCAGGTCCTGGCCGGTGCCGGAGATCTTGATGCTGCCGATCTCCATGACGTGGGCCTGGTCGGCGAGGGAGAGGGCCGCCTGGGCGTTCTGCTCGACGAGCAGGATGGTGGTGCCCTGGGACTTCAGCTCGACGATGGTGGACATGATCTTCTGCATCATGATCGGCGAGAGGCCCATGGAGGGTTCGTCGAGCATGAGCAGTTTGGGCTGCGACATCAGGGCGCGGCCCATGGCGAGCATCTGCTGCTCGCCGCCGGAGAGGGTGCCCGCGGCCTGTTTGCGGCGTTCGCCGAGGATCGGGAAGAGCTCGTAGGCGCGCTCGACGTCCTTGGTGATGCCGGCGGTGTCCCTGCGCAGGAAGGCGCCGAGCAGCAGGTTCTGCTCGATGCTGAGCCGGGGGAAGATGTGCCGGCCTTCCGGGGAGTGGGCCAGGCCGAGGGCGACGATCTTGTGCGGGGGTACCCGGCTGAGCACCTTGCCGTCGAAGGTCACCCGTCCGCCGATGGGCTTGAGCAGGCCGCTGAGGGTGCGCAGGGTGGTGGTCTTGCCGGCGCCGTTGGTGCCGATGAGGGTGACGACCTGGCCGGCTTCGACCGAGAAGGAGATGCCCTTGACGGCTTCGATCTTGCCGTAGGCGACCCGGAGGTCCTCTACTTCGAGCAGTGCGGTCATCGGTCGTTCTCCTGCTCGTGCGCGCCGGTGCCGGGCTCGGGGTCCGGCTCGGTCGGGGGCTCCGGCTGCGGCTCCTGCTCCTGCTCCTGCTCCTGCTCAGCCGCGGGTTCCGGCTCGACCGGGGGTTCGACCGGCGGTTCCGGCTCGACCGGCGGTTCCGGTTCCGGCTCCGCCTCGGCCTCGGGCGCCGCCGACTGCGGGGTCCCCTCCGCCTCGAACGGCTCGCCCAGATAGGCGGCGATGACGCGTTCGTCGCTCTGGACGACCTCGGAGCTGCCCTCCACCAGCTTCTGGCCCTGGACCAGGACGGCGACGCGGTCGCAGAGGTTGAAGATGAACCGCATGTCGTGCTCGATGACCAGCACGGCGATGCCCTGGTCGCGGATGGCGAAGACCAGTTCCTCGGTGGCGCGGGTCTCCTGCGGGTTCATGCCGGCGGTGGGCTCGTCGAGCAGCAGCAGCCCGGGTTCGCTGGCGAGTGCGCGGGCGATCTCCAGCTTGCGCTGCTCGCCGTAGGGGAGGTTGCGGGCGAGGTGGTCGGCCTTCTCCGCGAGGCCGGTGAACTGGAGCAGTTCCATGGCGCGTTCGCGGGAGCGGGCTTCGGCCTTGTGGTAGCCGGGGCCGCGGATGAGGGCGGAGAGCAGGCCCTCGCGGGTGCGGGTGTGCCGGCCGACCAGGACGTTCTCCAGCACGGTCATGTTGGCGAACAGCCGGATGTTCTGGAAGGTGCGGGCGACGCCTGCCTTGGTGACGAGGTGGGGCTTGGGCGGCAGGACGGTGCCCTTGTAGCTGACGGAGCCCTCGGTGGGGACGTACAGCCCGGTGAGGCAGTTGAAGAAGGTGGTCTTGCCGGCGCCGTTGGGGCCGATCAGGCCGACGATCTCGCCGCTGTTGACGGTGAGGCTGACGTCGCGGACGGCGGTGAGGCCGCCGAACCGCATGATGACGCCGCTGGCCTGGAGCAGCGGGGTGCTGCCGGGGGTGGCCGCCGGGGCGGCGGCGGTGCTGGTCGTCGTGGTCATGGTGTCCTTCACGCCCCTGCCTCGCCGACGGCGATGGTGTCGTCGCCGAGCGGTCGTTGCGTGGGTAGCAGGGCTTCTTCCTCGTGGAACTCGAGCTTGCGGCGCCGGTTGGGGATGATGCCCTCGGGCCGAAGGCGCATGATCAGGATGAGCGTGACACCGAAGGCGAAGAGTTCGTAGCGCTGCAGGAAGCCCAGCTTCTCGGGGACGATGTAGAGGAGCGCGGCGCCGAGGATGGGTCCGCTGACGGTGCCCATGCCGCCAAGGACGACGGCGGCGAGCAGGAACGCGGAGTTGGGCGGTGCGGCGCCGGAGAACTGGTAGGGATTGGGCACGACGCTGTAGGTGACGTGGGCGCTGACGGTGCCGGCCAGGCCGGCCAGGGAGGCGCCGAGCGCGAACGCGATGAGCTTGACCCGGAAGCCGTTGATGCCCATGGCGGTGGCGGCGGTCTCGTCCTCGCGGATGGCGATCCAGGACCGGCCGATGCGGGAGTCGGAGGCGCGGGTGAAGACGAGCACCACGATCACCGTGATGACGAGCATCAGCAGGTAGTAGTTGGCGAACCGGCCGAGGGTGATGGAGCCGATCTGGTGCGGGTTGCCGAGGTTGTAGCCGAAGACCGACAGGTCGGGGATGTTCGGGATGCCGTTCGGCCCGTTGGTGACCTTGGGTCCTGAGACGCCGTCGAGGTTGTTGACGGCGATGCGGAAGATCTCTCCGAAGCCGAGGGTGACGATGGCCAGGTAGTCGCCGCGCAGCCGCAGGGTGGGGGCGCCGATGAGGACGCCGAAGACCAGGGAGGCGGCCATGCCGGTGAGGGCGGCGGCCCAGAAGGGGAACTGGACGCCGGACCAGATGGAGTACTGGGAGCCGGAGACGAGGGCCGCGGCGTAGGCGCCGACACCGAGGAAGGCGACGTAGCCGAGGTCGAGCAGGCCGGTGAGGCCGACGACGATGTTCAGGCCCAGGGCGACGGTGCCGAAGATGAGGATGTTGACGCCGAGGTTCGCCCAGTGCTCGTTGTTCTGGACGAACGGGTAGGCGATGGCGGCGAGGATGCCGACCGACATCGAGAACGGCCGGTGATCGCCGGTGATCTTGGAGAACTGCCGGGTGAGTCCGGCGGCGCTGAACGCCAGGAGGGCGAAGACGAGCAGGATCAGGTAGCCGACGAAGAGTTCGGTGTAGCCGGTGGCCAGCCCGTAGGTGAGGACTTTCACGCCGGCGACGGCGACCACGACGACGATGAGGTACTGCACCCACAGCGGCGCCTTGGCGGGGTCGGAGACCGGCAGCTCGCGGTGGTTGAGCCGGGCCGAGCGCAGCCAGCGGTAGGTGCCGCGGGTCGCGCCGTTCTCGCTGAGGCGGCCGAGTTCGTAGTACTCGGCGTCGGAGTCGTCCAGGGGCCGGCGGTCGATGGGCAGGCCCAGGGCGCCGACGAGCAGGACCAGCGAGGCGACGGCGGCGACGAAGCCGCCGGGGTTGAGGTTGGCCAGGCCGCCGAGTTCCTGCGCGATGGCGATGACGGCGTACCAGGTGGTGGCGAAGGTGCCGGCGGCGAGCAGCAGGACGGCGTTGGGCGACCGGTTGGGCACCAGCCAGGTCAGGCCCTTGACCCCGAAGGCCCCGAGGGCCACCAGGCCGGTGAGGATGGCGCCGATGAGGGTGAGGACCTGCAGGCCGCCGGGGTAGCCGTTGACGGTGAGGTCGCCGGGGAAGTCGGAGGTGTAGGTCCAGGACATGAAGGTGGACACCACGGTGCCCACGACGCCGACGAGGGTCGCGATGCGGGCGACGCCGGGCGGCAGGGTGACGAAGGAGTCGGCGCGCGGTGCGTCGGGGTTGGTGGTGCCGAGCGGGACGGGCTGGAGGGCCGCGGTGGTGGGGATGTCTGTCATCGGGATCACGCCCTGTCCGCTACGCGTTCACCCAGCAGGCCCTGTGGTCTGACCAGCAGGACCACGATGAGCAGGACGAAGGCCCATACGTTGGCCCAGCCTTGGCCGCCGAGTTGGTGCATGCCGGGGATGTTGGCGATGTAGGCGGTGGCGCAGGCTTCGGCGATGCCGAGGACGAGTCCGCCGAGCATGGCGCCGTAGATGTTGCCGATGCCGCCGAGGACCGCCGCGGTGAAGGCTTTCAGGCCGGCCTGGAAGCCCATGTTGTAGGTGACCTGGCCGTACTTCAGGCCGTAGGCGACGCCGGCGACGGCGGCGAACAGGCCGCCGATGGCGAAGGCGATCACGATGATGCGGTTGGTGTCGATGCCCATGAGCTGGGCGGTGTCCGGGTCCTGTGCGGTGGCCTGCATCGCGCGGCCGGTGCGGCTGCTGCGGACGAAGGCGGCCAGGCCGATCATGCAGATCGCGGCGGCGACGACGAGGAAGATGTCGTTGCGCTGGATGCTGATGGAGCCCAGGTGGTAGGGGTGCGTGCCGAGTTGGGGGAAGTCCTTGGCGTTGTCGGCACCGGGGTACCACACGAAGATCGCCTGCTGGAGGGCGAGGGAGAGGCCGATGGCGGTGATGAGGGGCGCGAGTCTGGGTGCGCCGCGCAGCGGCCGGTAGGCGAACCGTTCGGCGCCTACCGCGATCAGCATGGAGACGATGGCGCCACCGACGAGCATCAGGGGCAGCGCGGCCCAGATGTTCATGCCGCTGGGCAGGATGTTCCATACGGTGAGCGCGCCGAAGGCGCCGGTCATGAAGATCTCGCCGTGGGCGAAGTTGATGAGCTGGACGATGCCGTACACCATCGTGTAGCCGATGGCGATGAGCCCGTACATCGAGCCGAGGAACAGCCCGTTGGCCAGCTGTTGCGGCAGGGTGTGCACCGCATGGCCTCCATGTCGCTGGGAGCAGGTGAGTCGGGGACGGTGGGCGCGGTCCCCCGGGGCGCGCGGAGCGGTGGTGCGGTGGTGCGGGGTCCGGGGAGTGCTGCGGGGTCCGGGGGTGGTACGACAAACGGCGGGCCGCGCGGCCGGGGTGACCGGCCGCGCGGCCCTCGGGTGGTGCGGGGTCCGGTCAGCCCGAGTAGACGCCGGTCTTCACGGAGGTCCACTTGCCGTTCTTGACCTGGTACACGGTCAGCTGCTTGTTGGTGGTGTCGCCGTACTGGTCGAAGGAGACGTGACCGGCGATGCCCTGGAAGTCCGTCTTCTGGACGGCGTCGACGACCTTGGAGCGGGCGTCGTTCATGGCCGGCAGCTTGCCGCCGTTGGCGTCCATCACGGCCTTGACGGCGCGGATGATGGCGGTCGCGGCGTCGTAGGAGTAGCCGCCGTAGGTGCCGTAGTCGCCCGGGTAGCCCTTGGCCTTGTAGGTCTTGATGAAGGTCTGGGCGGCCGGGAGGGTGGCGACCGGGACGCCGACGGAGGTGGCGAGGTCACCGGTGGCGGCCGCACCCGCGGTCTTGATGTACGTGTCGGAGTACATGCCGTCGCCGCCCATCAGCGGGATGTTCACGCCGCCGGCCTTGAGCTGCTTGGTGATCAGCTCCGACTCGTCGTACTGGCCGCCGTAGTAGAGCATGTCGGCGTGCGACTGCTTGATCTTGGTGACCAGGGCCGAGTAGTCGGTGTCACCGGTGTTGACGTGGTCGGTGCCGGCGATCTTGCCGCCCAGGGAGGAGAGCTTGCCCTTGAAGATCGCGGCCAGGCCGGCGCCGTACGCCTGCTTGTCGTCGACGACGAAGACGTTCTTCTTCTTCAGGGTGTTGTAGGCGTAGTCCGCCGCGAAGCCGCCCTGGTTGGCGTCGGTGGTGGCGGTGCGGAAGTAGGTCTTGAAGGGGCGGACCTTCTTGCCGCTCGCCCAGTTCTTGCCCTGGGTGAGGGTCGGGTCGGTGTTGGCGGGCGAGATCTCCACCAGGTTCGCGGTGGCGAAGACCTGCTGCATCGACTGGGCGACGCCGGAGTTGAGCGGGCCGACGACGCCGATGACGTTGTTGTTCTGCACCAGGGCGGTGGCGTTCTGCTGGCCGGTGGCCGGCAGCGCCTTGTCGTCGAACGCCTTGACCTTGAAGGTCACGCCGGGGACGAGCTTCTGGGCGTTGGCGTCGTCCACCGCGATCTGCGTGCCGTACTGCAGGCCGAGGCCGGTGGCGGAGTTCTGGCCGGTGAGCGGCGCGTCGACGCCGATGGTGAGGGTGATGTTGCTGCCGCCACCGCCGTCACCACTGCTCTTCTTGCTGTCGTCGCTGCGCGAGCCGCAAGCGGTCAGTGTGAGGGCTCCTGTGGTCAATACGGAGGTGAGCAGCAGCAAAGAGCGGTGTCGCACAAGCGGTCCTTTCCCCTGGCCCGACCGGTCCTCATGGACGGCCGAAGTCACGTGCGGCAGTCCGAGGTCGCTAATTCGGAAGCGCGGTGACTGGCGGTGACTCTAGGCGCGTGACGCGACATCGGGGAGCGGTACGGCGAAGAGTGTGACTGTCTTGTTATGCCAAACGCCCTTACTTGAGCTTCCGTTGAGGTTTGCCGAGTCGTTTGGGTGCTTTGCGCAAGGTCCGCATGGTGAGAACCCGCACTTCCAGTGGGCGCGACCGGGCGGCGACGGCGGTACGCCGTCATTTCGGACCAGAACACCGCAAGGGGATTACCCGGGTGCCCGCGGGCGGCGGCGGCCCGCCCGGTCCGGGCCCGATTGGATATTGCCAGCATGTAACACAGCGTTAATAGCGGTGCTTTGACGTTTCCGCCACTGACCGAAAATCGACGGGCCCCGCGGGACTGGTCGTCCCGCGGGGCCCGGTATTGGAGGAGGGGCGCCGGCCGCTCCGCCCGGCGAAGTCAGCACCAACGTCCGCGATAACGCATTACTTCTTCGGGGAGTCGTCCTCACCGATGTGATGTACCCGGACCATGTTGGTGGTGCCGGGCATTCCGGGCGGCGAGCCGGCCGTGATCACCACGACGTCGCCCTTCTTGCAGCGGCCGATCCGCAGCAACTGCTCGTCCACCTGCTGCACCATCTCGTCGGTGGTCTGCACCATCGGGCCGAGGAAGGTCTCCACGCCCCAGGTCAGGTTGAGTTGGGAGCGGGTGTCCTGCTCGGGGGTGAAGGCGAGCACCGGGATCGGCGAGCGGTAGCGGGACAGCCGGCGCACGGTGTCGCCGGACTGGGTGAAGGCCACCAGGTACGCGGCGCCGAGGAAGTCGCCCATCTCGGCCGCGGCGCGGGCCACGGCGCCGCCCTGGGTGCGCGGCTTGTTGCTGTCGGTGAGCGGCGGCAGGCCGGCGGCGAGGATGTCCTCCTCGGCGGCGGCCACGATCCGGGACATCACCTTCACCGTCTCGATCGGGTACTTGCCGACGCTGGTCTCGCCGGAGAGCATCACCGCGTCGGTGCCGTCGATCACCGCGTTGGCCACGTCGCTGGCCTCGGCGCGGGTGGGGCGGGAGTTGTCGATCATCGAGTCGAGCATCTGGGTGGCGACGATGACCGGTTTCGCGTTGCGCCGGGCGAGCTTGACCGCGCGCTTCTGGACGATCGGCACCGCCTCCAGCGGCATCTCGACGCCCAGGTCGCCACGCGCGACCATGATCCCGTCGAAGGCGTCGACGATGTCCTCGAGGTTCTCCACCGCCTGCGGCTTCTCGATCTTGGCGATCACCGGGACCCGGCGGCCCTCCTCCGCCATGATCCGCAGCACGTCGTCCATGTCGCGGCCGCTGCGCACGAAGGACAGCGCGATGACGTCGGCGCCGGTGCGCAGCGCCCAGCGCAGGTCGCGGATGTCCTTGTCGGACAGGGCCGGCACGGAGACCGCGACGCCGGGCAGGTTGAGGCCCTTGTGGTCGGAGACCATGCCGCCCTCGATCACCATGGTGTGCACGCGGGGGCCTTCGACGTCGGTCACCTCCAGGGTGACCCGGCCGTCGTCCACGAGGATGCGCTCACCGCGGGCGACATCGGCCGTCAGTCCCTTGTAGGTGGTGCCGCAGATCAGCTGGTCACCCTCGATGTCATCGACGGTGATGGTGAACTCGTCGCCGCGTTCAAGCAGTACGGGGCCTTCGGCGAAACGTCCCAGCCTGATCTTCGGACCCTGAAGGTCGGCGAGGATGCCGACGCTGCGCCCGGTCTCGTCGGCGGCCTTGCGCACGCGTCGGTAGCGGTCCTCGTGCTCGGCGTATCCGCCATGGCTCAGGTTCAGGCGGGCGACGTCCATCCCGGCCTCGACCAGTGCTTTGATCTGGTCGTAGGACTCGGTGGCGGGGCCCAGGGTGCAGACAATTTTGGCTCGGCGCATGTGTCGAGCGTATGACTTACTCGTTGGTAGGGAGCCCGGTGACGTCAACAGCCCAACGACGTTCGGATTAACGGTTGTTGACAAGTATCGAAGTGTGCAGGGGCCCGCTCCGATGAGCGCGTTTGTCACCCTCGGTGGCGGTCCGCGCGCCTTACCTGCACCGGCCGCCGTCCGATCATGGGCGGATCGTGTACGAGCGATGGTCCGTTCACCCGCCGGGGGTGTTGCAAGCGGCTTCGCGTGGTCCAGAATCTACGCGCGTTGCAGTTTCGAACCCGGCCCCACGTGCCGCTCATCCCGCAGGGAGAACCCAGATGCCGCTCAACCGCAGGGACTTCATCAACCGATCCGCCGCGACAGGTGCGGGTGTCGCGCTCACCGGGGCGGCCGGCGCGGTGGCGGCGACCCCCGCGCAGGCGTCCGACAAGCGCCCCGGGCACGGCCACGGGCCGGGCCACCGGCCCACGACGTACAGCCTGCGCGTGCTGGGCACCACCGACGTGCACGGCCACGCCCTGAACTGGGACTACTTCACCGACGCCGAGTACGACGACGCCGACCACAACGACGTCGGCATGGCCAAGCTCGCCACCCTGATCGAGGACGCCCGCGCCGAGAAGGGCCACGACCGCACCCTGCTGGTCGACGCCGGCGACATCATCCAGGGCACCCAGCTGTCGTACTACTACGCCCGCGTCGAGCCGATCACCGGCCCCGTCAAGGGCCCCAAGCACCCGATGGCGCTGGCGATGAACCAGATGAAGTACGACGCCGCCGCGCTCGGCAACCACGAGTTCAACTACGGCATCCCGCTGCTGCGCGCCTTCCAGGAGCAGTGCGACTTCCCGCTGCTGGCCGCCAACGCGGTCGACGCCAAGACGCTGCGCCCGGCCTTCCCGCCCTACCTGGTCAAGGAGTTGCGGGTGAAGGGCGGCCCGAACATCAAGGTCGGCATCCTGGGCCTGACCAACCCCGGCATCGCGGTGTGGGACAAGGCCAACGTGCAGGGGCAGCTGGCTTTCCCCGGCCTGGTCGAGCAGGCGAAGATCTACGTCCCGAAGCTGCGCGCGCTCGGCTGCGACGTGGTGTTCTGCACCGACCACTCCGGCCTGGACGGCAGCACCACCTACGGCGACGCGGTGCCCTACCCGGAGAACGCGTCCTCGCTGGTCGCCGCGCAGGTGCCCGGCATCGACGCGATCCTGGTCGGCCACACCCACGTGGAGCGCCCGCAGACGCTGGTGGTCAACGAGCAGACCGGCAAGACCGTGGTGCTGTCCGAGCCGCTGATGTGGGGCATGCGGCTGAGCGTCTTCGACATCGACCTGGAGCTGGAGCACGGCCGGTGGAAGGTCACCTCGGTGCAGGCCGGGGTGCGCAACGCCAACACCGTCGCCGAGGACCCGGTCGTCGCCAAGCTGGTGCGCGACGAGCACCAGAAGGTCGTGGCCTACGTCAACCAGGTCGTCGGCACCTGCACCGAGGCGATGTCCGCGGCGGAGTCCACCTACAAGGACACCCCGATCATCGACTTCATCAACCAGGTGCAGTCCGACACCGTCACCGCCGCGCTGGCCGGCACCCAGTACGCCGACCTGCCGGTGCTCTCCCAGGCGTCGCCGTTCTCCCGCACCGCGTCCATCCCCGCCGGGCAGGTCTCGCTGCGCGACGTGGCGGGCCTGTACGTCTACGAGAACACCCTGGACTCGAAGATCCTCACCGGCGCCCAGGTCAAGGACTACCTGGAGTGGTCCGCGGAGTACTTCGTGCAGACCGCGCCGGACGCCCCGGTCGACGTCACCAAGATCACCAACGCCGACAACACCCCCGACTTCAGCTACGACGTGCTCAGCGGGGTGTCGTACGACATCGACATCGCGCAGCCGGCCGGCTCCCGGATCGTGAACCTCACCCACGGCGGGGCGGCGATCGACCCGGCCGCGCAGTTCGTGCTCGCGGTGAACAACTACCGCTCCAGCGGCGGCAGCAACTACCCGCACGTGGCGACCGCGCAGTCGGTGTGGTCCAGTTCCGACGAGATCCGCAACACCATCATCGCGTGGGTGCAGGCGCGCGGCACAATCGACCCGTCGACCTTCGGCGCCGACCAGTGGCGGCTCACCCGCGCCGGAGCGCCGCTGTTCGGGTAGGTACGTCGCTCGCGGCGGCACCGTCGAGTCCGAAGGTGGTGAAGGCGGTCCTGGCCGGCAGGGGGTAGTGCTCCTCGCCGGTCAGCAGCGCCGTCAGGTCGTTGAGCACCAGCGCGGAACGCCAGGCCGCCAGGCCCAGGTCGGGGGCGCCGACGCCGTGCGAGTGGCGCTCGGCGTTCTGCACGTAGACCCGGCCGGAGACCGACCGGTCCAGCCGCATCCGGTAGCGGGCGTCGATCCTCGGCCGCCCCCCCTCGTCCCGCTCCATGTACGGCGCGAGCGGGTCGAGCAGGCGGTCGAGGGGGCGCTCCTCGTAGCCGGTGGCCAGCACCACGGCGCTGGTGATCAGCCGGGTGCGGGTGCCCTGGTCGGCGTGTTCCAGGTGCAGTTCGACGCTCTGGGTGCCGAGCCGGCCGGCGGTGCGCACGGCGACGCCGGGGGTGAGCACCGCGTCGGGCCAGCCGCCGTCCAGGGTGCGGCGATACAGCTCCTCGTGGATCGCGGCGATGGTGTCGGCGTCGATGCCCTTGTGCAGCTGCCACTGCCGCGGCACCAGCCGGTCGCGGACCGGCTCGGCCAGGCCGTGGAAGTAGCGGGTGTAGTCGGGGGTGAAGTGCTCCAGGCCGAGCTTGCTGTACTCCATGGGCGCGAACGCCGGGGTACGGGCCAGCCAGGTGATCCGCTCCCGGCCGGCCGGCCGGTTGCGCAGCAGGTCGAGGAAGACCTCGGCGCCGGACTGGCCGGAGCCGACCACCGTGATGTGGTCGGCGGCCAGCAGCCGGGCCCGCTCCTCCACGTAGCGCGAGGAGTGCACGACCGGCACTGTTGGCGTGTCGGCCAGCGGCCGCAGCGGCTCGGGGACGTGCGGCTGGGTGCCGATGCCGAGCACCAGGTGGCGGGCGTAGGTGCGGGCCAGCGCCTCGGCCTCGCCGTGCGCGTCGACGTGGGTGTGGTCCACCTCGAACAGGGCGCGGGCCGGGTTCCACCGCACGCTGTCGACCTGCTGGCCGAAGTGGGTGGTGGGCAGCGACTCCGCGACCCAGCGGCAGTAGGCGTCGTACTCGGCGCGGTGCACGTGGAAGCGCTCGGCGAAGTAGAACGGGAAGAGCCGCTCGCGGCTCTTCAGCCAGTTCAGGAAGGTCCAGCGGTTGGCCGGGTCGGCGAGGGTGACCAGGTCGGCGAGGAAGGGCACCTGCAAGGTGGCGCCGTCGATCAGCAGTCCGGGGTGCCAGCGGAAGTCGGGGCACTGGTCGTAGAAGGCGGCGGTCAGACCCGGGAGGCCGTCGGCGAGCGCGGCCAGCGAGAGGTTGAACGGCCCGATGCCGATGCCGAGCAGGTCGAACGGTTCGTCCGCGGGCGCGGCGGTGTCGGGGGCGCCGTCGGTACCGGCCGGAGTGGGGTTCATCGTGCCGTGGTGCCTTCCGTGGTGAGCTTCAGCAGCGTGTCGAGGTCGTCGGAACGCAGGTGCGGGTTGAGCAGGGTGGCCTTCAGCCACAGCCGGCCGTCGGCGCGGGCCCGGCCGAGGACGGCGCGGCCCTCGTACATCAGGCGGCGGCGCAGTTCGGCGGTCTCCTCGTCGTCCGCGGCGGTCGGGCGGAACAGGACGGTGCTGATCGCGGGGGGTGCGTGCAGGGTGAGCGCGGGGTGGCGCCGGACCCGGTCGGCGAGGTCGGTGGCGAGGTCGCAGACGGCGTCCACCAGGGCGGCGATGCCCTCGCGGCCCAGCGCGCGCAGCGAGACGGCGATCTTGAGGACGTCGGGGCGGCGGGAGGTGCGCAGGGACCGGCCTAGCAGGTCCGGCAGGCCGGCTTCGGTGTCGTCGGCGGCGTTGAGGTAGTCGGCCTGGTGGGTCAGCGGGCGCAGCGCGGTGCCGTCGGGCACGGCGAGCAGGCCGGCGGCGACCGGCTGCCAGCCGAGTTTGTGCAGGTCGAGGGTGACCGACACCGCGGACTGCAGGCCGTCGAGCTTGGCGGCCTCGCGGCTGCTGAACAGCAGCGGCCCGCCGTAGGCGGCGTCCACGTGCAGTTCGGCGCCGTGGGCTCCGGTGGCGTGGGCGATGGCGGGCAGCGGGTCGATCGCGCCGCTGTCGGTGGTGCCCGCGGTGGCCACCACCAGGGGACGGCCGGGCAGTTGGTCGAGTGCGGTGTCCACTGCCGCGGGATCGAGCACGCCGGCGGGGGTGTCCAGCACGATCGGCTGCGGCAGGCCGAGCAGCCAGGCGGAGCGCTGGACGCTGTGGTGGGCGTTGGCGCCGCACACGACCTGGACCCGGGGGCCGCCGGCGGCACGCTCGCGGGCGAGCAGCAGCGCGAGCTGGTTGGATTCGGTGCCGCCGGTGGTCACCAGGGCGTCGGGGGCCGGCAGGTCGGGGTAGACGACGGCGGCCAGCGCGGCGGTCACCCGCGCTTCGAGGGCGCTGGCGGCCGGCGCCTGGTCCCAGGAGTCCATGGACGGGTTGAGCACGGAGGCGGCCAGGTCCGCGGCAGCGGCGACGGCCAGCGGCGGGCAGTGCAGGTGCGCGGCGCACAGCCCGTCGGCGGGGTCGGCGGCGCCCGCCGCCATCAGGTGCACCAGCGTGGCGAGTGCTTCGTGCTCGCCGGTGCCGGAGCGCGGCAGCACGTCGGGGACGGCCCGCTCGACGAGCCGGGCCACTTCCTCGGGGCCGCCGCGCGGCATCGGTCCGCCGCGGTCGCGCGCGCCCTCCGCCAGGGCGCCGCACACGGTGTCCACCAGGGGCCGCAGCGCCTCGGCGGCTCCACGTCCACCGGCAAGTCCGGGCATCGGCATGGTCGTTCCTCACTCAGCGGCGGCGCGACGCGGTGCGCGTCGGCGCCCGCCGGCGCGCACGACAAGGGGCGCCCTGCTCAACGACGATTGGCCCGAATGGGTACGTTCCGGCGGTTGTTCGGACCGCACGGGCCGCCGCCGGCGGGATGTACGGCGTGAACCCGGAATGGATGCGGTCCAGTTGTGGAGATCCCGTACAGCAAAGCCGTGGTGTTTCGGGTTCGGATGGTTCGGGTGGGGCGGTCGGATAGGTTCGTGCGGGCCGCATCGGTTCGATTGCGGCCGTTTTGCTGAGACTTTCGACCATCTGTCCGGGGGGACTTCCGTGCGTATCAAGAAGGCTGCCGCGTCCGTGGGCGCGCTCGCGGCCTGTGCTCTGCTGCTGACGGCGTGCAACGACGACACACCCGCGGCCGACAGCACCACGCCGCCGGCTTCCACGTCCGACACCGCGACGCCGGCCCCGGTGCCGACGACGCCGCCGCCCACCACGCCCGACGGCGACAAGCTCAAGGCGGCGCTGCCGACCGTCGCCACGCTGCCGTCGGGCTGGACGGTGGAGAAGGGCAGCGAGGCCGACAGCGCCAACGGCCTGGCCGACCCCGACCCCGCCCGGCTGCCGACCGACACCTGCAACAACGCGCTCACCGTCGTGGAACCCGACGACCTGCTGACGGACTACCGGGCCTCGGACGCGTACGAGACGATCCTGGACCCGATGAGCAGCTCCCAGGAAGTGGCGTTCGCCGGCTTCGAGGGGGACAACGCGGAGAAGCTGATCACGACGATCAAGACCGTGGTGAAGCGTTGCGGGACCTACGAGGCGAACACCGGCGACAGCAAGAAGGTCACGACCACCGCGACGCTGACGCCGGTGAAGGACCTGGGCGACGAGGCGTACGCGTTGAAGGTCACCCCGAAGGGCGACTACGAGAGCAGCACCAACATCCTGGTGCGGTCCGGCAACGTGATCCTGTGCGTCGACGCGGGCTCGTCGGAGCTCACCGAGCCGGAACTGATCGCGCAGACACGGAAGTTCGCCGCGCCGATGCCGATCAAGCCCTGATCCGGCGGCCGTCGGGGCCCGGCCCGCGCTCTCGCGCGCGGGCCGGATCTCCCCCGGCCGCCCCGGGCTCCCCTGGGTTCTCCGGGCTCCCCGATCAGCCGGCGGTCAGCCGCCGTTCAGCCGCCGAACACTTGCCGGACCCGCAACGCCCTTGCCAGATCGTCCAGTTGGTCGTCGAACGTGCGGCGCAGCGCCGGGATCACGGCGGGGTCGTCGAGGGCGGCCCGGCCCAACGCGAGCGTCTCCGCGGTGATCTCGGTGAACGGGAAGCCGCTGCGGGCGACCATGTTCGCGACGGCCGGCCCGCGGCGGGCGGCGAGCGCGACGGCGTCGGGGAAGTAGCGGGGCAGGTAGCCGTCCAGCAGGGCCCGCTGCTCGTGCTGCCAGAAGCCCTCCACGGCCGCGCCGAGCAGCGGGTTGGAGCTCGCGTCGTCATGGAAGATCGCCTGCCAGGCGGCGGACTTGGTGTCCTTGTCGGGCAGCGCCGCACGGCAGCGGGCGGCGGACTCGTGGCCGGTGGCGCTGGTGTCGCGGGCCAGTTCCGCGTCGATGTCGGCGGCGCCGGCCGCACCCAGCACGGCCAGCCGTGCCAGCAGCAGCCAGCGCAGCTCCTGGTCCAGCGTGCCGTCGCCGGGGAGCACGCCCCGGTCGTACCAGTCGCGCAGCTCGGCCGCGTCGGTGGCGCTCAGCGCGGAGGCGATCAGCGCGCGGGTGGCGGTGAGCCGGTTGCCGGCCCGGCCCTCGGCGAGCAGCGCGCGGGCGGTCCCGGCGAGGCCGGCGAGCGCGTCGGGCCGCAGCGCCGGGTCGAGGTAGCGGTCGGCGACGGTCGCGCGGGCGAAGGTGAGCACGCCCTGCACGATCGCCGGGTCGGACTCGGCCGGCAGATGCCGGCCCACCAGCGCCAGGTACTCCGCGGGCGCCAGCCGGGCGTCGCGCACCAGGTCGCGGGCCGCGTTCCACGCCACCGAGCGGGACAGCGGGTCGGGGATGCTGCCGAGGGCGTCGCGGACCGCCTCCCACGAGCGGTCGTCGAAGCGGACCTTGACGTAGCTGAGGTCGCCGTCGTTGAGCAGCACCAGGTCGGGCCGGGGGCCGTCGAAGGTACGGCGCTCGACCGCGGCGGTGGCCGTGATGTCGACGGTGGCGCGCTCGCGCAGCACCAGCCGCGCCGGGTCGCCGTCGGCCCGGTCGTACAGTCCGACGCCGATGCGGTGCGGGCGTTCGCCGCTGTGGCCGATCTCCAGCCGCCAGCCGCCGGGCGCGGGCGAGGCGGCCGGGGTGAGGGTGTCCACGCCGGTGGTGCGCAGCCATGCCTCGGCCCACGCCGTCACGTCGCGGTCGGTGGCGGAGGCGAGCGAGTCGATCAGGTCGGCGAGGCGGGCGTTGCCGAAGCGGTGCCGGGCGAAGTGCTCGTTGAGGCCGGCCAGGAAGTCCTCGCGGCCCATCCACGTGACGAGCTGGCGCAGTGCGGAGCCGCCCTTGGCGTAGGAGATGCCGTCGATGTTGGTCAGCGCGGACGCGGTGTCGGGGACGTCCTCGGGCAGCGGCGCGACCGGGTGGGTGGAGGGGCGCTGGTCGCTGTCGGAGCCGCGGAACTTGCGGTGGGCGCCGTAGCCGGTCCAGGCGCCGTCGAAGCCGGGGGCCTCGGAGGCGATCTGGAAGCCCATGTACTCGGCGAACGACTCGTTCAGCCAGATGTCGTCCCACCAGCGCAGGGTGACCAGGTCGCCGAACCACATGTGGGCCATCTCGTGGGCGATGACCACCGCGCGGTCCAGCAGTTCGCTGGGGGTGGCGGCGGAGCGGTAGACGTACTCGTCGCGCAGGACGACCAGACCGGGGTTCTCCATCGCGCCGAAGTTGAATTCGGGCACGAACGCCTGGTCGTAGGAGTCGAACGGGTACGGCTCGGCGAACATCTCGCGGTAGCGGTCGAAGCAGCCGAAGGTGAAGGCGAACAGGTCGGGCGCGGCCCGGTCCAGGTGCTCGGCGAGCGAGCGGCGGCAGTGCAGGGCGAACGGCAGCCCGGCGTGCTCGGCGCGCACCGTGTGGTACGGCCCGGCGGCGACCGCGACGACGTACGTGGGCAGCGGCGGGGTGGTGGCCATCTGCCAGCGGCCGGGCGCGGTGCGGGTGGCGGTGCCGTTGCCGAGCACCGCCCAGTCCTCCGGCGCGGTGACCGCCACGTCGAAGCGGGCCTTCAGGTCGGGCTGGTCGAAGGCGGCGAAGACCCGGCGCACGTCGTCGAGGAAGAGCTGGGTGTACAGGTACGTCTCACCGTCGGCGGGGTCGGTGAAGCGGTGCAGGCCCTCGCCGGTGTGCGAGTAGTTCATGTCGGCCTCGACCCGCAGTTCGTGCGGGCCCGCGGTGAGTCCGGGCAGCGGCAGCCGGTTGCCGTCGACCAGCGCGTGGTCGAGCGGGGCGCCGTCGAGCAGCACCCGGTGCAGGGCGGCGGGCTCGATCTCGGCGAAGCTGTCGCAGTCGCGGAGCGCCGCGAATCGGATGACGGTGGTCGATCCGAAGCGTTCCTCGCCCCTGGTGAGGTCGAGGTCGATCGCGTAGTGCTCTACGGCCAGGTCACGGGCGCGGGTCTCGGCCTCGGCGCGGTTGAGGGCAGGCATGCCCCTCATGCTGCCGCACGAAAGCCGCTGGTGGAACGCCTTTGCCGATCATGAATGCGGTGGTGGTGCACACATTCGGTTCCCGGGCCCGCCCGCCGCGGGCGGGCGTGGCCTAGGCTCGCAGGGGCGGGGAGGTGGTCATGGGCGAGGGAGCCGGGGGCGGCGGGGAAATCGCCGGGGGGCCGATCGTGCACGGGTTTCCGCACCTGGAGACGGTACGCGGCGCGCTGACCGCGATCCATCGGCGGCTGTCGGCGGACGGGGTGGCCCGGTTCGCGACCAGCGTGCGGCCGGAGTTGGTGGACTTCCCCGACGACGAGGACCCGTATCTGGGCGCGCTGCGGGTGGCCCGGGTGATGGTGCAGCACCTGCGGCTGCCGGACGCCCGGATGGTGGTGGGTTTCCGCGACATGGCGCACGCCGGGAACGTCGAACTGGCCGCGGGCCCGGAGTACTTCGTGGAGCTGCACTCCCGTTTCCGGACCGACCGGCGGGACGTGGGGGCCGCGCTCGCCCACGAGGTGATGCACGTCTACCTGCACCGGCTCGGCCTGTCCTTCCCCGGCACCCGCGACAACGAGATCCTCACGGACACCGCGACCGCGTACCTCGGTGCGGGCTGGCTGCTGCTGGACGCCTACCGCGAGGAGCCGTCGATGCGCGGGGACCGGATGACGATGTCCGCGTACAAGCTGGGGTATCTCACGCCCGAGGAGTTCGGGTACGTCCTGGCCAAGCGGGCGGCCGCCTTCGGCGACGACATCGAGCCGTGGTTCCGCAGCCCGCAGGCCCGCGACGCCTACCGGGTCGGCCTCACCCGCGCCCACCAGGACCTGCGCAGGCCGCCGCTGGCCGCCGCGTCGTGGGTGGCCCGCCGCCTCTACGCCAAGAACCGCCGGGCCGGCATCGCCCCCGCCGCGGCCGACTACTCCTTCGAGGGCACCCCGGACCGGCTGCGCGTCTCCTTCCCCTGCCCCGCCTGTTTCCAGCGCATCCGCCTCCCCTGCAAGGGCCGCCTGCGCGCCCGGTGCACCCTGTGCAGGACGGAGTTGGAGTGCGAGACGTGAGAGCCGCCTCACGGGGGCGCCCCTTCGGGGGGACGCTCTCCGCGAGGGCGCCGCAGAAAGGTGCAGCGCTCGCCTCCTTGGTCGGGGAGTGGCGAGCGCTGCGGGTGTTGCTGCGTACCGCACACCGTTGTGCGGGACATCTCGGGGGCCGGGCGAAGCCCGGCCGGGGGACGGCGGAAGCCGTTCGGGTCAGACCGTGAGCGGCCGGTCGGTCGGACGGATCGGCGAGGGCAGAGCCGACGGCACCCCCGTGAGGTACGCGTCGACGGACTTCGCCGCAGAGCGCCCCTCGGCGATGGCCCACACGATCAGCGACTGGCCGCGGCCGGCGTCACCGGCGACGAAGACCCCGTCGACGTTGGTCGCGTAGGAGCCGTCCCGCGCGATGTTGCCGCGCGCGTCCAGTTCCAGGCCGAGCTGCTCGATCAGCCCGTTCTTCTGGTCGGTGCCGGTGAACCCCATCGCGAGGGTGACCAGGTCGGCCGGGATGACCCGCTCGGTGCCCTCCTGGGGCACGAACTTGCCGTCCTGGAAGACCACCTCGACCAGGTGCAGTTCCCGCACATGCCCGTCGGCGTCGCCGGTGAACTTCACGGTGTTGACGGCGTAGACCCGCTCGCCGCCCTCCTCGTGCGCGGAGGTCACCTTGTAGACCATCGGCATCGTCGGCCACGGCTGGTGCGCGGGCCGCTCGTCGGACGGGCGCGGCATGATCTCCAGCTGGGTGACGGACAGCGCGCCCTGCCGGTGCGCGGTGCCGACGCAGTCCGCGCCGGTGTCACCGCCGCCGATGACCACCACGTGCTTGCCCTCGGCGGTGATCGGCGGGGCGACGAAGTCGCCCTCCTGCACCTTGTTGGACAGCGGCAGGTACTCCATCGCCTGGTACACGCCGGTCAGTTCGCGGCCCTCGACCGGCAGGTCGCGCCACTGGGTGGCGCCGGCCGCGATGACCACGGCGTCGTACCGCCGGGCGAGCTTCGCGCCGTCCAGGTCGGTGCCGATCTGCACACCGGTACGGAACTTGGTGCCCTCCGCCCGCATCTGCTCGATCCGGCGGTTGATGTGCCGCTTCTCCATCTTGAACTCGGGGATGCCGTACCGCAGCAGGCCTCCGATCCGGTCGGCCCGCTCGTAGACCGCGACGGTGTGGCCGGCCCGGGTGAGCTGCTGGGCGGCGGCCAGGCCCGCCGGGCCCGAGCCGATGACGGCGACGGTCTTGCCGGACAGCCGCTCCGGCGGCTGCGGCGTGACGTCCCCGTTGTCCCAGGCCTTGTCGATGATGGTGACTTCGACGTTCTTGATCGTCACCGGCGGCTGGTTGATGCCGAGCACGCACGCGGTCTCGCACGGCGCCGGGCACAGCCGCCCGGTGAACTCCGGGAAGTTGTTGGTGGCGTGCAGCCGCTCGGACGCGGCGGTCCAGTCCTCGCGGTAGGCGTAGTCGTTCCACTCCGGGATGAGGTTGCCGAGCGGACAGCCCTGGTGGCAGAACGGGATACCGCAGTCCATGCAGCGGCCGGCCTGCTTGCTGACGATCGGCAGCAGGCCACCGGGGACGTAGACCTCTTTCCAGTCCTGCTTGCGCTCCTCGACCGGGCGGGTCGGGTTGTTCTCACGCGGGGTGGTGAGGAAGCCCTTGGGGTCAGCCATTTGCCGCCTCCATCATCTTCGCGGTGGTCTCGGACTCCGAGAGTCCGGCCTGCTCGGCGGCGTTCTTGGCGGCGAGCACTGCCTTGTAGTCCCTCGGCATGACCTTGCCGAAGCGGGTGAGGGCACCGCCCCAGTCGGCGAGCAGCCGCTCGGCGACGGTCGAGCCGGTCTCCTCGAAGTGGCGGCGCACCACGTCGTGCAGCCACGTGATGTCGTCGGCGGTGAGCTGCTCGATCTCGACCATGCCCGGGTTGACGCAGTCCGGGTCGAGGTCCAGCAGGTAGGCGATGCCGCCGGACATGCCGGCCGCGAAGTTCCGGCCGGTGGTGCCGAGCACGACCGCCCGGCCGCCGGTCATGTACTCGCAGCCGTGGTCGCCGACGCCCTCGGCCACCACGGTCGCGCCGGAATTGCGCACGCAGAACCGCTCGCCGGTGCGGCCGCGCAGGAACAGCTCGCCGCCGGTGGCACCGTAGGCGATGGTGTTGCCCGCGATGGTGGACTCCTCGGCGAGGTGGTCCGCGCCGCGGTCCGGGCGGACGATCACGCGGCCGCCGGACAGGCCCTTGCCGACGTAGTCGTTGGCGTCGCCCTCCAGCCGCAGGGTGATGCCCTTGGGCAGGAACGCGCCGAAGGACTGGCCCGCGGAGCCGGTGAAGGTGATGTCGACGGTGTCCTCGGGCAGGCCGGCGCCACCGTACTTCTTCGTCACCTCGTGGCCGAGCATGGTGCCCACCGTGCGGTTGACGTTGCGGATCGGCACCTGCGCGCGGACCGGCGCACCGGACTCCAGCGCCTCGGCGGCGAGCCGGATCAGCTCGTTGTCGAGCGCGCGGTCCAGGCCGTGGTCCTGGCCGGTGATGCGGTGCAGCGCCGCGCCCTCGGGCAGCTCCGGCACGTACAGCAGCGGGGCCAGGTCCAGGCCCTGCGCCTTCCAGTGGTCCACCGCGCGGCCGGCGTCGATCAGTTCGGCGTGGCCGACGGCCTCCTCGATGGTGCGGAAGCCCAGCTCGGCGAGGAGTTCACGGACCTCCTCGGCGATGAACTCGAAGAAGTTCACCACGAACTCGGGCTTGCCGGAGAACCGGTCGCGCAGCACCGGGTTCTGGGTGGCGACGCCGACCGGGCAGGTGTCCAGGTGGCACACCCGCATCATGATGCAGCCGGAGACGACCAGCGGCGCGGTGGCGAAGCCGAACTCCTCGGCGCCGAGCAGCGCCGCGATCACCACGTCCCGGCCGGTCTTGAGCTGGCCGTCGGTCTGCACCACGATCCGGTCCCGCAGCCCGTTGAGCAGCAGCGTCTGCTGGGTCTCGGCGAGGCCGAGCTCCCAGGGACCGCCGGCGTGCTTCAGCGAGGTGAGCGGGGAGGCACCGGTGCCGCCGTCGTGACCGGAGATCAACACCACGTCGGCGTGCGCCTTGGACACGCCCGCCGCGACGGTGCCGACGCCGACCTCGGAGACCAGCTTGACGTGCACCCGCGCCCTGGGGTTGGCGTTCTTCAGGTCGTGGATGAGCTGGGCGAGGTCCTCGATGGAGTAGATGTCGTGGTGCGGCGGCGGCGAGATCAGGCCGACGCCCGCGGTGGAGTGCCGGGTGCCGGCGATCCACGGGTAGACCTTGTGGCCGGGCAGCTGGCCGCCCTCGCCGGGCTTGGCGCCCTGCGCCATCTTGATCTGGATGTCGTCGGCGTTGACCAGGTACTCGGAGGTGACGCCGAACCGGCCGGAGGCGACCTGCTTGATGGCGCTGCGCCGGGCCGGGTCGTAGAGCCGCTCCGGGTCCTCGCCGCCCTCGCCGGTGTTGGACTTGCCGCCGAGCTGGTTCATCGCGATGGCGAGCGTCTCGTGCGCCTCGCGGGAGATCGAGCCGTACGACATGGCGCCGGTGGAGAACCGCTTGACGATCTCGCTGACCGGCTCGACCTCGTCGATCGGGACGGCCGGGCGGTCCTGCTTGAGGCCGAACAGGCCGCGCAGGGTCATCAGCCGCTCGGACTGCTCGTTCACCCGCGAGGTGTACTGCTTGAAGATGTCGTAGCGCCGGGTGCGGGTGGCGTGCTGGAGCCGGAAGACGGTGTCCGGGTCGAACAGGTGCGGCTCGCCCTCGCGGCGCCACTGGTACTCGCCGCCGATCTCCAGCCGGCGGTGCGCGGCGGGGATGCCGGAGACCGGGTACGCCTTGGCGTGCCGGGCGGCGACCTCCTGCGCGATGACGTCGATGCCCGCCCCGCCGATCTTGGTGTCGGTGAGGTGGAAGTAGGTGTCGACGAACTCGGCGTCCAGGCCGACCGCCTCGAAGACCTGCGCGCCGCGGTAGGAGGCGACGGTGGAGATGCCCATCTTGGACATCACCTTCAGCACGCCCTTGCCGAGCGCCTTGATCAGGTTCCGCATCGCGGTCTCTGCGTCGACGCCGGGCAGGAAGGTGCCGGCCCGGACCAGGTCCTCGACGGACTCCATGGCCAGGTACGGGTTGACGGCAGCGGCGCCGTAGCCGATCAGCAGCGCGACGTGGTGCACCTCGCGGACGTCGCCGGCCTCGACGATCAGGCCGACCTGGGTGCGCTGCTTGGTGCGGATCAGGTGGTGGTGCACCGCGGAGGTGAGCAGCAGCGACGGGATCGGGGCGTGCTCGGCGTCGGAGTGCCGGTCGGAGAGCACGATCAGGCGGGCGCCGTCCTCTATGGCGGCGTCGGCCTCGGCGCAGATCTCGGCCAGCCGCGCGGCGAGCGCGTCGCCGCCGCCGGCCACCCGGTACAGGCCGGAGAGCGTGGCGGCCTTCAGGCCGGGCAGGTCGCCGTCGGCGTTGACGTGGATGAGCTTGGCCAGCTCGTCGTTGTCGATCACCGGGAACGGCAGGGTGATGTTGCGACAGGAGGCCGGGCTGGGCTCCAGCAGGTTCCCGGACGGGCCGATGGTGGAGATCAGCGAGGTGACGAGCTCCTCGCGGATGGCGTCCAGCGGCGGGTTGGTGACCTGCGCGAAGAGCTGGGTGAAGTAGTCGAAGAGCAGCCGGGGCCGTTCGGAGAGCGCCGCGATCGGCGAGTCGGTGCCCATCGAGCCGAGCGGCTCGCCGCCGGTGCGCGCCATCGGCGCGAGGATGACCCGCAGCTCCTCCTCGGTGTAGCCGAAGGTCTGCTGGCGGCGGGTGACCGAGGCGTGGGTGTGCACGATGTGCTCGCGCTCGGGCAGGTCGGCGAGGTTGATCAGCCCGGCGTCCAGCCAGTCCGCGTACGGGTTCTGGGCGGCCATCTCGGCCTTGATCTCGTCGTCCTCGACGATGCGGTGCGAGGCGGTGTCGACCAGGAACATCCGGCCGGGCTGCAGCCGGCCCTTGCGGACCACCCGCTCCGGGGCGATGTCGTGCAGCACGCCGGACTCGGAGGCGAGGACCACCAGGCCGTCGTCGGTGACCCAGTAGCGGCCCGGGCGCAGGCCGTTGCGGTCCAGGACCGCGCCGACGAGGGTGCCGTCGGTGAAGGTGACGCAGGCCGGACCGTCCCAGGGCTCCATCAGCGTGGAGTGGTAGCGGTAGAAGGCGCGGCGGGCCGGGTCCATCGAGGCGTGGTTCTCCCACGCCTCGGGGATCATCATCAGCACGCTGTGCGGCAGCGAGCGGCCGCCGAGGTGCAGCAGTTCCAGCACCTCGTCGAAGGACGCGGTGTCGGAGGCGCCGGGGGTGCAGATCGGGAAGATCCGCTCCAGGTCGGCGGGGGTACCGGCGGAGCCCGCGGCCTGCGCGGTGCTGCCGTCCGCCGGGCGCACCGGGCCGAACAGCTCGCTGGCCAGCTGCGACTCGCGGGCCCGCATCCAGTTGCGGTTGCCCTTGACGGTGTTGATCTCGCCGTTGTGCGCGACGAACCGGTACGGGTGGGCGAGCGGCCAGCTCGGGAAGGTGTTGGTGGAGAAGCGGGAGTGGACCAGCGCGATGGCGGTGGCGAACCGCTCGTCGGACAGGTCGGGGAAGAACGGCTCCAGCTGGCCGGTGGTGAGCATGCCCTTGTAGACGATGGTCCGCGCGGACAGCGACGGGAAGTACACGTCGGCTTCACGCTCGGCGCGCTTGCGCAGCACGAACGCGGGCCGGTCCAGGTCGATGCCGGCGCGGTGCCCGGCCTGGTCGGCGACGAAGAGCTGGGCGAAGTACGGCATGGTGGAGCGGGCCGTGGCACCGAGCAGGTCGGGGTCGGTCGGCGTCTCGCGCCAGCCCAGGACGGTCAGGCCCTCTTCGGCGGCGATCCGCTCGATGGCGTCGACGGCCTTGGTACGGTCGTCGTGCTCGTGCGGCAGGAACGCGAGGCCGACGGCGTACTGCCCCGCGGCGGGCAGCTCGAAGCCGACGGCCGCGCGGAGGAAGGTGTCCGGGATCTGCAACAGGATGCCCGCGCCGTCGCCGGAGTCCGGCTCGGCACCGGTGGCGCCGCGATGTTCCAGGTTGCGCAGGACGGTCAGCGCCTGCTGGACGAGCGCGTGGCTCGCCTCACCGCTGAGGGTGGCGACAAAGCCGACGCCGCAGGCGTCGTGCTCGTGGCGGGGATCGTACATCCCCTGCGGGGCGGGGCGCCCGTCCATGAACGCGGAACGCGAACGCATGGCTCTCCCGTCGTCGTCATTTGGCTGATATGCATCGCCCGTCATGGGCATGCGCAACAGGGACGACGTTGGCCCTCTGCGATTTCGTGCAGGTTACATGATGGACGAGTGTTCGAGAAGCGGATACTCGATTCCAGCATGTGGACATGCGGGGTGAATCTCGGGAGGTGGAACGGCTACTTCAGGCCAGCGTCGTACCGCGGGGTTTACGGACGATCCCGGCGCTGCGAGCGGGGGTGCCCGCGCGCAGCTCGATGAACCTTTTCGGGAAAGCTCTGCCGGTTGCGTTACCGACTGATGCCCCGTGCGGCCGACGCTGAAACGAGGGGGAAACAGAACCTTGTGCCAGGTTGTCGGCCCCACCCGTACTTTCGATGGTACGGCCGGTCGTCAAGGGGGCGGGTCAGCCGACCGCGGAGCCGATCAGGGAGCCCAGCGCGAAGGTGACACCGCCCGCGGCGGCGCCCAGCACGAGCTGCCGCAGCCCGCTGTACCACCAGGAACGCGCGGTGACCCGGGCCACCGCGGCCCCGCAGCCGAAGAGCCCGACCATCGCCAGCGCGACCGCCGGCCACAGCACCGAAGCGCCCAGCAGGTACGGCAGCACCGGCAGCAGCGCGCCCAGCGCGAAGCAGACGAACGAGGAAGCCGCCGCGACCAGCGGCGAGGGCAGGTCGTGCGGGTCGACGCCCAGCTCCTCGCGGGCGTGGATCTCCAGCGCCTGCTCGGGGTCGACGGACAGCTGCCGGGCCACCTCGTGGGCCAGCTTCGGCTCCACTCCGCGCGACACGTACAACGCGGCGAGCTCGCGCAGCTCCGCCTCCGGGTTGCGGTCCAGCTCGATCCGCTCGACCGCCAGCTCCGCCTCGACCAGCTCGCGCTGCGAGGCGACCGAGGTGTACTCGCCGGCCGCCATCGAGAACGCCCCGGCGGCGAGCCCGGCCAGACCGGTGACCGCCACGGTCCGGGCGCTCACGTCACCGCCCGCGACCCCCGTCATCAGCGCGAAGTTCGACACCAGCCCGTCCATCGCGCCGAACACCGCCGGCCGCAGCCACCCGCCGCTGACGTCGCGGTGGGTGTGCTCGGGCTCGTGGTACGGCGCGGCCGCACCGGCCGGCTCGATGGTGGCCGTCGTCATGTCCCTACCCCTCCCCCGGGCGCCCCAGCGACCCGCGTACGTCTGCCAACGGTTCGACCGTACGTGGCATTCCGGGTCGCCGCCAGCAAGGGAAGGCTGCCCTGACCTGCGAATTCGTCCCCCGGCGTGGGGGTCAGCGCCGGCTGCGAAGGGGGCGCCGGGGCGGGATCAGGAGGTCAGGAGGACTGCGAGGGCTGCTCGGACTTCGCCCCGGCGGGCGCGGCACCGGCATCGACATCGGCCACGTCGGACTCCGCCGACGCCTTGGTCATGTCGACCGCGTCGCCCGCGGCGGAGGGCTCGGACGCCGAGGAGTCCGCGGCGTCACCCGCCTCGCCGGGCTCGGCGCCTTCGGCTCCGTCCGCCGCCACCGCGGCGGGCTCGACCACGGCCTCCCGGCCGGGCCGCAGCCGGGACGACACCACCATGTAGACCACGGCACCGATGAAGCAGACGATCGCCGTCCAGTCGTTGAGACGCAGTCCCAGGATGTGATGGGCGTAGTCGGACCGCATGTGCTCGATCCAGCCGCGGCCGACGCAGTACGACGCCACGTAGAGCGCGAAGGCTCGGCCGTGGCCGAGCTTGAAGCGGCGGTCGGCCCAGATCACCAGGAACGCGACGCCGACGCACCACAGGCACTCGTACAGGAACGTCGGCTGGTAGATGCCCGGCACCCGGTCGCCCGCGGTGCTGGTGATCTTCAGGCCCCACGGCAGGCTGGTGTGGTTGCCGTACAGCTCCTGGTTGAACCAGTTGCCCCAGCGGCCCAGGGCCTGGGCGAAGGCGATGCCGGGGGCGATCGCGTCGGCGTAGGCCGGCAGCGCGATGCCGCGCCGGCGGCAGCCGATCCACGCACCCAGCGCGCCCAGGGCCACCGCGCCCCAGATGCCCAGGCCGCCGTCCCACACCTTGAAGGCGTTCACCCAGTCGTTGCCGTTGGTGAAGTACAGCTCGTAGTCGGTGATCACGTGGTAGAGACGGCCGCCGACCAGGCCGAACGGCACCGCCCACACGGCGATGTCCGCGACGGTCTCCCGCTTGCCGCCGCGGGCGATCCACCGCTTGTTCCCGAGCCAGACGGCTACGAAGACGCCGATGATGATGCAGAACGCGTAGCCACGCAGCGGGATCGGTCCGAGATGGATGACACCGCGCGACGGGCTGGGAATGTATGCGAGTTCCATGGCAGTCCCGACGCTACCGTGCCGGGCGGGTGATACGGCAACCCGCCCGGCTACGTCTGGATAACGTCCTACCTCCGGCGGAGGGTCGGAACGGTCAGGACGGGCTGGGCGTGGCGGTGACCTTGCCGGGCTTCTTGCCCTTGTTCGCGGCCTGGACCATCTGCTTGAGCGAGTCCGGGGTCAGCGCCGAGGTGCCGTAGATGCTCTTGCCGTTGAGCAGCACCGTCGGGGTGGAGTTGTAGCCGGCGGTGTTGAACGCCTCGTTGGACTTCTTCACCCACGCGTCGTGTGTGCCGTTGTTCACACAGGCGGTGAAGGCCGCGTTCTTCAGGCCCGGGACCTTCCCGGCCAGGGTGAGCAGGTTCTGCTTGTCGCCGAACTTGTCGTCCTGCTCGTCCGGCTGGTTGTCGTAGACCACGTCGTGGAAGGCGCGGAACTTGCCCTGGTCCTGGGCGCAGGCGGCGGCGTTCCCCGCGTTCAGCGAGCCGTCACCGCCCAGGTTGCCGTCGATGAGGGTGACCAGGTGGTACTCCGTGCGCAGCTCGCCGCTGTCCTCCAGGCTGTGGATCGTCGGCGTGAAGCTCTTCTCGAAGGCGTCGCAGGCCGGGCAGCGGAAGTCCTCGTACACGGTCAGCGTGGACGGCGCGTCGGCCGCGCCGACCGGGATCACCAGGTTGTCCTTCCCGGTGGCGCCGCGTGGCGCGGTCACGGTGCCCGCGGAGTCGCCGGCGGTGCTCTTCTTGTTGCTGTCGTGGTCGGCCACCGCGATGGCGATGCCGGCGGCGACGGCCAGCACGACCACGACTCCTCCCGCCACCATCAGGGTCCGCTTCCGCTTCGCCCGGGCCTTGTCCCTCTCGCGCTGCGCCTGCAGCGCCTGGCGCGCGCTGGTTTTTCCGTTCCGGTTCTTCTCGCTCACGCCGTTCCAACGCGGGAGCGCTGCGCTTGGCTTGTGCCGTGGGGTGATTTCGCCCGGGCGGGTGACGTTTTGTGCACGTAAGGGTGACGGGACCCCCCGGGCTGCCCGGTGCTGTCGGTTCCGGGACCTCGCGGTGGGTGGGCGGCTGGGGGTACCTCCCAGGCGAAGCTCTGGGGGAGCGCAGTTCCCCGCGCCCCTTCGGGGCGCACCCTTCCTCCGCGGAAGGAGCCGCACCAAAAAAGTGGGCGCGGGGAACGGCGCGCGCAACCCAGCACCGGCAGGTGGTCCCTGAACCGAGAACCACCCACCCCGGAGGGTCAGGACGCCCGGCGAACGCCCACCGCGAGGTCGGCCGCCAGGGACCGTACTGCCGCGAGGCCCTCGGAGAGGTCCTCGTGGTCGAGCAGCCGCTGGACGAACGCGGAGCCGACGATGACCCCGTCGGCGAACGCGGCGACCTCCGCGGCCTGCTGGGCGTTGGAGACGCCGAGCCCGACGCAGACGGGCAGTTCGGTGGTCGCGCGGGTGCGGGCCACGAGCCCGGCCGCCTGCTCGCCGACGCTCGCCCGGGTGCCGGTGACGCCCATGAGGGAGGCGGCGTAGACGAAGCCGCTGCCGGCCGAGGTGATCCGGGCCAGCCGCTCGTCGCGGCTGGAGGGGGCGACGACGAAGACGGTGGCCAGGCCGTGCGCCTGGGCCGCCTTGCGCCACACCTCGGACTCCTCCACCGGCAGGTCGGGCAGGATGCAGCCCGCCCCGCCCGCGTCGGCGAGCTCCGCGGCGAACCGCTCGGCGCCGTACCGGTCGACCGGGTTCCAGTAGGTCATGACCAGCACCGGCTTGCCGCTGGCGGCGTGGCCCTCGCGGACGGTGCGCAGCACGTCGGCGATGCGGACGTGGTTCTTGTTGAGCGCGATGTCGTCGGCGGTCTGGATGACCGGCCCGTCGAGCACCGGGTCGCTGTGCGGCAGCCCGACCTCGACGATGTCGGCGCCGCCCTCGAACGCCGCCTTGACCGCCTCGATGCCGCCCTCGACCGTCGGGAAGCCGGCCGGGAGGTACGCGACGAGCGCGGCGCGGTGCTCGGCCCGGGCCTGGGCGATGGTCTGTTCCAGAAGCGTGACGGTGCCGCTCACTTCGCGTCCCCCTCGTCGTAGAGCCCGAAGTAGCGGGCGGCGGTGTCCATGTCCTTGTCGCCGCGGCCGGACAGGTTCACCAGGACCAGGCCCTCCGGGCCCAGGTCGCGGCCGATCTCCAGGGCGCCTGCCAGCGCGTGCGCGCTCTCGATGGCGGGGATGATGCCCTCGGTGCCGGACAGCAGCCGCAGCGCCTGCATCGCCGCGTCGTCGGTGACGGCGCGGTACTCGGCGCGGCCGGTGTCCTTGAGGTAGGAGTGCTCCGGGCCGACGCCCGGGTAGTCCAGGCCGGCCGAGATCGAGTACGGCTCGGTGATCTGTCCCTCGTCGTCCTGCAGGACGTACGACCGGGAGCCGTGCAGGATGCCGGGCTCGCCGACGGTCAGCGTCGCCGCGTGCTCGCCGGTGGCCACGCCGTGCCCGGCCGGCTCGCAGCCGACCAGCCGCACGGACGTGTCCGGCAGGAAGGCGTGGAACAGGCCCATGGCGTTGGAGCCGCCGCCGACGCAGGCCACCGCGGCGTCGGGCAGCCGTCCGGTGCGCTCCAGCAGCTGGCGCCTGGCCTCCACACCGATCACCCGGTGGAAGTCGCGGACCAGCGTGGGGAACGGGTGCGGGCCGGCCACGGTGCCGAACAGGTAGTGGGTGCGGTCGACGTTGGCGACCCAGTCCCGGAACGCCTCGTTGATCGCGTCCTTCAGGGTGCGGCTGCCGGACTTCACCGCGATCACCTCGGCGCCGAGCATCCGCATCCGCGCCACGTTCAGGGCCTGGCGCTGCGTGTCGATCTCGCCCATGTAGATCGTGCACTCCAGGCCGAACAGGGCGCACGCGGTGGCGGTCGCCACGCCGTGCTGGCCCGCGCCGGTCTCCGCGATCACCCGGGTCTTGCCCATCCGCTTGGTGAGCAGGGTCTGGCCGAGCACGTTGTTGATCTTGTGCGAGCCGGTGTGGTTCAGGTCCTCCCGCTTGAGGAAGACCCGCGCGCCGCCGGCGTGCTCGGCGAACCGCGGCACCTCCGTCAGCGCGCTGGGGCGGCCCGCGTAGTTGACCATCAGGTCGTTGAGCTCGGCGGCGAAGGCCGGGTCGGTCTTCGCCTTCTCGTATTCCGCGGCGACCTCGTCCACGGCGGCGACCAGCGCCTCCGGGATGAACTTGCCGCCGAACGGGCCGAAGTAGCCCTCCGGGGTGGGCACGGAGCCCTCCGGGTCGGGCAGGAAGAAGGTGTGTTCGTCTGGCATATCGGACATACGTGTCCCCTGGGGGGTGTGGTGGTCGGGCTGACAGCTGCTGCGCGGCTCAGCCGCGGCGCCATCGCCTGCCGTTCACCTGACCCGGCTCGCAGCCGATCACGTACCTCACCCGTCGCCCCAGCACCCGCCGCGCGGGCGCGCGGCAGCCCCGGGGTTTGCACCCGGGTGCGAGACGTTGAGCGATGGCCATGCTCCGCAGTCTAGCTGGCCGGGCGGACCCCCCGGGCTCGGCGGTTCCGCCGGTTCCGGGAGGACGGGGCGCCTCGGGGGTCAGTCGCGGCCGTGCCGCAGGGCGGGGTGCGCACCGGCCGCCACGAGATCGGCGACGGCGGTACGGGGATCGCGGCCCGTGACGAGCGACTCGCCCACCAGCACCGCGTCGGCACCGTCGTGCGCGTAGGCGATGAGGTCGTGCGGGCCCCGCACCCCCGACTCCGCGACCTTGACGATGTGGTCGGGGATCTCGGGCGCGACCCGGGCGAACGTGTCCCGGTCCACCTCGAGCGTCTTGAGGTTGCGCGCGTTGACCCCGATGATCCGGGCGCCCGCGTCGACCGCCCGCTCCACCTCCTCCTCGTCGTGCACCTCGACGAGCGGCGTGAGCCCGATGGACTCGGCCCGCTCGACGAGGGAGACGAGGGCGGCCTGGTCGAGCGCGGAGACGATGAGCAGCGCGAGGTCGGCGCCGTAGGCGCGGGCCTCCCACAGCTGGTAGGCGGTGACGATGAAGTCCTTGCGCAGCACGGCCGTGTCGACCTTCGCCCGGACCGCTTCGAGGTCGGCGAGCGACCCGCCGAAGCGCCGCTGCTCGGTGAGCACGCTGATCGCCGCGGCGCCGCCCGCTTCGTAGTCCGCCGCGAGGGCCGCCGGGTCCGCGATCGCGGCCAGCGCGCCCTTGGACGGGCTGGAGCGCTTGACCTCGCAGATCACCTTGACGCCCTCGCCGCGCAGAGCGGCCACGCCGTCGCGGGCGTCGCGCGCCTTGGCCGCACGCTCCTTGAGGTCGTCAAGGGAGACCCGGGCCTGTCGCTCGGCGAGGTCGGCTCGTACTCCGTCGATGATCTCGTCGAGCACACTCACGCGAGAACTCCCCTTCCGGCCGGGTCGAGCAGCGAAATGATCAAGCCAGTGGCGGTTGACCGCCGGCAGCCCGATGGTATCGGGCGGTGGGCTCGGTACCCGAATCGTGCCGTGTCCGGTCCCACCACCTGGACGAATGCCGTCACGGCCGCCGTGCCGGTCAGGGCGCGATGGCCGCGCCGAAGGGCAGGTTCCGGACAACCGTGAAGGCGAGGACCAGCGCGCCGATCGCCCAGCGCCACGCCGGCCGCACGTTCGGCTCGAACGGCTTGCCGCGGACCGCGCGCACCACCCAGAGCACCCAGACGACGGCGAAGACGGCGTATCCGGCGACCGCCACCGCGTTGCAGCCGAGCGCGGTGCGGACGTGGCCGTGCACGAGGGCGTAGGCGCCGCGCAGGCCGCCGCAACCGGGGCAGTACACGCCGGTGTAGTACAGCAGCGGGCAGGCCGGGTAGTGCCCGGGGGTGTTGGGGTCGACGCTGCCGACGTAGGCGAACGCGGCCGCCACGCCGCCGAGTACGCCGAGCGGTACGGCGGCGCGGCGCAGGGCGGCGCGCGGGTCGCGGCCGGTGCCGCCGGGGGGCCGCGGGCCGCGGGGGGCCGCGCGGGCGGGAGCCTCGGGGGTGAGGTGGGTCACAGCGCCGATTCTGCCCCGGGACGCACGAAGGCGCAGCGCGCGGAACGGGGTCCGGGCGACTGCGCCCTGCGAGGTACTACGAGGCCCTACCGGGTCCTGCGGCGGGCGGATCGGCCGTCGAGCCGCCGCGGACCGTGGTGCGGTCCGACCGCTCCCGCCGGCTCAGCCACTGGTCCGGCTGAGCCGTTCGACCGGTCGGGCCGGTCGTCGGTTCAGACGCCGGCGTGGGCGTGGGACTCCTCGGAGGAGCTGTCGCCGCTCGCGATCGGCTTGTACGTCTGGCCGAGGCCCATCAGCTTCATCACCCCGCCGACGATGACGCCGAGGGCGGCGATCGCCATGCCCACCCAGAAACCGGCCGAGTTCGCCGCGACCATGAAGCCGCCGGCCACGCAGAAACCGACGAACGCGATGATCACGCCGGTCCAGGCGGCGGGCGTGTGTCCGTGGTCGTGCTGTGCCGCCATGAGTGCTCCCTGCTGAGTCGGGTCGGGGCGTCCTGCGCCTCCCACTTCGTCCCCCATTGTTGCGCGTGCGGGGGGTGGGGTGCGCACCGGGGTGGGAGCGCGTCGGCCGCAGGCCGGGCACACCGCCCGAAGCGCGGCCACGGGCAGCCGCCGTCAGCGCGCGGCGGGCTTGTCCACACCTCCCCCGCGGGCGCGCGCGGGGGAGGTGTCAAGGCGCGCAGCACGCGACGGCGCACGCGCGCGCAGCCCCGCTCATGGCGCATCGGGCGCGAGTTGCCGCCACCCGCGCCGTGCGAACGGCCGCCACTGCCGCACGGCGGCTTCCCCGCGCGACCCCGGACAGGCTCCCCCGCGGAACTTCCCCTGCCGGCCACCAGCGGCGGCACCCGCAACGGGTCCGCGGGGCCCACGGACCTCGCTCGGCGGGCTTCCCCGCGCAGTCGCCACCCGGGTCACCGACCGGGCACCCCGCGGGCGGACCCCGCCGTCAGCGCGCGGCGGGCTTGTCCGCGTGGCCCCCGGCGGGGTCCTCCGTGGGGTCCTCGCCGCGGTCGAGGGCCTTCCACAGGTCCTCGGGGCGGTCCGGGTCGACCACGGGGGGCGCGGACGCGCGGGCGGCGCGGACGCCGGGCCGGTCGTAGCGGCTGGACATCGCGGGCCACCGGGAGCCGTGGCGCAGCGCGATCAGGCCGGCGAGGAGGAGCAGCAGCCCGCCCGCGACGGAGACGAACGGCCAGCCGGTGGTGCTGGTGTGCGCGGCGGTGGCGTGGGTGAGGCTGGTCGCGGTGGCGGCGGCGGAGTCCAGGGCGCCGTGGTCGCCGCGCCGGGTGAGCGCGGTGACGGCGGCGCCGAGGCCGCTGAGCGTGAGCAGCGCGGCGACGACGTAGCGGCCGACCCGGCGCACCGCGAAGATCGCCACCAGGGAGGCGAGCCCGACCAGGGCGAGCGCGCCGGGCAGTGCGGTCATCTGGCTGCCGCCCGCGTGCACCGGCATGGCGTGCCCCGCGGAGGAGGCGGTGCCGTGCGCCCAGGTCTTGCCCGCGGCCAGCAGCACCAGGCTCGCGCCGAGGACACCGCAGGCCAGCGCGACGGCGAGGGCCCGGTAGGCGGTGCGGCGGTCGGAGTCGGCGCGCCGTACGACACCGGGCCCGGCGGGGTCCGCCGGCTCGGGCCCGGCGTCCGGCGCGGGCTGCTCGGTGGACGTCACGGGTTGCTCAGGCGCGGCCGAAGACGTGTTCACCCTTCCACTATCCCCTGCCCGCGCGGCGCCCCCTCGGCGGGGGGCGGGTCCGGGTGCGGCCCGGGGGCGGGTCCGGCGGCGGCACGACGGGAGCGCGGGGGGATCGCGCGTAGGTCATGGGGAGTCAGCGCGTCCGCCACGTGAAGGTAAAGCGGAGATCACCGCCCGCTTCTTGTTGACGTGCGCCCGTCAGACATAGCGTTCCGCCCGTCCCACTGTTCCCAAAACCGCACAGAAATCCCAGCGTTCACACACGCTCCTCGGTTCCCCCCACCACAGGAGGCAGTCGCTTGCGCTTCACCCTCGGCACCCTCAGCCCGATGTCCCTCCGTACCGGCCTCGCCCTCACCGCAGCGGCGGGGCTCGCCGCGTCCGGTCTCGCCCTCGCCTCCTCGGCGCAGGCGGCCCCGGCGGTGCACGGCCTGCGGACGGCCCACTCCTGCGCCACCGCCACGACCGCCGGCCAGATGGCGTGTCAGGCCGTCAAGGTCACCAGCGGGGCGAGCACGCTGGCCAGGTCCAGCGGTGCGGTCGACCCGGCCGCGGCGCCCTCCGGCTTCGGCCCGGACGACCTGCACGCCGCCTACAACCTGCCCACCACCGGCGGTTCCGCCGCGACCGTGGCGATCGTCGACGCGTACGACGACCCCAACGCCGAAGCGGACCTCGCCACTTACCGCTCCACCTACGGCCTGTCGGCGTGCACCACCGCCAACGGCTGCTTCAGCAAGGTCGGCCAGAGCGGCAGCGCCTCCTCGCTGCCCAGCGCCGACGCCGGCTGGGCCGAGGAGATCTCGCTCGACCTCGACATGGTCAGTGCCACCTGCCCGCAGTGCCACATCCTCCTGGTGGAGGCGAGCAGCGCCTCGATGACCGACCTGGGCACCTCGGTGAACACCGCGGTGTCGCTGGGCGCGAAGTACGTCTCCAACAGCTACGGCGGCGGCGAGTCCTCGTCCGACTCGTCGTACGACAGCTCGTACTTCGACCACCCGGGCGTGGCGATCACGGTCAGCGCGGGCGACTCCGGCTACGGCGTGGAGTACCCGGCGGGCTCGCAGTACGTCACCTCGGTCGGCGGCACCTCGCTGACCGCCGACTCCTCCGCCCGCGGCTGGAGCGAGTCCGCGTGGAGCGGTTCGGGCTCGGGCTGCTCGGCCTATGACGCGAAGCCGAGTTGGCAGACGGACAGCGGCTGCTCGAAGCGCACGGTGGCCGACGTCTCCGCGGTGGCCGACCCGAGCACCGGTGTGGCGGTCTACGACACCTACGGCGGTGACGGCGGCTGGGAGGTCTTCGGCGGCACGAGCGTGTCCTCGCCGATCATCGCCTCGGTCTACGCGCTCGCCGGGACCCCGTCGTCCGGCTCCACGCCGGCGTCGTTCCCGTACAGCCACACGTCCTCCCTCAACGACGTGACCAGCGGGTCGAACGGCTCCTGCAGCACGTCCTACCTGTGCGGCGGCGCCACCGGGTACGACGGCCCCACCGGCCTCGGCACCCCGAACGGGCTCACCGCGTTCACCGGCTGAAGCCGAACGGGTCCGCCCGGGTAGCCAGTTGAGTTCGGTTCCCCGCGCCCCTGGGTAGCGGCTCTTCCGCGGAAGAGCCGCACGAACCCAGGGGCGCGGGGCGCTGCGCTCCCCCCAGAGCTTCGCCCGGGAGGGACCCCCACCTCCCACCGGCAGGTGGTCCCTCGACCGGCAGAACAAGGCGCCCCGGGGGTCCCATCACCCCGACAGCGCGTTGGCGGTGCCCACGGCCCGCAGGACGGCGGCGGCCTTGTTGCGGCACTCCGTGTCCTCGGCGACCGGATCGGAGTCGGCGACGATGCCCGCGCCCGCCTGGACGTAGGCGGTGCCGTCGCGGAGCAGCGCCGTACGGATGGCGATCGCGGTGTCGGAGTCGCCGGCGAAGTCGAGATAGCCGACGCAGCCCCCGTACAACCCCCGCCTGGCGGGCTCCAGTTCCTCGATGATCTGCATCGCGCGGGGCTTGGGCGCGCCGGAGAGGGTGCCCGCCGGGAAGCAGGCGGTGAGCACGTCGAAGGCGGTACGGCCGGGCGCGACGCGGCCGGTGACGGTCGAGACGATGTGCATCACGTGCGAGTAGCGCTCGACCGACATGAAGTCGACCACCTCGACGCTGCCGGGTTCGCAGACCCGGCCGAGGTCGTTGCGGCCGAGGTCGACCAGCATCAGGTGCTCGGCCCGCTCCTTGGGGTCGGCGAGCAGTTCCTCGGCGAGCGCCGCGTCGGCCTGCGGGGTGGCGCCGCGCGGCCGGGTGCCCGCGATCGGGTGCACCATGGCGTGCCCGTCCTCGACCTTGACCAGCGCCTCGGGGCTGGAGCCGACCACGTCGAAGCCGCCCTCCGCGTTCCCGTCCTCGCCCGGGAAACGCAACAGGTACATGTACGGGCTCGGGTTGGTGGCCCGCAGGACCCGGTAGACGTCCAGCGCGCTCGCCGTGCACGGGGTCTCGAACCGCTGCGAGGGCACCACCTGGAACGCCTCGCCGGCCCTGATCCGCTCCTTGACGTCCTCCACCGCGTCCCGGAAGTCCTGGCCGCCCCACCGGGTGGTGTACTCCGGCAGCTCCGAGGGCGGCAGCGCCACCGGCGGGTGCTCGACCGGGCGGCCCAGGTCCGCCTGCATCGCGTCCAGCCGTGCCACCGCGTCGGCGTACGCCTCGTCCACGCCGGTGTCCTCGTCGTTGTGGTTGATCGCGTTGGCGATCAGCAGCACGCTGCCGTCCCAGTGGTCCAGCACGGCCATGTCCGAGGTGAGCAGCATCGTCAGTTCGGGAAGCCGGAGTTGGTCGCTCCCGTGCTCGCCGATCCGCTCCAGGCGCCTGACGATGTCGTAGCCGAGGTAGCCGACCATGCCGCCGGTGAACGGGGGCATGCCCTCGACCAGGTCGCGCGGGGTGTGCAGGGCCTCCACGGTGGCCCGCAGCGCGGCCAGCGGGTCGCCGTCCACCGGGACGCCCACCGGCGGGGTGCCGAGCCAGTACGCCTGCCCGTCGCGCGCGGTCAGCGTCGCGGCCGAGCGGACCCCGACGAAGCTGTAGCGGGACCAGGCTTTGCTGTCCTCCGCGGATTCCAGCAGGAAGGTGCCGACGCGCTCGCCCGCGAGTTTTCTGTACAGGCCGACCGGGGTGTCGCCGTCCGCGAGCAATCGCCTGCTGACCGGAATGACGCGACGGTCGACGGCGAGCTTGCGGAACGTAGCGATATCCATGGCGGGAGGGTAGCCGTGCCGGGCTCTCTCTGTCCGCCCGCCCTGCCCCGTCCTGTGCGTAGCCGGACCTCACGGTCCGTGGGTGGCTTGTCGCGCGGTTCCCCGCGCGACAAGCCCCCACCGGGCAGGTGGTCCCTGAACCGGCAGAACGGGGCACCCCGGCGGGTCCGCTAAGCCTCCAGCAGGAGATCCGCATCGAAGCAGGTGCGGTCGCCGGTGTGGCAGGCCGCGCCGACCTGGTCGACGCGGACGAGGATCGTGTCGCCGTCGCAGTCGAGGGCGACGGACTTGACGTGCTGGACGTGGCCGGAGGTGTCGCCCTTGACCCAGTACTCGTGGCGGCTGCGGCTCCAGTAGGTGCAGCGGCCGGTCGTGAGGGTGCGGTGGAGTGCCTCCGCGTCCATCCACCCGAGCATCAGCACCTCACCGGTGTCGTACTGCTGGGCGATGGCCGGAACCAGCCCATCGGGGTTGCGCTTCAGGCGCGCGGTGATCGCGGGGTCGAGCGAGGACGACGGCATACAACCATTCTGCCGCCGATTCGCCGCAACGAGAAAAGCCGCATTAACTGGCAAACGCCGCAAGGCGATTGTCCGTTATACGGTAGCCGCTCGCCCCGTGTCACCCGTATGGGGCATCCTTTCGCCATGGGTTTTCCTCCGCCGCCGCCAGATGGTCCCCCGCCGCCTCCTGACCAGGGCGGCGGTTTTGGGCCGCCGCAGGGTTTCGGCCCGCCACCGCCTCCTCCGCCACCGGGTGAAGGCGGCTACGGCGCTCCCCAACAGCCGGGCGGCGGCCAGTCGTACGGATATCCGCAGCAGCCCGACGGTCAGCAGCCGTACGGCTACCCCCAACAGCCCGACGGCCAGCAGCCGTACGGCTACCCGCAGCAGGGCCAGCAGGGCGGGTACGGCCCGCCCGGGCAGCCCGGCGCGCCGATGCCGCCGGCCGGCTACGGCTACCCCGGCGACCCGCAGGGCTTCGGCTACCAGCCGCCCCCGCCGCCGAACAACACCAAGCGCAACGTGTGGCTCGCGGTCGGCGCGGTCGTGGTGATCGGCGCGATCGTCGGCGGGGTCGCGGTGGCCAGCAGCGGCGGCGACAAGAAGAAGAACGCCGACGACAAGCCGACCCACAGCGTCAGCATCAGCGGGCTGCCGACCGGGCTGCCCACGCCCAGCTTCACGCTGCCGACGGACCTCCCGACGGACGACCCGACGCTGGACCTCCCGACGGACCTGCCCACCGGCGACGACACCGGCCTGCCCACCGACCCGTCCTCGCCGGACGAGAAGCTGGTGCCGTACGTCTCGCTGAAGCCGGGGGTCTGCTTCGACGCGCCGTCCCTGACGTCGACGGTCTCGGAGGTGACGAAGCGCTCGTGCAGTTCCGCGCACGACGCGCAGGTCGTCGCGAACGAGACGCTCAGCGGCACCTTCTCCACCGACGCGGAGATCCAGAGCAAGGCGCTGTCGCTGTGCCAGACCGACGCGCGCAAGCATCTGCCGCACGACGGCCGGGAGTACTACCCGTACGCGCTGTTCCCGAAGCTCATCACGTACGAGCTGCAGGGCAAGAAGACCGTCACCTGCTCGCTGACCCGCAACAACGGGTCGAACCACACCAAGCTGTACAGCAAGCTCTGACCGGCGACGGGTGCGGCGGCGCGGGAGCGGCGCACCCGTTCGCACGACTTGAGTTGATCCGGCGGCCGGAAGCGGATGTTTTCGGCCGCCGGATGGTTAGCCTTGCGGTATGACGACCCATGCGCAGCGTGAACGTCTGCTCCTCGCCGACCTGCTGGAGCGTTCGGGGCCCGACGCCCCGACGCTCTGCGCGGGCTGGACCACCAAGGACCTCGCCGCCCACGTCGTGGTGCGGGAACGCCGGGGCGACGCGGCCGTGGGGATGGTGGTGCCGCGGCTCGCCGACCGCCTGGAGCGGGTCCGCAAGGAGTACGCGGCGAAGCCCTTCGCCGAGCTCGTCCAGCTGATCAGGACCGGCCCGCCGCGGCTGTCGCCCTTCTCCCTCAAGCAGGTGGACGAGGCGTCGAACACCCTGGAGTTCTACGTCCACACCGAGGACGTACGGCGTGCGGCGGCGGACTGGACCCCGCGCACGATCGACCCCGTCTTCGCGGACGCGCTCTGGGCGCGGCTGGAGCGGGCCGCCCGGCTGCTCGGGCGGCGCAGCCCGGTCGGGCTCGTGCTGCGCTGCCCGGACGGGCGGACCGTCGTCGCGCACAAGGGCACGCCGGTCGTCACCGTGACCGGGGAGCCGGCCGAGCTGGCGATGTTCGTGTTCGGCCGCCAGGCCGCGGCGAAGGTCGAGACGGACGGCCCGGAGGACGCGGTCGCGACGGCCTCCGAAGCGAATCTGGGGGTGTAGCCGAGCTGGACCCCCCGGGGTTGCCCGGTCCCGTGAGTTGAGGGACCTTGCGGTCCGCGGTGGCTTGTCGCGCCGTTCTCCCCCAGAGCTTCGCCTGGGAGGTGCCCCCACGCGCCCCTTGAGGTAGTGCGGCTCCCTCCGCGGAAGAGGGCTGAAACCCGGGTGGACAAGTGCGGCTCACTTCGCGGAGCGCACTGCCGGGGAGGCCAGTCCGACGGCACCGCCGAGCATGCTGACGGCGCCGGCCGTGAGGAAGACCGGGGTGGGGCCGAAGGAGGCGACGGCGGCGCCGAAGACGGGGTAGACGAGGGGCGCGATGCCGAAGCCGGTGAGGCTCATGACGGAGGTGACGCGGCCGAGGTAGGCGGGGTCGGACGCGGACTGGATCATCGCCACGGCCAGGCCCCCGCAGACCCCGCAGATGAGCCCGGCGAGCAGGGCGAGCGCGACGGCGACGCCGAGGACGGGGGCCGCGCCGATCAGCCCGATCGTCGCGGAACTGGCGAAGAGCGTGATGATCTGCACGACACCCGCCCTGCGGAACCTGCCGCGTACGGCCATCAGCAGCGCGCTGGCGGCCGCGCCGGCCCCGAACGCGGCGATGATCCAGCCGTATCCGCCGGAGCCCCAGCCGCGTTGCCGGGCGAGCAGCACCATGCCGATGTTGAGCGGGCCGATGAGCCCGAACTCGCTGATGGCGCCGGACAGCACGAGCGGGCCGACCAGCCGGTGCCGGCGTATGTAGCGCAGCCCGTCGCGCAGTTCGTCCCAGGCGGTGCCGTCGACGGGCTCGCCGTCCGCGAGTTGGCTGTCCACGGATTGGCCGTCCACGGGCTCGGGAGCGCCCGCCGGTGCGGCGTCGCGGTCCCGCTTCAACTCGCCGACGCGGATGGTGAGCAGGAGCGGCACGGACAGCGCGAACAGGCCGCCGGCCACGGCGAACGCGGTGCTCGCGCCGCCGAGGCCCATGGCGAGCCCGCCCAGCGGCGGCCCGGCGATGTCGCCGGCGCGCACGGCGAGCGCGCGCATCCCCTGGAGCCGGACGAGCTGGTCGCGGGCGACGAGCCGCGGCGGCAGCGCGCCGACCGCGGGCATGAACAGCGCGTCCACGACGCCGAAGACGAGGGCGACGGCCACCAGCAGCCACAGGCCGGGCGTGGTCAGCGCGAGCACCGCGGCGGCGGTGAGGATCAGCACGCAGCGCACCGCGTCGCTGCCGATCACCACCAGGCGCGGCCCGAAGCGGTCGGCCACCACTCCCCCGCCGAGCATGAGCAGGGCGCGCGGTACGGCGCCGACGGCCATCACCAGGCCCACCTCCGCGGCCGGTGCCACCTTCGCGGCGGCGAAGCCGAGGGCGAGGAAGTAGACGCTGTCGCCGAGCAGGGAGGCGGTGTACGCGGTCAGCCAGCGCAGCACGTTCAGGTCGCGGTGGGCTGCGGTCGTACGGGTGGGCGCCGGGGAGGCGTGCGCGGTGCCGATCATGGCGGATGGGCCTTCCTGGTGGGCGAGTGGGGACGCTGCGCGTGGCGGACGAAGTCGTACGTAAGGGGCGCCGTCAGGGGGCATGCGGGCCTTACCCGCGGACTCGGCAAGGGGCAGGCATCAGGGCGTGCGGGCCTTACCCGCGGGCTGTCGCGTGAGATGCGCGCCGGGTGGGGTGCGGGGTGGATCGGTTGTCGGTGGGCGGCGCCGGGCAGGGGTGGACTGCCTCAACCCCCGCCAGAGGCCCTGTCGGCGGACCTGGGCGCCAACCCGTCCTCGGCGCTACCCGCGGTGCGGGAAGCCGTACATCTGGACGAAGACGTGCTCACGGCCCTCGGTGTCGCCGGCCTCCTCCGCGGCCTTGCCGCGATCGGCCCAGCGCCACATCAGGGCGCCGATCTCGTCGGCCATCTCCTGGAGTTCGGCGGCCGTCAGCCGTGGCATGAACTCGTTGGAGAAGGCCGCCTCCGTCCACTCCTTGGACCACGCGGGCAGTTCGTCCAGGTACTGCTCGTACCGCTCCGCGCGGGTGGCCAGGAGTTGCCGGGTGACCTGGCTGAGAACGGCGACGCCCTCGGGCTGGTCGTCGAAGTCGGAGTTGCGGAAGTTGAAGCCGCGGTCGGAGGAGAGCTTCCACCAGCGCTCGCGGCCGTCGCCGTCGTGCCCGGGCGCCTCGACGATGAAGCCGTGCGCGGCGAGCTTGCGCAGGTGGTAGCTGACCAGCGACACCGCCTCGTCGACCTGGTCGGCCAGCCGCGAGGCGGTGGCCTCACCGCCGGTGAACAGCGCGCGGTAGATCCGGATGCGCAGCGGGTGGGTGAACACCTTCAGCGCTTCCAGGTCGGTGATGCGCGGTGCGCGATTGCGCGGTTCATGAGCCGGAGCTGCCTGTTCGTCTGCCACCCTCCCTACGGTAGATAGGAAAGAAAAATTGCGCAACACTATTTGCGCAACTTCTCTTTCCTGTCTCCGCCCGCCGATTCCCCGGACTTCCCGCGTCCGCGCCACGCCCCCGGCAGGATGGCAGCCATGTCTCTCCACGGCACCCGTGCCCACCTCGCCGACCCCGCCGACCTTCCGCCCCTGGTCGAACGCGCGGCACAGACCGCCCAGCAACTCGACTTCCCCTACTCCTGCCGGCCTGAACAGGGGCGGCTGCTGCACGCGTTGGCCGCCGGCGCGCGGCGGATCGGCGAGACCGGGACCGGCTGCGGGGTGGGGCTGGCCTGGCTCGTCTCGGGGATGCGCGCCGGCGCCACCGCGGTCAGCGTCGAGCGCGACCCCGTACGGGCCGAGGCCGCCGCCAAGCTCTTCGCCCCGTACGCGCCCGACGTCAACGTGGTGTGCGCCCAGTGGACCGAGATAGCCGCGCACGGGCCGTTCGACCTGCTCGTCCTCGACGGCGGCGGCCAGGGCAAGGACGCGGGTGGCGCGGCGGCCGACCCTGCGGCCCTCCTCACGCCCGGCGGCCTGCTCGTCGTCGACGACTTCACGCCCTCCGGCGGGCAGCCCCCCACCTTCCAGGGCCGCCCGGACACCGCCCGCCTGCACTGGCTGGAGCACCCCGCCCTGCACACGGTCGAGATCCCGCTCGCGCCCGACTTCGCGGTGCTCGTCGGCACCCGTTTGGGCACGGCGCTCTGACCGCGGGAGCCGGGGCGGCGAACGGCCCGACGGCCTCAGCGGACCCGGTGACCCGCTTCCCTCAGCGCCGACTTGACCTCGCCGATCCGCAGGTCGCCGAAGTGGAAGACGGAAGCGGCCAGCACCGCGTCCGCGCCCGCGGCCACCGCCGGCGGGAAGTCGGCGACCCGGCCGGCGCCGCCGGAGGCGATCACCGGCACGGTCACGCGGGCCCGCACCGCCGCGATCATCTCGGTGTCGTAGCCGTCCTTGGTGCCGTCCGCGTCCATCGAGTTGAGCAGGATCTCGCCGGCCCCGAGGTCGGCCGCGCGCTCCGCCCACTCCACCGCGTCGATGCCGGTGCCGCGCCGCCCGCCGTGCGTGGTGACCTCGAACGAGCCGGTCGGGGTGCGCCGGGCGTCGACCGAGAGCACCAGCACCTGGCGGCCGAACCGCTCGGCGATCTCCCGGATCAGCTCGGGCCGGGCGATCGCCGCGGTGTTCACGCCCACCTTGTCCGCGCCGGCCCGCAGCAGCTTGTCCACGTCGTCGGCGCTGCGCACCCCGCCGCCGACGGTGAGCGGGATGAAGACCTGCTCGGCGGTGCGGCGCACCACGTCGTAGGTGGTCTCCCGGTCCCCGGAGGACGCGGTGATGTCGAGGAAGGTCAACTCGTCGGCGCCCTCGGCGTCGTACAGCTTCGCCATCTCGACCGGATCGCCGGCGTCGCGCAGGTTCTGGAAGTTGACGCCCTTGACCACCCGCCCGGCGTCCACGTCCAGGCAGGGGATGACTCGGACCGCGAGGCTCATGCGCCGCCCTCTTCTCGTTCGCCGGGCTCTACGGGCCCGCCCCGCGCGTCGCCGCGGTACGCCTCGATCTCCACCTCGACCAGCACCCGGGAGTCCGCGAACCCCGCCACCACGACCATCGTGGCGGCCGGCCGCACCGCCCCGAACACCTCGAGATGCGCCCGGCCGACCTCGTCGGCGTCCCGCGCGTGGCTGAGGTACATCCGGGTCCGGATCACGCTGCCGGCGTCCAGGCCGAACGGCTCCAGCGCGGACAGCGCGCTGCGGAAGGCGCTGATCGTCTGGTCGTACGGCTCGGCGTCGCCCGGGACGGTGCCGCTGGTGGGCGCCGGCATGATCCCGGCCACGATGACCCGGTCACCCGCCGCGACCACGCGGGAGGAGCCGATCGCCTCCTCCCAGGAGCTGTCGTCCGAACGGACACGGTGCACCTGCGGGGATCGCGCGGACTCCGGGGAATCCTGGGTTTCCGGGGATTCCGGGACTTCCGGGGACTCGGTCATCGGGAAACAGCCTCCAGGGCTTCTTGAAGCGTGAACGCCTCCGCGTAGAGCGCCTTCCCGACGATCGCGCCTTCCACGCCCTTCGGGACGAGCGTGGCGATCGCCCGCAGGTCGTCGAGGCTGGAGACGCCGCCGGAGGCGACCACGGGCTTGTCGGTGGCCGCGCACACGTTCTCCAGCAGCTCCAGGTTGGGGCCCTGGAGGGTGCCGTCCTTCGCGATGTCGGTCACGACGTACCGCGCGCAGCCCTCGGAGTCCAGCCGGGCCAGCGTCTCGTACAGGTCGCCGCCGTCGCGGGTCCAGCCGCGGCCGCGCAGCGTGGTGCCGCGCACGTCGAGGCCGACCGCGATCCGGTCGCCGTACTCGGCGATCACCTTGGCCACCCACTCCGGGCTCTCCAGCGCGGCCGTGCCGAGGTTGACCCGGGTGCAGCCGGTGGCCAGCGCCGCCGCGAGGCTGTCGTCGTCACGGATGCCGCCGGACAGCTCGACCTTGATGTCCATGGTCCGGGCCACCCCGGCGATCAGGTCGCGGTTGTCGCCGGTGCCGAACGCCGCGTCGAGGTCGACCAGATGCAGCCACTCCGCGCCCGCCTGCTGCCAGGCCAGCGCCGCGGCGAGCGGGTCGCCGTAGGAGGTCTCCGAGCCGGACTCGCCGTGCACCAGGCGGACGGCCTGGCCGTCGCGGACGTCGACGGCGGGGAGGAGTTCGAGCGTGCTCATCGGAATGCGGTCCTCGGGGGATCGGTCGGATGCGGGGCGGTCGGTCGTACGGTCATACGGTCGGTCGGTGAGCCGGTGGTCCGGCAGCCGGCCGGTCCGCCGGCCCATCGGCGCCAGGCGGTCGAGCGGAACTTCAGCCGGCCCGGACGCGCGCCCGGCCGGGGTGCCGGCGACATCTGCGGTGCCGGCCGCGGGTGTCAGAGCGTGTCGAGCCAGTTCTCCAGCAGCCGCGCACCCGCGTCACCGGACTTCTCCGGGTGGAACTGGGTGGCCCACAGCGCGCCGTTCTCCACCGCGGCCACGAACGGCTCGCCGTGCGTGGTCCAGGCGACCTTGGGCGAGCGGATGGCGCTGGTCGAGGGCGGCATCTCCCACTCGCGCACCGCGTAGGAGTGCACGAAGTAGAACCGGGCGTCCTCGTCGAGGCCGGCGAACTGACGAGAGTCCTGCGGGGCCTTGACGGTGTTCCAGCCCATGTGCGGGACGACCGGCGCGCGCAGCGGGGCGACGGTGCCGGGCCACTCGTCCAGGCCCTCGCTCTCCACGCCGTGCTCGATGCCGCGGCTGAAGAGCACCTGCATGCCGACGCAGATGCCCAGCACCGGGCGCCCGCCCGCCAGCCGGCGACCCACGATCCAGTCGCCGCGGACCTTCCTGATGCCCTCCATGCAGGCGTCGAAGGCACCGACGCCGGGCACCAACAGCCCGTCGGCGTCCATCGCCCTGCGGTAGTCCGCGGTGATCTCCACCTCGGCGCCGGCCCGGGCCAGCGCCCGCTCGGCGGACCGTACGTTGCCGAACCCGTAGTCGAGGACGACGACGCTCTTGCTCGTCATGGCCGCGCCCCCTTCACAGTTGGAGCAGCCCGGTGACGAGCGCCATCACCGAACCGACCGCGAGCAGCGTGATCAGGCTCCTGGACTGCTTCTGCTTCCAGAACGAGTAGACCCCGCCGGCCAGGAACAGCCCCAGCAGGATGAAGAGGGATGACCCCTTGTTCATAGCGCGCCCTTCGTCGACGGCAGGATGCCCGCGGCGCGCGGATCGCGCTCGCTGGCGTAGCGCAGGGCCCGGGCCAGCGCCTTGAACTGGCACTCCACGATGTGGTGCGCGTTGCGCCCGTAGGGCACGTGGACGTGCAGGGCGACCTGTGCCTGGGCGACGAAGGACTCCAGGATGTGCCGGGTCATCGTGGTGTCAAAGGAGCCGATCATCGGCGCCATGTGCTCGGGCTCGGTGTGCACCAGGTAGGGGCGGCCGGACAGGTCGACGGTGACCTGGGCGAGCGACTCGTCCAGCGGCACCGTGCAGTTGCCGAACCGGTAGATGCCGACCTTGTCGCCGAGCGCCTGCTTGAACGCGGCGCCCAGCGCGAGCGCGGTGTCCTCGATCGTGTGGTGCGTGTCGATGTGCAGGTCGCCCTCGGTCTTCACGGTGAGGTCGAACAGGCCGTGCCGGCCGAGCTGGTCGAGCATGTGGTCGTAGAAACCCACGCCGGTCGAGACGGAGACCTGCCCGGTGCCGTCGAGGTCGATCTCGACGACGGTGGACGTCTCCTTGGTGGTGCGCTCCACGCGGCCCACGCGGGTCATGCGGACTCCTTGTCGGTGCGGCTGTCGCCGCCGCTGTGCTCGGTGCTGTACGTCGTGAACACGGCCTTCGCCGCGTCCAGGAACGCGCTGTTCTCGCTGGGGGTGCCGGTCGAGACCCGCAGCCAGCCGGGGACGCCGTTGTCGCGGATGAGGACGCCGTGGTCGAGGACGGCCTGCCAGGCGGCGTGGCTGTCGGCGAACCGGCCGAACTGGACGAAGTTCGCGTCCGAGTCGGTGACCTGGTAGCCGATCGCGCGCAACTCGCCGACCAGCCGGTCGCGTTCGACCTTGAGCTGCTCGACGTAGCCGAGCAGCGTGTCGGTGTACTCCAGCGCGGCGAGCGCGGTGGCCTGGGTGACCGACGACAGGTGGTACGGCAGCCGCACCAGTTGGACGGCCTCCACCACGGCCGGGTCGGCCGCCAGGTAGCCCAGCCGCAGGCCCGCCGCGCCGAACGCCTTGGACATGGTGCGGGTCAGCACCAGGTTCGGCCGGCCGTCGATCAGCGGCAGCAGCGACGGCTGGTGCGAGAACTCGCCGTACGCCTCGTCCACCACCACCAGCGACGGCTTCGCGGCCTGCGCGGCGTCGTACAGCGCCAGGACGGTCTCGGCGTCGGTCGCCGTCCCGGTCGGGTTGTTCGGGGAGCAGATGAACACGACGTCGGGGCGGAGCGCGGCGATCTCGCGGCGGGCGGCGTCGGTGTCGATGGTGAAGTCGGCGTGCCGCGGCCCGGAGACCCAGCCGGTGCCCGTGCCGCGGGAGATCAGCGCGTGCATGGAGTACGACGGCTCGAAGCCGATCGCGGTGCGGCCGGGCCCGCCGAACGCCTGGAGGAGTTGCTGGATCACCTCGTTGGAGCCGTTGGCGGCCCAGACCTGGGCGGTGCCGACCTGGTGGCCGGCGGTGCGGCTGAGGTAGCCGGCCAGTTCGGTGCGCAGCTCGACCGCGTCGCGGTCCGGGTAGCGGTTGAGCCCGCGGGCGGCCTCGGCGACGCGCTCGGCGATCCGGGCGACCAGCGGCTCGGGCAGCGGGTAGGGGTTCTCGTTGGTGTTCAGCCGCACCGGCACGTCCAGTTGCGGGGCGCCGTACGCGGACTGGCCGCGCAGTTCGTCGCGCAGCGGCAGGTCGTCGAGGGAGGTCACGATCCGCCTCCGAACCGTACGGTGACGGCGGAGCCGTGCGCGGGCAGGTCCTCGGCGCCGGCCAGCGCCACCACGTGGTGGGCGACCTCGGCGAGCGCCTCGCGGGAGTAGTCCACGACGTGGATGCCGCGCAGGAAGGACTGCACGGACAGGCCCGAGGAGTGGCAGGCGCAGCCGCCGGTGGGCAGCACGTGGTTGGAGCCGGCGCAGTAGTCGCCGAGCGAGACGGGGGCGTGCGGGCCGACGAAGACCGCGCCGGCGTTGCGTACCCGGGCAGCGAGGGCGGCGGCGTCCTGGGTCTGGATCTCCAGGTGCTCGGCCGCGTAGGCGTCGACGACCTCCAGGCCCTGCTCCAGGGTGTCGACCAGCACCGTGGCGGACTGGCGGCCGGAGAGCGCGGCGGTGATCCGCTCGCGGTGCTTGGCGGCGGCGACCTGGACGTCGAGTTCCTTGTCGACGGCGGCGGCGAGTTCCGCGGAGGTGGTGACCAGCACCGCGGCGGCGAGGGTGTCGTGCTCGGCCTGGCTGATCAGGTCGGCGGCCACGAAGCCGGGGTCGGCGGAGGCGTCGGCGAGGATGGCGATCTCGGTCGGTCCGGCCTCGGCGTCGATGCCGATCCGGCCCTTGAGCAGGCGCTTGGCGGCGGCCACGTAGATGTTGCCGGGGCCGGTGACGAGGTTGACCGCGCGGCACTCGTCGGTGCCGTAGGCGAACATGGCGATCGCCTGGGCGCCGCCGGCCGCGTAGACCTCGTCGACGCCGAGCAGGGCGCAGGCGGCGAGCACCGGCGCCGAGGGCAGCCCGGTGTCCTTCTGCGGCGGGGAGGAGACGGCGACACCTTCGACGCCGGCCTCCTGCGCGGGCACCACGTTCATCACCACGGAGGACGCGTACGCGGCCAGGCCACCCGGGACGTACAGCCCGACCCGCTGCACCGGCACCCATCGCTCGGTGACGGTGCCGCCGGGCACCACCTGCGTGGTGGTGTCGCTGCGGCGCTGGTCGTGGTGGACGATCCGGGCCCGGCGGATGGACTCCTCCAGGGCGGCGCGCACCTCGGGGTCGAGCTGGGCGAGGGCGTCGGCGAGGGCCTGCGCGGGCACCCGCAGCCGCTCCGGCCGCACTCCGTCGAACCGCTCGCCGTAGTCGATCACCGCGGCGCTGCCACGATGGCGGACGTCCTCGCAGATGGGCCGCACGGCGTCGAGCGCGGCCTCCACGTCGAACTCGGCCCGGGGCAGCAGGTCGCGGTCGATGCCACCGTCGGGGAAGGCGGCACCGCGCAGATCGATTCGGGAGATCACGCTGCCAAGTGTAGAGACCCGCTCGCCGCCCCCGTTCCGCGGTTCCACTCCGTGATACGGTCCACGGTCGCCGAGCCGCGCCCGACGGGCTGCCGCCGCGCGGTCGCGCCGCAGGTGGGACGCGGGTGCCGGGAAGGGTGCCGAACGGGGGCGTACTGCCCGTACGCTGGCCGCTGTGACCGATCGCCTTCCGCTCTTCCCGCTCAGTTCGCCGCTGTTCCCGGGGCTGGTACTGCCGCTGAACGTCTTCGAGGAGCGCTACCGCGCGCTGGTGCGCGACCTGCGGGCGCTGCCGGAGGACGCGCCGCGGCGGTTCGGGGTGGTGGCGATCAAGAACGGCCAGGAGATCGCGCCGACCGGTCAGGAGGGCCGGGCCACCGGTCCGGCCGCGGGCCTGGGCGACGACCCGCTCGCGGCGCTGTACGGCTTCGGCTGCGTCGCCGACGTGGCGGACATCGTGGACAGCGGCGACGGCGGCTTCCGGATGCACGCGACCGGCATCGTACGGTTCCGGCTCCTGTCGGTGGACGCGTCCGGCGCGTATCTGACCGGCGAGGTGGAGGAGCTGGCGGAGGAGGCGGGCACCGGGGCGGGCGCGCTGGCGCCCGAGGTGACCCGGGCCTTCCGCACCTACCAGAAGCGGCTGGCCGGGTCGCGCGAACGCAGCCTGTCCTCGCAGGAGTTCACCGACAACCCGACGGTGCTGTCGTATCTGGTGGCGGCCACGATGATCGCCGAGACGCCGGCGAAGCAGCGGTTGCTGGAGGCGCCGGACTCGGCCGCCCGGCTCACCGAGGAGCTGCGGCTGCTGCGCCGGGAGAGCGCGGTCATCGAGAAGCTGCCGTCGCTGCCCGCGGTGGATCTGACCCAGCAGCCGATCTGCGCGAACTGACCTGGCAGGCTTCGGGGCATGGCGAAGAAGTCCCGTACCGGCGGCACCCTCCCCCTGCCTTCGGCGGGGGGACCCCCGGCGACCGTCGCGCTGCGCGTCCTCGAAGAGGCCGGCGTGCCCTACACCCTGCACGCCTACGCGCACGACCCGTCCTCCGAGCTGTCCTACGGCGAGGAGGCCGCGGCCGCGCTCGGCACGGACCAGGGCCGGGTGTTCAAGACGCTCGTCGCGGAGGTGGACGGCGCGCTGACGGTGGCGGTGGTGCCGGTGTCCGGCTCGCTGGACCTCAAGGCGCTGGCGTCGGCGGCCGGCGGCAAGCGCGCGGCGATGGCCGACCCGGCGGCAGCCGAGCGGAGCAGCGGCTACGTACGCGGCGGCATCTCCCCGCTCGGCCAGCGCAAGGCGCTGCCGACGGTGGTGGACGCCACCGCGCTGTCCCATCCGACGGTCTTCGTGTCCGCGGGCAAGCGGGGCCTGGAGGTGGAGCTGGCACCGGCCGCGCTGGTGGAGCTCACCGCCGCGGCCACCGCCCCGCTGCTCCGTCCGGGCACCCGCGGCTGACTCACTCGGTCCAGGTGCCCGTGTACGACTCGTCGCGGGGCCCGAACGCGTAGGTCAGTGCGGAGTGCACCAGCATCGCGGCGGCCGGCCAGACCACGATCGCGACCTTGGCGCGCAGTTCCAGCGGGCCGTCGAAGACCACCTTCGGCCCGACCTGCTTGGCGTGCGCGACGATGTTCGTGGTCGGGCCGAGCCACACGCCCAGCCGCCAGCCGATGACGGAGGCGACCGCGCCGCCGACCGCCAGACCGAACACGACCCCGAGGCCGCCCCTGCGGTAGCGCCAGAACACCGCGGCGGCGGTGAGCGCGCCGAGGATCAGCGCGATCACCACGAACGTGCCGTCGCCGCCTATCGCCTCCTCGCCCTCGGTGTCCTTGAGGTAGACCGCCTGCCCGTCGGAGACCATCGGCACCCGCGGCGACAGCCACAGCCAGAACAGCCCGAGGATGATCCCGCAGATCGCGACGAGGACGGCGACGATCAGCCCGTTGCGCAGCGCGGTGCGCACCGTGTCCCGGTCCGGCTCGACCTTGTACGGCGCGAGCGAGGCGCCGTCGCCGACGGGGTACGGCGAGAGCTGCGGGCCGGGCGGGCCCTGCGGACTCGCGTGGTTCTGCGCGCTGTCGGAACCCCGCGCGCTGTCGGAACCCCGCGGGCTCTCGGGACCCCGCGGGCCGTCGGGACTCTGCGGGCCGTGCCGGCTCTCGGACTGCGAGGGCTCGGGCTGCGGGGGCCCGGAGTGCGGAGGCTCGGGAGGAGTCAGAGGAGCGGTCACCAGGCCATCGTGCCAGGTGTTCCTGGCAACCGCCCCACCGGCCGGTCAGCGACAGGCGGCCCTGCGGTACGCCCAGGTCGCCACGGCCAGTGAGGCCACCCCCACGGCCGCGCACACCGTCAGGTCACCGGCGACCGCGCCCCAGTCGGTGCTGCCGCGCCCGAAGGTCCGGGCGAACGCCTCCACCCCGTACGTGGACGGCAGCAGGTCGCGGGCCCAGCCGATCGGCGCGGGCATGTGCGAGGCGGGCAGCACCCCGAGCAGCAGCGCGGCGGACATGCCGAGCTGGCCCAGCAGCGTGGCGATCTCCTGGCGGGGCGCGAGCAGCCCGAAGGCCGCGCCGAGCCCGGACATCGCGGCCCCGGCCAGCGGCACCACGAGCACCAGCACCCACAGGTTGGCCAGGCTGAGATGGAACAGCACGCACCCGGTGATCGCGGTGACCAGCGTGCCGGGCACCGTGAAGGAGGCGTACGCGCCGGCCGCGCCGAGGACCACCGCGGCCGGTGGCACCGGCAGCGTCGCGTAGTGGTCGAGCCCGCCGGAGGCGCGCAGCTGGCCGAAGTACTGGGCGAGCAGGTTCAGCGCGACGAACGCGACCACCAGCACGCTGGAGCCCGCCACCACCGAGCGCGCCGCCTCGCCGTCGCCGGCGTGCACCACGCCCCGCAGCATCACCATGATCCCGATGGACTGGAAGGTGGCGACGAACAGCAGCGGGATGCGCGCCACCCGGGCGCGGGAGAGCTGGGCCCGGTAGACCGCGCCGAGCGCGGGCCACAGCCGGGCCTTGGGGGCGAGCGGCGCGATGCCGCCGCCGACCCGCTCGCCGGGCTCGGTGCCGACCGGGGCGACCACTGTCATACCTTCACCAGTCCCTCGCTGCTGCCGCCGAGCGCCAGGTACACGTCCTCCAGGCTCGGCATCGCCAGCGTGAAGTCGTCCAGCGCGGCGAACGCCGGGCCGCCGGTGACCTCCGCGACCGCCGCCCTGGCCCGCTCCTGCGGCAGCCGCAGCGTCCAGCGGCGGCCGGAGACCTCCGCGAGGAGGCGCAGCGCGGCCACCGCGGGCAGGTCGGTCGGCGGTTCGTGCCGCCACACCAGGTCCAGCCGCACCTCGCCCTCGACGAGGGAGCGCAGCCCGGCGGGCGAGTCGCAGGCGATGACCCGGCCGTGGTCGAGCACCGCGACCCGGTCGAGGACCGTCTCGGCCTCGATGACGTTGTGCGTGACCAGCAGCACCGTGGCGCCGTGCTCGGTACGGCGCCGGTCGACCGCCGCCCACACCGCGCGGCGCGCGATCGGGTCCATGCCGGTGGTGGGTTCGTCCAGGATCAGGACCGGCCGCGGACCGACGAGGACCGCGGCGAAGCAGGCGAGGCGGCGCTGGCCGCCGGAGAGCCGTTTGATCGGGCGGGCCGCTATCGGGCCGAGCCCCAGCTCGTCCAGGACCTCGTCACGGGCGGCGCGGGCCGCGGCCGTGTCCATTCCGCGCAGCCGGCCGGTGGTCTCGGCGGCGAGCGCGACGGTCAGCTCGTCCAGCGCGGTGGATTCCTGGCCGAGGTAGCCGATCAGCCGCGCGGCGCGTTCGGGGTGCCTGACGAGGTCGTGCCCGAGCAGGTCGATGCTGCCGGCGTCCGGCCGCAGCAGGCCGGTGAGCTGCCGCACCAGGGTGCTCTTGCCCGCGCCGTTCGGGCCGAGGATGCCGAAGAGTTCGCCGGTGCGGACGTCCAGGTCGATGCCGTCGTTCGCCCGCACGGCCGGGATGTCCCTGCCGCGCCGCCCCCGTCCTCCGGGGTACGTCCGTACGAGTCCGCGTACCGAGCACGCGGCTACCGCCGGTCTCGCCCGTGTCTCGGTGCCCGTCCTCACGAGCACCGAGAGTACGCGCTCCGCCCCGCCCCCCACGAAACGGGGTGCCCTTCGCAAAACAACGGCGCCCCCGGCAACGATCAGCGGTTGCCCTTGCGGACCAGGGCAACTCAGCAGGGGCGCGGGGAACCGTGCGACCAGCCCACCACCGGCCGGCGTCCGGGCAAACCCCCGGCGGGGGCTGGGCCGTGGTTGCCCTTGCGGACAAGGCAAACCGCCAAGGGGCGCGGGGAACCGCGCGACCAACCACCCAGCGGCCGGTAGTCCGGCAAACCCCCCGCAGGGGCTGGGCCCGCGGCCCGGCGCGCCACCGCAACGGGCCGGGCCACCTCATGTGTGACCGTCTCCCGCAAACGGAAAGACGCCCCCGGATGCTGCGGGCTAATCCGGAGTCGCGGCTGCGTCGAACTCGCGCCAGAACCCCGCCCTGATCGCGTAGCGATCATTCTCGTCGATCTGGTCATCCTTGTGCGCCAGCAACCCGAAGCGAGCGGCGTACCGAAGGAGTTCCCCGTCGAGCCGGTGCGGCACGCGCGGGTAGTGCGTGGAGAGGTGCTGGAGGTGGGTCGGGTCGCTGACCCGGGCGATCCAGCGCCGGGCGAACACCTGCCCCACCTCGTAGGGATCACCGCTGACCGCGGTGATGTCGGCCTCGCGGTCGGCCCACCGCTGCTCCGCCGTGGTGAGCTGCGCGAGAGTCGGCAGCCCGGAGGTGTCGGGCTGGTCGGCGCCGGGCCGGTCGGTCCACCCCTTGTCGGAGGACCACCGCAGGGTGCTCGGCGCCGGGTGGACCACGGGCGCCGCAGGCGGGGCGGCGGCGTGGGAGCGGCCGAGGTCGGCGAGGTCCTTGGGCGTGGGCACCCCCTTGCCGGACGGGGCGGCCGCCGCGGCGTCGTCCGGGTGCTCGGTCGGCGCGGAGCCGTTCTTCGCCGGGGCCTGGACCGGGTGCGGCGAGCCGCTGGACTCCGGCAGCGGCGCGGACAGGATCGCGGCGATGTCCGGGCGTACTCCGGGCCGCGGCCCGGGCGCGGGCCCGCACGCGCCGGCGATCTCCTTCGCCCGGATCGCCGCGGTGATCCACTCCCGATCCAGCACCCGCCGCTCGTCGGCCTCGGCGACCAGGTCTTCGGACTGGTTGTAGTCGCCGTCGGCGGCCTGCACGGCCCACAGGTGGACGGCCACGCCGTGTTCCTTGGCCGACATCATCCCGGGCAGCAGGTCGCCGTCGCCGGTGACCAGCACCACGTCGGAGCAGGCCCGGTTGCGGGCCAGTTCGGACAGTTCGGCGTGCATCGCGGCGTCGACGCCCTTCTGCGCCCACCTGCCGTCCGTCCGGGTGAGGGCGCCGAGCCGGACCGTCACCCGCGGCATCACCCGCAGCCGGCGGTGCTCGGGTTGCGGAACCCGGTCGGGTGCGCCGTCGAACCAGTAGATCCGCAGCAGCGGCTGTCCGGTCTCCAGTTCGGCGCGTTCGCGCAGGCCGGCGACCACGGCGGCATGATCAACCGTGATCCTCGAACGCGACGGTTCGCCGGCCAGCAGGCTCGCCGCTGCGCCCAGCAGATACCCGGCGTCCACCAGGACGACGCAGCGGTCCATGTTGCACCTCTTCCGGTCGACCCCCGGCACGGATGCCCCCTGAGCTTCCCCCGAGTGTGCCCGAATGCTCGGGGGTTATGACCGCGAACGCGATCTTCGGCGTGGCGGTCAGCGGTATTTCCCGGCCTCCCACACCCCCAACTGCCCGAAATGCGGCGTTCGTCCCCACATGTAAGTCTGATTGCGGCCCATCGGCCAACATCCCCTCACTAGGAAGGCACGATCGTGGCTAAGAACAAGAACCAGAACCGCCCCCAGCGCGAGCAGCACGACGAGCGGTCGAACCAGGCGGGCGAGAACCAGGAGCAGCACAGCAAGAGCGCCCTGGCCGAGGAGCACATGATGCCCTCCAGCACGCACGCCCCGCGCAAGCAGCAGAAGAAGTTCGGCCACAACTGATCGCGCCGCACGCGCACTTACCGGACGCGGGGGTGCCCCTTTCGGGGGGCGCCCCCGCGTTCGTCCCGCCGCCGTCCCCGCGAAGTCCGCACCTCGTTATACGAGTTGGGCGGGCACCAAAAGGCGGAGGGCGGCGCGGCACCGCGGCGGGCGCGGCGCCGCCGGCACGGGGTACGGCGGCCGCCCCCGGGTGCGGGCGATGCACCGGCGGATCGCCCCGGCGAGCGACTAGGGTGGAGGCTTCCCCGCGATCGTCCTGGAGGTGCCAGCCCGGTGGCCGACAGCTTTGTTCACCTGCACAATCACACCGAGTACTCGATGCTCGACGGCGCCCAGCGCCTGAAGCCGATGTTCACCGAAGTGGCGCGGCAGGGCATGCCCGCCATCGCCATGAGCGACCACGGGAACATGTTCGGTGCGTACGAGTTCCAGCAGGTCGCCAAGGGCTTCGACGCGGTGAAGCCGATCATCGGCATCGAGGCGTACGTCGCACCGTCGCACCGCCGGTACAAGAAGCAGGAGTTCTGGGGTCCCGGCGGGCAGCGGGCGATGTCGGACGACGGCGAGGGAAGCAAGGACGTCTCCGGCGGCGGCCGCTTCACCCACATGACGATGTGGGCGCGGAACGTCCAGGGCCTTCGCAACCTGTTCTACCTGTCGACGGAGGCCAGCTACACGGGGCAGTTCCCCGCGGGCAAGCCGCGGATGGACATGGAACTGATCTCCGAGCACGCGGCCGGGATCATCGGCACCACGGGCTGCCCCTCGGGCGCCATCCAGACCCGGCTGCGGCTGAACCAGTACGACGAGGCGCGCAAGGTCGCGGCCGACTACCAGGACATCCTCGGCAAGGAGAACTACTTCCTTGAGCTGATGGACCACGGCCTGGACCTGGAGCGCAACGTACGGGACGACCTGCTGCGGCTGGCGAAGGACCTGGACATCCCGCTGCTGGCGACCAACGACGCGCACTACGTCCTGGAGGAGCACGCCGACGCGCACGACAACCTGCTGTGCATCGGGGTCGGCAAGAACAAGGACGACCCGAACCGCTTCAAGTTCAACGGCACCGGCTACTACCTCAAGACCGCCGCGCAGATGAGGGAGTTGTTCAAGGAACTTCCGGAGGCGTGCGACAACACGCTGCTGATCGCCGAGCGGATCGAGGCGTACGACGAGGTCTTCGACCTCGAGGACGAGATGCCGCAGTACCCCGACGTGCCCGAGGGCGAGACGCAGGAGTCGTGGCTGCGCCAGGAGGTGCTCAAGGGCCTGGCGATGCGCTACGGCGACCCGATCCCCGCGGAGGTGCTGGAGCGCTTCGAGACCGAGATGAAGGTCATCGGTCCGATGGGCTTCTCCTCGTACTTCCTCGTGGTCGCGGACATCTGCCGGCACGCGCGGGACAACAAGATCCCGGTCGGCCCCGGCCGTGGATCGGCGACCGGCTCGATCGTCGCCTACGCGACGAGGATCACGGAGCTGTGCCCGCTGGAGCACGGCCTGCTCTTCGAGCGGTTCCTGAACCCCGAGCGCATCAACCCGCCGGACGTCGACCTCGACTTCGACGACCGCAAGCGGGACCAGATGGTCGCCTACGTGGTGGAGAAGTACGGCGACGAGTACACCGCGCTGGTCAACACCTTCGGCAAGCTGAAGGCCAAGAACGCGATCAAGGACACCTCGCGGATTCTCGGCTACCCCTTCGCGCACGGCGAGCGCATCACCAAGGCGCTGCCGGCCGACGTGATGGGCAAGAGCATCCCGATCGACGGCGTCTTCAACCCCGAGCACCCGCGGTACGGCGAGGCCGGCGAGATCCGGACGCTCTACCAGAACGAGCCCGACGTCAAGAAGGTGGTGGACAGCGCCAAGGGCGTCGAGGGGCTGATCCGCAACACCGGTGTGCACGCGGCCGCGGTCATCCTGTCGAAGACCAAGCTGACCAACCGCATTCCGCTGCACATGCGCAAGGACGGCACGAAGATCACGGGGTTCGACTACCCGTCGTGCGAGTCCATGGGCCTGGTCAAGATGGACTTCCTCGGCCTGCGGAACCTGGGCGTGATCGACCAGGCGATCCAGAACGTACGGGAGAACCGCGGCGTCGACCTCAGCACCGAGAACATCCCGCTGGACGACAAGAACACCTACGGGCTGCTGGCCCGCGGAGACACCTTCGGGGTGTTCCAGCTCGACGGCGGCGGCATGCGGACGCTGCTCAAGGCGATGGAGCCGAGCCGGTTCGAGGACATCGCGGCGGCCCTGGCGCTGTACCGGCCGGGCCCGATGGCGGCCAACGCGCACATGAACTACGCCAGCCGCAAGACCGGCCGGCAGGCCGTCGAGCCGATCCACCCGGAGCTGAAGGACGCGCTGGAGCCGATCCTCGGCAACACCTTCCACCTGCTGATCTACCAAGAGCAGATCATGGCCATCGCCCGCCAGCTGGCGGGCTACACCCTCGGCGGCGCCGACCTGCTGCGCCGCGCGATGGGCAAGAAGAAGCCAGAGGTGCTGGCCGCCGAGTGGGAGAAGTTCCACGGCGGCATGCGGGACAACGGGTACTCCGAGGAGTCCATCAAGGCGCTGTGGGACGTGATGCTCCCGTTCTCGGGATACGCGTTCAACAAGTCGCACACCGCCGGCTACGGGCTGGTGTCGTTCTGGACCGCCTACCTCAAGGCCAACTACCCGGCCGAGTACATGGCGGCGCTGCTCACCTCGGTCGGGGACGACAAGGACAAGGCGGCCATCTACCTCGCCGACGCCCGCAAGAGCGGCGTCCAGGTCCTGGCGCCCGACGTGAACGCCTCGGTCGCGGAGTTCACCGCCGTCGGCGAGGACGTCCGGTTCGGTCTGAAGTCCGTGCGGAACGTGGGCGAGGGCGTCATCGAGGCGCTGATCGCGGCGCGCAAGTCCAAGGGCCTGTTCACCTCGTTCGCCGACTTCCTGGACAAGGTGAGCATCCCGGTCCTGAACAAGCGGGCCATCGAGTCGTTGATCAAGGCCGGCGCGTTCGACTCGCTCGGCCACACCCGGATGGGCCTGTCCGCCGTCTTCGAGGACGCGGTCGACGCGATCGTCCCGGTCAAGAAGGCCGAGGCGTACGGCCAGTCCGACCTGTTCGCGGACCTGGGCGGCCCCGGCGAGGACGTACCGACCTTCGGGCTGGACTTCGCCATCCCCGAGACCGAGTGGCCCCGCAAGCAACTCCTCGCCATCGAGCGGGACATGCTCGGCCTGTACGTGTCGGCGCACCCGCTGGACGGCACCGAGCACATCCTCGCGCGCAACCGCGACACCACGCTCGCCGAGCTGCTGGCCTCCGGCCAGGAACGGCCGGTGAAGGTCGCGGGGCTCATCACCGGGGTCGACCGCAAGATGACCAAGCAGGGCAACGCCTGGGCCGCGGTCACCTTCGCGGACCGTGACGCGAGCATCGAGGTGTGCTTCTTCCCCGCGACCTACCAGCTGGTGGGTCACGCGCTCATCCCGGACAGCGTCGTCTCGATCAGCGGCCGGGCGCAGGACCGCGACGGCACGATGAACATCATCGGTTCCGAGCTGGCGGAGCTGGACGTGTCCTCCGCGGAGAGCGGCGGGAAGCCCCCGGTGCAACTGGCCTTCCGCGAGCACAAGATCCTTCGGCACGACGCGATCAACGAACTGCGCCGAATCCTGTCCGCCCACCCCGGCGAGAGCCCGGTACGCGCGAAGGTCTCCGGCCCGCAGAAGACCACCGTGTACGAGCTGGGATTCCTCGTCGACCCCACCACGGTCGCCTCGGAGATCAAGGTCTCCTTCGGCGCCGACGTCTGGCTCGGCGTCGCGTGACCCGGTGAACGCACCGTAAGTCCCGATCGGCCCGGCCGGGCGCACCGTACCCGCGGTGCCGTCCGGCCGGGCCGGATCGTCTCCGGTTGGTGTCCGCCCTTTAGGTCACACATACAGGTTCGCGTGGCACACTCTGTGCCCATGGAGACCCTGGGCGCGATACGTCCGCGGCTGAGGGCGGCGCGTGCCGCTCTGTTCGCCGCGCTCTGTGTCACGCTCTCCTCCACCTCGCACGTCCTGATGGCCCACAAGCCGCTGCCGCTGACCGTCGTCCTGGGCGCTTTCGCGGCCGTCTTCGGGCTGGCCTACGCGCTCGGTGGCCGCGAGCGCGGTTTCTGGGCGATCAGCGGGATGATGGTGCCGCTGGAACTGGCCGTGGACACCCTCTTCACCTCCGGCCAGCAGTCCTGTTACGGGCCCGACGGCGGCCCTGTCACCGGTTCGTGGCGGTCGCTGCACGAGGCGGTGGTCTGCCACGGCGGCCAGGTCGGCACGCAGCTTCCCACCGTCTCCCCCGCGCAGGCCGCCACCTCCCACCACGGTGCTTCCGCACTCCCGTGGCTGCTGCTGGCCGTGCACGTCGCGGTCGGCCTGCTCGCGTCCTGGTGGCTGCGGCGCGGTGAGGCCGCGGTGCACCGCGTGCTGCGGGCGGTGGCCGTCGCCGCGTTCCGGCCGCTGCTGTTCGCGGTCGCCGCGATCGGCGCCATGGCGGGCACCACCCCCGGCCGGGTCCGCCCCGCCACCCCGGCCGTCGCGCACCTCGCCGCCCGGCCGCTGCTGCACTCCGTCGTACGCCGAGGACCGCCGCTCGCGCTCGCTGCCTGAACCAGGCAGCCGGCCCGACCCGCACGTCCTTCCCCCACATTCACGCGTACTTCTTCATCCGGAGACATCAGCCATGAGCACCAGGAACAGCAAGCAGAGCAAGGCCGCCGCGCGCGAGCGGCTGCGCGCCCAGCGCGAGAAGGAAGCCAAGCGCGCGAAGGTGCGCCGCCAGATCATCGTCGCCGCCGGCGTCGTCGTGGTCCTGGCCGCGGCGGGCGGCATAGCCGTGGCGGTCAACAACGCCAACAAGCCGAGCAAGCCCAGCAAGTGGACGACCGCCTCGAAGGCCACCCTGGTCAAGCCGGCCAACACCTCGGGCACCAACGGCACCGTCATCACCCTCGGCGACCCGAACAACAAGAACACGGTCGAGGAGTGGGAGGACATGCGCTGCCCGTACTGTGCCGCCTACGAGCAGGAGTCCGGCGCGGCCGTGCTCCAAGGCGTCAAGGACGGCAAGTACAAGATCGTGCTGCACATCGGCACGTTCCTGGACACGAACCTCGGCGGCACCGGCTCCAAGCAGGCGCTGAGCGCACTGGGCGCGGCGCTGAACGTGTCGACGGACGCGTTCGAGCAGTTCCACACCCTGCTGTACTCCAAGGCCGTCCACCCGGACGAGAACAAGGACACCTTCAGCGACCCCGCGAAGCTCATCTCCATCGCGCAGAAGGTCCCCGCGCTGAAGGGCAACACGAAGTTCTCCGACGCGGTGACGAAGGGCACCTACGACAAGTGGGCCATGGACACCAGCTCCGTGTTCGAGAAGTTCCTGGACGACAAGAGCATCTCCGGCACCCCGACGGTGCACGTGAACGGCAAGAACGTGGACGTCAACGGCGTGCCGGTCGCGACCGTGACAGCCGGAATCCAGGCCGACCTGAAGTAGCACGGGCACCTGGTCGGGTCGGGCGGCCCGGTGCCGCCCGACCCCCGGGTCCGCAGTCAGCCCCCTCGGCCGCACGAAGCAGCCGAGGAGTGCCTCACCGTCGGCCTCCGGCTACAGCTCCGCGAGGAAGTCCAGGGCGATCGGCCAGGTGCGCTCCGCGGCCTCCTCGTCGTAGTCGGGGAGATCGGGGTCGGTGTAGAGGTGGCCGGCGCCGCGGTAGCGGAAGACCTCGACGTCGGCGCCGGCCCGCCGCATCCGCAGGTACCACGCGTTCAGCCAGTCGTCCGGCTCGAAGGGGTCCGGGTCGGCGACATGGAGCTGCACCGGGATGTCGGTGGCCGCGTCGTCCGCGATGTCCGAGGTGCCGTGCAGGAGCAGCAGCCCGCGGGCCTTCTCGTCGCCGAGGGCGAGGTTCTGCGCCAGCGCGGCGCCCATCGAGAACCCCGCGTAGACCAGGCCCTTCTCGGAGTGCGGGGCGGCGGCCACGATCGCCCGGCGCAGCAACTCCTCGTTGCCGATCTCGTCGCGGATCTTCCGGCCGTCCTCGACGCTGTCCGCCACCCGCCCGTCGAACAGGTCCGGCACGTACACCTCGTGCCCGGCCGCGCGCAGCCGCTCGGCCGCGGAGTGTACGGCGGGCCGCAGCCCGTAGGTGGAGTGCAGCAGCACGATCGTCGCAGATGTCACAAGGGGCCTTCGTTCACGGTCCGTCGGGTACGGGTCCCATGGTGCCAGTTGCCAGCGGCGGGTCGGACGCCGTACACAGGTGCCTTACGGGGCTGCCGACGGACGGGAAGAGAAGCAGGTGGTGGGCATGGAGAGCACGCTGCGGCCGATCGTGGTGGTCGGCGCGGCGGTCGTGCTGACGGTACTGGTCGGCTGGATGGGCGACCGGGCGCTGCGCTCGGCCGACGCGCGGCACCCGGAGACCCCGCTGTGGGACCTGCTGCGCCGCTGCCGGCTGCCGTCGCAGGTGGTGCTCTGCACGGCCCTGCTGCGCGGCGCCTACCACGCCGCGCACTTCGAGGACGACCACGCGGCGGCCATCGGCCAGGCGCTCACCCTGGTGCTGATCGCCGCGTCGGCGTGGCTGGTGGTCCGCGTCGCGGCCGCCGTCATCGACTCCTCCTACGCCCGCTATGCCGCCACCGCGCACAGCGTGCCGAAGATCCGCCGGCTGCGCACCCAACTCACCCTCATCCAGCGGGTGCTGACCGCGATCGTCGGCGTGATCGCGGTCGCCTCGATGCTCTTCACCTTCCCGGAGATGCGGACCGTCGGCGCGTCCGTGCTGGCCTCGGCCGGCATCATCGGCATCGTCGCCGGTGTGGCCGCCCAGTCCACCCTCAGCAACCTCTTCGCCGGGCTCCAGATCGCCTTCGGTGACATGGTGCGGATCGGCGACACCGTGGTCGTCGACGGCGAGTGGGGCGAGGTCGAGGAGATCACGCTCACCTTTCTGAGCGTACGGACCTGGGACGAGCGCCGGATCACCATGCCCGTCTCGTACTTCACCAGCAAGCCGTTCGAGAACTGGTCGCGCGGAGACCCCCGGATGACCGGCGCGGTCCTCCTCCACCTCGACCACTCCGCGCCCGTCGACCTCATGCGCAAGCGCCTGCTGGAGATACTGGAGCAGGCCGCCGAGTGGGACCACCGGGCCTGGAGCCTGGTCGTCCTCGACACCACCCCCACCACCGTCCAGGTGCGCGCCGTCGCCACCGCCAAGGACGCCGGCGACATCTTCGCGCTCCGCTGCCTCATCCGCGAACAACTCATCGACTGGCTCCGCACGGAGCACCCGTACGCGCTCCCCCGCGTCAGCATTCGCGTGCAGGACGACCCCCCGCCCAGCCCCGCCACGTAGTCCCGGGACCTCCCCCGGTGGTCCGGAAACGCCAGAGCGCACCACCCCGCCGGGTCCCGTCACACCCCTCGCATGGACCGCAGATCGAGATGCCTCAGCACGCGATCCACGATCTCCGGGTCGGACCCGGGTTCGCTGCGGGCGGCGAGCACTTCATGGCGGGCCGCGGAGAGCATGTCGTCCTGGATGCGGCGCAGCGCTTTGATCCGCCGGGCGCGCCCCGCGTGGCTCTCGCGCCGCTCGTCGTCGAGGACGTCGGGCGAGATACGGGCCCCGAGGTCGATCGCCCGGTGGTAGAGCATCTCCGCGAGTTCCTCGTCGAGGTCCTCCGCCGTCTCGATCTCCTTGAGCCGCTTCCTGGCCGCCTTCATCGCGCGCAGCGCCAGCGCGCGCTCCTGGTCGTGCTCGACCTCGATGTCCCCGGTGACCCCGAGCCTGCGCACCAGCCAGGGCAGCGTGAGCCCTTGGATCACGAGGGTGACCAGGACCACGGAGAAGGCGATGAAGAGCAGTTGGGCGCGGGCGGGGAACGGGTCGCCGTGGTCCGTGGTGAGCGGGATCGCCAGCGCGAGGGCGACGGAGGCCACCCCGCGCATCCCGGCCCACCACATGGTGACCGTCTCCCGCCAGGTCAGCGGGATGTCCTCGTCCATGTCACGCAGCGTGTGCAGCCGCTTGGCGATGGCCGCGGCGGGCAGCAGGTAGAGCAGCCGGACGCCGACCACGACGGCGACGATCAGCCCGGCGTCGCGCAGCATCGGCCCCCAGTGTCCGGCGCCCGCGCTGAAGACGTGGTGCATCTCCAGGCCGATCAGCCCGAAGGCGATCCCGGTGACAAGGGTGTCGACGATCTCCCAGAAGGTGTTGCCGGCCAGCCGTGCGGTCACGTCGTCGGCCTCGAAGGCGTACTCGGTGAGGAAGAGCGCCGCGGTGAGCACGGCGAGCACGCCGGAGCCGTGCAGCCCCTCGGCGATCGCGTAGGAGGCGAACGGCACCAGCAGTGACAGGCCGATCTGCAAGGTGGCGTCGCCGACCACGCCCATCAGCTTGTTCGCGCCCCAGCCGAGCACCAGCCCGACCGCGACCGCGACGACCGCCGACAGGACGAACTCCAGGACGGCGTGCGGCAGCGAGAAGTGGCCGGAGAGCACCGCCGCGACCGCCACGTGGTAGAGCACGATCGCGGTGACGTCGTTGAACAGCCCCTCGCCTTCGAGGATGGAGATCATCCGGCGGGGCAGGCCGAGGCTGCCGGCCACCGCGGTCGCCGCGACCGGGTCCGGCGGGGCCACCAGGGCGCCCAGGGTGACGGCGGCGGCCAGCGTGATCCCGGGCACCACCGCGTTGGCGACGACCGCGACCACCGCGGTGGTGAGGAACACCAGGGCGACCGCGAGCAGGAAGATCGCCCGCCGGTTCGCCGCGAACTGCCGCCACGAGGTGCGCTGCACCGAGGCGTACAGCAGCGGCGGCAGCACCAGCGGCAGGATCAACTCGGGGTTGATCTCGATGTTCGGCACCTGCGGGATCAGCGCCAGCACGCCGCCCAGCACGGTCATCAGCACCGGCGAGGGCAGCCCCACCCGGTCGGCCACGGGCACCATGACGATCGCGGCCAGCATGATCGCGAAGAACAGCGCGAGTTGATCCACGCCGCTAGGTTGCCACGCGGTTACTGGCTGTCGGCCCTCACCACGTCCAGCGCGGCCTGGAGGTCTTGGGGATACGTGCTTTCGAACTCGACCCACTCGCCGTCCGCGGGGTGCTCGAAGCCCAGTCGCACCGCGTGCAGCCACTGCCGGGTCAGCCCGAGCCGCTTGGCCAGCGTCGGGTCGGCCCCGTAGGTGAGGTCGCCGACGCAGGGGTGGCGGTGCGCGGCCATGTGCACCCGGATCTGGTGGGTGCGGCCGGTCTCCAGCTTGATGTCGAGCAGGCTCGCGGAGCGGAACGCCTCGATCAGGTCGTAGTGCGTCACCGACGGCTTGCCCTCGGCGGTCACCGCCCACTTGTAGTCGTGGGTGGGGTGCCGGCCGATCGGCGCGTCGATGGTGCCGCTCATCGGGTCGGGGTGGCCCTGCACCAGGGCGTGGTAGCGCTTGTCCACCACGCGGTCGCGGAACTGCTGCTTGAGCCGGGTGTACGCCCGCTCGGACTTGGCCACGGCCATCAGCCCGGAGGTGCCCACGTCCAGCCGGTGCACGATGCCCTGGCGCTCGGCGGCGCCCGACGTCGAGATCCGGTACCCGGCGGCGGCCAGCCCGCCGATCACGGTGGTTCCGGTCCACCCGGGGCTGGGGTGCGCGGCGACCCCGACCGGCTTGACCACGACCACCACGTCCTCGTCGTCGTACACGATCTCCATGCCCTCGACGGGCTCGGCGACGATCTGTACGGGGGCGGCAGGCGCGGGCATCTCCACTTCGAGCCACGCCCCGCCGTGCACCCGCTCGGACTTGCCCGCCGCTGCCCCGTCGATCGACACCTTCCCGGCCGCGGCCAGTTCGGCGGCCTTCGTCCTGGAGAAGCCGAACATGCGGGCGATGGCGGCGTCGACGCGCTCGCCCTCCAGGCCGTCGGGCACGGGAAGGGAGCGGACCTCGGGAAGCGTACTCACCTGGTCGAGTATGCCGGACGCGGCGCGGCCCGGACGCCGGGCGGCCGCCGAGCGGTCTCCGGGGGACGCCGGGGGGACGCCGTACGGTCCCGGGCCCGGGGTCAGTCGTCGCGCTGCTGGCGCTTGCCGTCCGGCTCGATACCCAGGAAGGAGAGCACCACGATCAGGACGCCGCCGCAGGTGATCGCGGAGTCGGCGAGGTTGAAGATCGCGAAGTGCTCGGGCGCGATGAAGTCGACCACCCGGCCCTGGAACCCGCCGGGGGTGCGGAAGACGCGGTCGGTGAGGTTGCCGAAGGCTCCGCCGAGCAGCAGGCCGAGCGCGATCGCCCACGGGACGCTGTACAGGCGGCGGGAGAGACGGACGATCACCACGATGACGCCGGTGGCGATCACCGTGAACACGACGGTCATGCCCTGGCCGATGCCGAAGGCCGCGCCGCCGTTCCGGATCGCGTCCAGCCGCAGGTAGTGGCCGAAGATGTCGACCGGATCATGGTTCTCCAGGCTGTGCACCACCCACAGCTTCGAGAGCACATCCAGCAGGTACGCCAGTGCCGCGACGCCTATCAGCACGGCGACCCGGCGCCTGGCGCGCGGCGCCGGCGCCGCCTCGGTGGCCCCGCCCGCGTCCTTCTTCGCGCCCGCCTCCGCGTCCGGCGTCTCCGGTGTGGTGATGGTGCGCTCCGCTTCCGTCACGTCAGTCCCTAGCCTTGTGTGCCCGACCCTCCGTGCGAGGGTACCAAGGGCCCCCGACCCCCCGGGCTTCCCCGCACTGTCCGTTCCGGGACCACCTGTCAGTGGACGGCTTGGTGCGCCGTTCTCCGCCAGAGCCTCGCCTGGGAGGTGCCCCCACGCGCCCCTTGGTCTGTGCGGCTCCTTCCGCGAAAGAAGGCCAGCCCTCCCCGGGGGCGCGGGGGGGCACCTCCCAGGCGAAGCTCTGGGGGGAGAACTGCGCGCTCAGCCACCACCATGGCGCGCCAGGCCCGCGGGCCCAGCCCCCGCGGCGAGTGTCCGGACCATCGGCCGGTACTGGGCTTGTCGCGCAGTTCCCCGCGCCCCCCCGGGGGGCCACCGTCCTTCGCGGAGGAGCCGCACAAACCAAGGGGCGCGACAAGCCACCCACTGACAGGTGGTCCCGGAGCCGACAGAACGGGGGCACCCGGGGGGGCAGGGGCACCGTTCAGCGGCGCTCTTGGCGCTGCTTGTCGTCGAGGCACAGCGTCGCCCGGGGGAACGCCTGCATACGGGCCTTCCCGATCGGCTTGCCGCAGACCTCGCAGAGCCCGTACGTCCCTTCGTCGAGCCGGCGCAGCGCATGATCCGCCTGCGTGAGCATCTCCCGGGTGTTCGCGGCGAGCGCCAGCTCCGACTCGCGGGTGATGTTCTTGGACCCGGTGTCCGCCTCGTCGCCCGCGCCGTCCCCGGAGTCGCGCAGCAGGCCGGCGACGGCGGCCTCGGAGGAGGCGATCTCCGTCTTGAGCCGCTCCACCTCCGCGAGCAGCTCCGACCGCGCCTCCTCGACCTCCTCGGGGGTCCACGGGTCCTCGCCGGGCAGCACCGCGAGGCCGCCCGGCTCCGCCGCGTTCCGCGCCGCGGGCACCGCGGAGTCGGCCGTCCCGGCCACCGTCTTCTTAGCTCCCACCTTGCGGGCTCCTGTCTTCCTGGTCCCAGCCTCGCCGGCGGACGCCGCTTCGGCTTTCGGCCGCTGAGCTGCCGAAGTCTTCTTCGCGGCGGCCTTCTTGCCGGCCGCCTTCTTGGCCGCGGTCTTCTTCGCGGGCACCTTCTTGGCGGCGGACTTCTTGGCGGCGGACTTCTTCGCCGCCGTCTTCTTCGCCGCGGCCGTCTTCTTCCGCGCCGCAGTCCCGGTCGCCCCCGCCCCCGTCGTCGCCTCAGTGGCTGTGTCCTCCACGCCTGTCGGCGCCTCCTCCGCAGAAGCCTCGGTCCCACCGGTGCGGCGGGTCGCGGTGTGGGCACCGCCGGCCGCGCTCTTCTTCGCCGTCCGCTCGGCCGCGGTCCGTTTCGCCGAGCGGGCGGCGGGCGTCTCCGCCGCCGATTCCGTGCCGGTCGCGCCCTTCTTCGTGGCCGCCTTCTTCCCGGCGGCCTTCTTGGCCGGTTCACTCGCCGCCGCCGCGGTGGCGGCGGACTTCTTCACGACCATGGCCGCGACCCCTTCACGTCAGTGATCTCGTTCGCGAATCGTGCCGGAAACGGTAAATCGGGCATCGATCCGCGGCAACGGGGCGCGCTGCCGGGCCGACCGGCACCCCTCGGCGGGGAACCGGTCTGCATCCGTTGTGCCCAGCTCACCGTCAGGTATTCCGCCGTAACCCGCGAACCATGCCGCATTCCGGAACAAAGACGGCCATTAGGGTCATCCGGCGTCCGGGGCGGGCAGGTGGAAGGCCACCGGAGGGCGGAAGAAGGCGGGCGCGGCGGCCGGGCCGGGGCGGGGGAAAACGGTGCGCGGGCGCGGCGCGCGGGCCCGTACACTGGGCGCAGCGAAAGGCGTGGATGGGACGAGTAGCGCCGCACGCAGCCATGAGCGACCCGGGGACGGTGGAAGCCCGGGGGTGTGCGCGGTGCGAAGATCACCCCGGAGTCGCCGGAAGAAGGCCCACGAGCGTGCGGTGAGCACGCCCGTCCGCTGGTAGAACCGGCCTCGCGACCCCAATGAGGGGGCGGTGGGTCCCGTACGGGCCCGGCACACCGCCAAGGAGGGTGGTACCGCGGGAGCGCCGGCACAGGCTCTCGTCCCTCCGACGGAAGAACGCGACAAGCGACAAGCGTCCGCCGGAGGAAGAACCCTGATGAGCCAGCCGCGCCAGCCGCAGTACCGCCAGGTGCCCGCACAGGTCGACCTGCCCGCCCTCGAACACGAGGTGCTGGAGCTGTGGAGCGAGCGGAAGACCTTCGCCCGCTCGGTCCAGCAGTCCGAGGGCCGCCCGGACTGGGTCTTCTACGAGGGCCCGCCGACCGCCAACGGCATGCCCGGCGCCCACCACATCGAGGCGCGCGTCTTCAAGGACGTCTTCCCGCGCTTCAAGACCATGCAGGGCCACCACGTGACCCGCAAGGCCGGCTGGGACTGCCACGGCCTGCCGGTCGAGCTGGCGGTGGAGAAGGAACTGGGCTTCACCGGCAAGCAGGACATCGAGAAGTACGGCATCGCGGAGTTCAACGCGAAGTGCCGCGCGTCGGTGACCCGCCACACCGACGCCTTCACCGAGCTGACCACGCGCATGGGTTACTGGGTGGACCTCGACGACGCCTACCGCACCATGGACCCCCAGTACATCGAGTCGGTGTGGTGGTCGCTCAAGCAGATCTTCGACAAGGGCCTGCTGGTGCAGGACTACCGGGTCGCCCCCTGGTGCCCGCGCGACCAGACCGGGCTGTCCGACCACGAACTCGCGCAGGGCTACGAGACGGTCGTCGACCCCTCGGTCTACGTGCGCTTCCCGCTCACCTCCGGCCCGCTGGCCGGCGAGGCCGCCCTCCTGGTGTGGACGACCACCCCCTGGACCCTGGTCTCCAACACGGCGGTCGCCGCGCACCCCGACGTGACGTACGTGGTGGCCACCGACGGCACCGAGCGGCTGGTCGTCGCCGAACCTCTGCTCGGCAAGGCGCTCGGCGAAAGGTGGACCACGACCGGGCAGACCTTCACCGGCCGCGAGATGGAGCGCTGGACGTACCAGCGCCCGTTCGACTACGTGGACATCCCCGACGCGCACTTCGTCGTCAACGCCGAGTACGTCACCACCGAGGACGGCACCGGGCTGGTGCACCAGTCCCCCGCGTTCGGCGAGGACGACCTCAGGACCTGCCGCGCGTACGGCCTGCCGGTGGTCAACCCGGTCCGCCCGGACGGCACCTTCCAGCCGGACGTGCCACTGGTCGGCGGGGTCTTCTTCAAGAAGGCCGACGAGACGCTGGTCGCCGAACTCGACGCGGCCGGCAGGCTCTTCCGGCACCTGCCGTACGAGCACAGCTACCCGCACTGCTGGCGCTGCCACACCGCGCTGCTCTACTACGCCCAGCCGTCCTGGTACATCCGCACCACCGCGGTCAAGGACGCGCTGCTGCGGGAGAACGAGCGCACCAACTGGTACCCGGAGACCGTCAAGCACGGCCGCTACGGCGACTGGCTGGACAACAACGTGGACTGGGCGCTGTCCCGCAACCGCTACTGGGGCACCCCGCTGCCCATCTGGCGCTGCGCCGACGGCCATCTCACCTGCGCCGGCTCGCGCGCCGACCTCACCGAGCTGACCGGCACCGACCAGTCCGGCCTCGACCCGCACCGCCCGTACATCGACGCGGTCACCTTCCCCTGCCCGGAGTGCGGGCAGACCGCGACCCGGGTGCCCGAGGTGATCGACGCCTGGTACGACTCCGGGTCGATGCCGTTCGCGCAGTGGGGCTACCCGTACCGCAACAAGGAGATCTTCGAGCGCACCTACCCCGCGCAGTTCATCTCCGAGGCGATCGACCAGACCCGCGGCTGGTTCTACACGCTGATGGCCATCGGCACCCTGGTCTTCGACCGGTCCTCGTACGAGAACGTGGTCTGCCTCGGCCACATCCTCGCCGAGGACGGCCGCAAGATGTCCAAGCACCTCGGCAACATCCTGGAGCCGATCCCGCTGATGGACCAGCACGGCGCCGACGCGGTGCGCTGGTTCATGGCCGCGGGCGGCTCGCCGTGGGCGGCCCGCCGGGTCGGGCACGGCACCATCCAGGAGGTGGTCCGCAAGACGCTGCTCACCTACTGGAACACGGTCGCCTTCCAGGCGCTGTACGCCCGCACCTCCGGCTGGGCGCCGTCCGCGGCCGACCCGGCGGTGGCGGACCGGCCGCTGCTGGACCGCTGGCTGGTCGGCGAGCTCAACGCGCTGGTCCGCGACACCACCGCCGCGCTGGAGGACTTCGACACCCAGCGGGCCGGCAAGCTGCTGTCCGCCTTCGTCGACGACCTGTCCAACTGGTATGTACGGCGCTCCCGGCGGCGGTTCTGGCAGGGCGACGCGGCCGCGCTGCGCACCCTGCACGACGTGCTGGAGACCTTCACCCGGCTGATGGCGCCGCTCGTGCCGTTCATCACCGAGCGGGTCTGGCAGGACCTGGTGGTCCCGGTGGTGCCCGACGCCCCCGACTCGGTCCACCTCGCCGAGTGGCCGGTGGCCGACGCCGCGCGGATCGACCCGGCGCTGTCCGAGCAGGTACGGCTGGTCCGCCGGCTGGTCGAACTCGGCCGCGCCACCCGCGCGGAGTCCGGGGTGAAGACCCGGCAGCCGCTGTCCCGCGCGCTCGTGGCGGCGAGCGGTTTCGCGACGCTGCCGTCCGAACTGCGCGACCAGATCGCGGAGGAGCTGAACGTCTCCTCGCTCGCGTCCCTCTCCGAGGTGGGCGGGTCCCTGGTCGACACCAGTGCCAAGGCCAACTTCCGTGCGCTGGGCAAGCGGTTCGGCAAGGGGGTCCAGGCGGTCGCGGCCGCTGTCGCCGCCGCCGACGCGAGTGTCCTGTCGGCGCAGTTGCGGGAGAGCGGCACCACGAGTGTCGAGGTCGACGGGGAGAGCGTCCCGCTCTCCCCGGAGGAGGTCATCGTCACGGAGACTCCTCGCGAGGGGTGGTCCGTCGCGTCGGACTCCGGTGCGACCGTGGCGCTCGACCTCACGATCACGCCCGAGTTGCGGCTCGCCGGGCTCGCCCGCGATGCGATCCGGCTCATCCAGGAGGCGCGCAAGCAGTCGGGGTTCGACGTGGCGGACCGGGTCGAGATCCGCTGGACCTCGACCGACCCCGAGGTCACGGGGGCTCTCGACGCCCACGGCTCCCTGATCTCCGAGGAGGTCCTGGCCACCGACTTCTCCCAGGGCGCCCCCGCCCCCGAGTCCGGCCCCGCCTTCACGGACGAGGGCCTGTCGCTCACGTTCACCCTGCGGAGGGCCTAGGCCGTGTTTTGGAAGTCCCGCCTGCCCCGTGGCGCCTGGTACGCGCGCTCGCTGCGTTGTCGGGCTTGTCCGAGTAGGCCCACTACGAGGGCAACCCTCCGCCTTGCGATCTGGGGGCACCCCCACGCCGAAGGCTGTGGGGGAGCACCAGACGCCACGGGCCCCGCCCTTCGGGCGAACGGCGCTACTTCCAAAACACGGCTTAGCCGCGAACGGGCGGGGGCGCCCTCACGGATGAGGGTGCCCCCGCCCCGGGGTGCCGTCGCCGGTCGGGGCAACCCCGCCCCGGCAGGGGCACCCTGAGGGACCGACGGGCAGGCAGGCAGACGGGCAGACGGGCAGGGAAAGGTCCGGGCCCCGCTGGGGAAATGTTTCCCCGGGGGCCCGGACCTTCGTCGTGCTGGGTGGAGAACGTCCTAGTTGTCGTCCTCGTCAATCAGAAACCCTCGCATCGGCGTCGGTGCCTGCTGCAACGGCTGTGGCCCCTGCGGCCGTACCGGAGCCATCGGCTGCGTCATCGCGGGAGACATCTGCTGCTGGCCACCATACGTGGGCCCGGGTGTGTGCCCGCCGCCCATGGAGCCGTTCTGCGCGGCGCCGGCTCCGTAGGAAGGCCCACCGGAACCGCCGTGGCCCATCGCTCCGGCACCCGCGGGCGCCATCCCGCCCATGGAGTTGCTGCCGCCCATGGAACCGCCACCACCCATGGAACTGCCGCCCATGGAAGGCGCGGAGGGCAGCGACGGCGCCGGCGGGGAGGTCCGCGGCGGGGCGAGCGAGTCGTCCGCCTGGTTCTCCAACTGGCGCAGCTGCGACTCCAGGTAGGACTTCAGCCGGGTGCGGTACTCCCGCTCGAACCCGCGCAGGTCCTCGACCTTGCGCTCGAGCGTCGCCCGCGCGGACTCCAGGGAGCCCATGGCCACGCGGTGCTTCTCCTGGGCGTCCCGCTCCAGCGCGTCGGCCTTGGCGCGGGCGTCCCGCTCCAAGCCCTCGGCGCGGCTGCGCGCTTCGCCCACGATCTTGTTGGCCTCGGACCGCGCCTCGGCGATCGCCTGGTCGGCGGTCTGCTGGGCGAGCGAGAGGACGCGGGCGGCGCTGTCGCCACCGGGGCCCTGCTGCTGCATCGGGTGCTGGCCCATCGGGCCGGGGCCGCCCTGCATGCCCGGACCGCCGGGACCACCAGGCCCCTGCATACCCGGACCACCGGGACCCTGCATGCCACCAGGACCCTGCTGCTGCATGGGGTGCCCCTGCTGCTGCATCGGGTGCTGGCCCATCTGGCCCATCGGGCCGGGGCCTTGCTGCTGCATGGGGTGCTGCCCCATCTGCCCCATCTGGCCCGGGCCGGGGCCGTGCTGCTGCTGCCCACTCGGTCCAGCCGGCAGCTGCGGTGCGCCACCCGGCAGTTGGGGCGGGCCCATCTGCTGCTGCGGCATCTGCTGCTGCACCGGCTGCGGTCCGGATATGGCGGCGGGGACCGGACGATCCTGCTGCTCCGGCTTGCGCATGTTCTGCGGCTGCTGGTTGGCAGCGGCGGCCCGAGTCGCCGCGGCCAACTTGGCCCGCAGGTCCTCGTTCTCGCGGAGCAGTCGGGTCAGTTCCGACTCCACCTCGTCGAGGAAGGCGTCGACCTCATCCTCGTCATAGCCCTCTCGGAGGCGGACGGTCGTGAACTGCTTGTTCCGAACGTCCTCGGGGGTCAGCGGCATCTCTTCACCTCAACGTGATCGTCGACATATCGGGAGCCCACACCGTTCACATCAAACCCCCTACGACGGAGATCAGGATGAACACGATGATCATCAATACGAAGAAGGACAGGTCGAGCGCCACGCCCCCGAGACGTAGCGGCGGGATGAAACGCCGCAGAAGCTTAAGTGGCGGATCGGTGACAGTGTAGGTGGCTTCCAGGATGACCACCATCGCCTTCCCAGGGTGCCACGAACGGGCGAACTGGAAGACGTAATCCATCACCAATCGGAAGATGAGCACGAACAGGAAGACGTACAGCGCGATGTACAGCACCTGGAGTGCGACATTCATCGCGCTTCCCTCTCCCCTGCTCATCCATCGGCCTGCCGGCCGGGTCCTACATGTCGTGCGGTTGCGTTCTGCCTGGTCAGACCAGGTTCAGGCTAGCTCTGGTTGAAGAACCCACCCTCGGCGATGCGAGCCTTGTCCTCCGCCGTGACATCGACGTTAGCAGGCGAGAGCAGAAAGACCTTCTGCGTCACCCGCTCGATGCTGCCGTGCAGGCCGAAGACCAGACCGGCGGCAAAGTCGACAAGTCGCTTCGCGTCGGTGTCGTCCATCTCGGTCAAGTTCATGATCACCGGGGTGCCTTCACGGAAGTGTTCCCCGATGGTACGGGCTTCGTTGTAGGTCCGGGGATGCAGCGTGGTGATCCGGTACGGTTCCCGCTCTGACACGACCTTGGGCATGATCACCGGTGCGTTCTTCTCCAGGTTCTGACGTTCGGGTGTGATGGATGCCACTGGGGCGATCCGCGGTTCGCGCGGCGCCGGGGCATGCACCAGCCGCGGGGGGTCGTCCTGCGGCTGCGGGCTCGGCGGCACGTGCTGGCTGTGCGGCCTACGAGCGGCGGCGCGTTCGGGCTCCGGGTCGGCCCGGCCGCTGGGCGGCGTGGCCATCTCGGGCTCGAACTCGTCGTCGGGGTCGAACCCCGGTCCGTCGTATCCGTCGTCCTCCACGAGACCGAGGTAGACCGCCATCTTGCGCATCGCGCCGGCCATGCTCTGCGTCCTCTCAGCGGGGTTCGGTCCGCGGCCGCCGCTCGGGGCGGCCGCCACACCATATTTATGCTGTGGTCCGACTTGTTTGGTGACGTTACCGGAGCCCGGGACGGACTCCGAGTACCGCCGTACCGACGCGTACATGTGTCGCTCCGGCGGCCACCGCTTCGTCCAGATCCTGACTCATCCCTGCCGAGACCATGTTCGCAGCCGGATGCGTCTCGCGCAGGCGGGATGAGATTTCCGCCAACCGATCGAAGGCCGCGCGGGGTTGACCCGCGTACGCCCCCGCCAGCGGCGCGACCGTCATCACACCGTCGAGCCGCAGCCCGTCGGCGGCGGCGATCGCGTCGGCCAGCGGGCCCACCGCGTCGGGTGCCACCCCGCCGCGTTCGCCCCGGTCGCCGGACTCGGCGTCGAGGGCGACCTGCACCAGGCAACCGAGCCGTCTTCCCGCGGCGGTGGCCGCGGCGGACAGTGCGGTGACCAGGCGAAGACGGTCGACGGAGTGCACGTGGTCAGCGTAACGGACCACGGAGCGCGCTTTGTTGGTCTGCAACTGGCCGACGAAGTGCCAGGTCAGCGGGAGGTCGGCGCATGCGGCGGCCTTGGGTCCGGCATCCTGGTCGCGGTTCTCCGCGACCTGCCGCACACCGAGGCCGGACAGCACCCGGACGTCCTCGGCCGGGTAGGTCTTCGTCACCACGATCAGGGTGACCTCGTCACGGCTCCGGCCGGCCGCCTCGCAGGCGCGCGCGATCCGTTCCCGTACCACCGCCAGGTTCGCGGCGATCTCTTCGGCTCTGCTCGACACGCCCGTTCACCCGGTCCGTTCCGGCGCCGCGGCGGCCGTGCCGTCCGGCCCGCCGTCGCGCCAGACGTAGCCCGCCAGCCGGCCGGTGGTGCGGTCGCGGCGGTACGAGAAGTGGTCGGCGGACTCCCGCGTGCAGACCGTCGGACCCTCGATCACCCGTACGCCGCAGCGCGCGAGTTGGGCGATCACGCCGGCGCTCACATCGAGCGCGGGCGTGCCCCAACTCGTCTCGGCGTACGACTCGGGTACGGCGGACGCGACCTCGCTCCGGAGCGCGGCGGGCACCTCATAGCACTTACCGCACACCGAGGGGCCGAGCAGCGCGCTGATCCGCTCCGGCCGCGCGCCGGCCGCGACCATCGCGCCGACCGCGGCCGGCACCACGCCGGCCACCAGTCCGGGCCGTCCGGCGTGCGCGGCGGCGACCACGCCGGCGGCGGGGTCGGCGAGCAACACCGGTACGCAGTCGGCGGTGAGCACCGCGAGGGTCAGGTCCGCGCGGGTGGTGACGACGGCGTCGGCCGCCGGGACCGGTCTCTCGCCCCAGGGTGCGTCGACGACCACGACGTCGCGGCCGTGCACCTGGTGCATCCACACCACCCGGTCCGCGTCGCGGCCGAGCGCCCGCGCGGCGCGCTCCCGGTTGGCCCGGACCGCGGCCGGGTCGTCGCCCACCGCGCCACCGAGGTTGAGGCTGTCATACGGAACGGCGCTCACCCCGCCCCACCTGTCGGTGAAGGCGAAGTGCGCGCCGTCCACTGCCGTGCTGTGCCCTATCACTTCCGGGCGGTCACTTCAGGAAGTCGGGAACGTCGAGTTCCTCGACGGCCGGGTCCTGGTACGGCCGGGCCGGCGGGACCAGCGGGCCGGACGGGGTGCCGGGGTTCTCGGCGACCGGCTCGCTGTCCGGCTCGGGCTCCCGCTCGACCGGCGCCGGCACGCTGCCGATACCGGTGAACGACGGGGTCAGCCGGCCCGCGTCGGAGCCGGCGCCCCGTCCGGCACCGGCGCCGGACGAACCGGTCGGGGTGCCGGACGACGAGCCCGACGAGTCGTCACGGCCGGTGTAGCCGCCGACCAGTTTTTCCCGGCTGCCCTTGGTGGGCGGCTGGCCGCCGTCGAAGCCGGCCGCGATGACGGTCACCCGCACCTCGTCGCCGAGGGCGTCGTCGATGACCGCGCCGAAGATGATGTTCGCCTCGGGGTGGGCGGCCTCGCTGACCAGTTGGGCCGCCTCGTTGATCTCGAACAGGCCGAGGTCGGAGCCACCGGAGATGGAGAGCAGCACACCGCGGGCGCCGTCGATGGACGCCTCCAGCAGCGGCGAGGAGATCGCCATCTCCGCGGCCGCCACCGCGCGGTCGTCGCCGCGGGCGGAGCCGATGCCCATCAGCGCGGAACCCGCCTCGGACATCACCGACTTGACGTCGGCGAAGTCGAGGTTGATCAGGCCGGGGGTGGTGATCAGGTCGGTGATGCCCTGCACGCCGGAGAGCAGCACCTGGTCCGCGGAGCGGAAGGCGTCCAGCACGCTCACCTGGCGGTCGGAGATCGACAGCAGCCGGTCGTTGGGGATCACGATCAGCGTGTCGACGTTCTCCCGCAGGCCGGCGATGCCGTCCTCGGCCTGGTTGGCGCGGCGGCGGCCCTCGAAGGTGAAGGGGCGGGTCACCACGCCGATGGTGAGCGCGCCCAGCGAGCGGGCGATGTTGGCCACGACGGGGGCGCCGCCGGTGCCGGTGCCTCCTCCCTCGCCCGCGGTGACGAAGACCATGTCGGCGCCCTTGAGCACCTCTTCGATCTCCTCGCGGTGGTCCTCCGCGGCCTTGCGGCCGACGTCGGGGTTGGCGCCGGCGCCGAGGCCCCGGGTCAGTTCGCGGCCGACGTCCAGCTTGACGTCGGCGTCGCTCATGAGCAGGGCCTGCGCATCGGTATTGATCGCGATGAACTCGACGCCCTTGAGACCGACCTCGATCATCCGGTTGATGGCGTTGACGCCACCGCCGCCGATGCCGACGACCTTGATGACTGCGAGGTAGTTCTGCGGTGCTGCCACGTCGAAGGCCTCTCGCCTCGAGTTACGAATCGTGTGGGACGGTCGGTACGCTCGCCGGTGCCGTTCCGAACCCTAACCCTGAGGTTTAGGGTTACCAGTACGCCAGTCCCATGTGTTCCCTTGGGACGAGACACTAAGTCGACAAGCGGTGGCGGTTCAACGAACACGCCGAACCTCCCGTTTTTCTTTTCACCCTATGTGATCACGCCGTCCTTCGCGCAGCCGGGTGCGAACGCCTTGTCGCGGCTGGCCTCGCAGCCGTCAACTCCCGGAAGCAGCAGGGGCGGTGGGCGCACTGACGTCGTAGTGCGTCGCGTCCGGCTGCGCCTTCATCAGCGCGGTGAGCGTGCGCGCCTTGCGTGCGCCGTTCTCGGAACTCCCCCACACCACCTCGCGCCCGCCGGAGAGTTCGACGGTGATGCCGTCGTAGGAACGCACCCGGATCGCGGTGGCGTGGCCACTGAGGGATTGCGGCAACTCGGCCGAGACGGCAATGGCGGCGCGCAGCAGTCCCTTTGTGCCGAATTGGCGAACGCTCGCGGCCTGCGGGTCGGTCAACTGCACCAGCGGCACCCCGCGCGGCGCCCGGTCGACGGTGGCGAATCGCACGCCGCCGCGGTCGACTTCGGTGTAGCGGGTGCCGTCCTTGAGCACCGCCGACGGGGTCCGTTCGACGATCCGCAGCTTTACGGTGTGCGGCCAGGAGCGGTCCACGTCCACGTGGTCGATTCGCGGGAGCGCGGCGGTGAGCCGTTTGCCGACGGCGCCGGTGTCCACGGAGAACAGGGCGCCGCCGAGCGGGACTTTCGCCGCGCTGACGATCTGATCATCGGTCAATACGGAGTTGCCGGTGACCTTGACGCGTTCGGCCCGCAGCAGCGGAGAGCCGTACACGAGGTAGCCGCCGCCCCCGCCGACCACGGTCAACGCGACCAGCGCGAGCAGCAGTACGTTCCGCCTGCGGCGCGCCGTGCCGCGGGGTGGCCGAGGTGACGGTCGGAGCGGGCCGCCCCGCACGCGGCTCGCGCCGGGCGCTGCCAGTCGGGTCATCTCGGCCTCCGGAGTGGGCGATGGTGCTCCTATCCTGCAACGGGTTCGCCCGCGGGTACGGCAACCCGCCGCGAGAGTCCCCGTTACCGCCGGGCGGCGATCGCCTCGTAGACCATTCGCATCAGCAGCTCGTCCGCGTCGCGGCGGCCGAACTCCGCGGCGGCGCGGGACATGTCGTACAGCCGGTGCGGGTCGGTGAGGACGGGAAGGACGTTCCCCAGCACCCAGTCCGGCGTCAGCTCCGCGTCGTCCACGAGCACGCCGCCGCCCGCCTTGACCACCGGCTGCGCGTTGAGCCGCTGCTCGCCGTTGCCGATCGGCAGCGGCACGTACGCCGCGGGCAGCCCCACCGCGGAGAGTTCGGCGACGGTCATCGCGCCGGCCCGGCACAGCATCATGTCGGCGGCGGCGTAGGCGAGATCCATCCGGTCGAGGTAGGGCACCGGACGGTACGGCGGCATGCCGGGCATGTTGTCGGACTGCGGCAGTTCGTTCTTCGGGCCGACCGCGTGCAGGATCTGCACCCCGGACTGCTGGAGCCGCGGGGCGACCGTGGTCACCACCTCGTTGAGCCGCCGGGCGCCCTGGGAGCCGCCGGAGACCAGCAGCGTCGGCAGGTTCTGGTCGAGGCCGAACGCGTGCCGGGCCTCGGGGCGGGCGGCGGCGCGGTCGAGGGTGGCGATGGAGCGGCGCAGCGGGATGCCGATGTAGTGCGAGTCGCGCAGCTTGCTGTCAGGGGTGGAGACGGCCACGGTGTGCGCGTAGCGGGAGCCGATCTTGTTGGCCAGGCCCGGCCGGGCGTTGGCCTCGTGGACGACGATCGGCACGCCGAGGCGCTTGGCGGCGAGGTAGCCGGGCAGGGCGACATAGCCGCCGAAGCCGACCAGGCAGTCGGCCTTGGTGCGCTCCAGGATCTGCTCGGCGGCCTTGATGGTGCCGCGCAGCCGACCGGGGACGGTGATCAGTTCGGGGGTGGGCCGGCGCGGCAGCGGGACCGCGGGGATGAGGGCGAGTTCGTAGCCCCGCTCGGGCACGAGCCTGGTCTCCAGGCCGCGCTCGGTGCCCAGTGCGGTGATTCCCACGGTCGGGTCCTGCCTGCGCAGGGCATCGGCGAGCGCGAGCGCCGGCTCGATGTGGCCGGCGGTCCCCCCACCGGCGAGTACGACATGCACCGTCATTCACCGCTCTCCCGACGGCCGCCTTCCGGTACGCCGTCGCATCGTCCTTTTCATCGCCCCGGTCAGGGAGTTGTGCTCCCGCATGGCCAGGGCCGCCCGCGCCGCCGGCTCGCTTCTGGCGAAGGAGATCAGCAGCCCCACGGCGTACATGGTCGGCAGGAGGGCCGAGCCTCCGTAGGAGAACAGCGGGAGCGGGACACCGGCGATCGGCAGCAGGCCGAGCACCGCACCGACGTTGATCACGGATTGGACCGTGATCCAGGTGGTCACGCCACCCGCTGCGAACCTGACGAAGGGGTCCTCCGTGCGACCGGCCACGCGGATACCCGCGTAGCCTAGTGCCGCGAAGAGGGCGAGTACGGACAGCGTGCCCGCCAGGCCCAGTTCCTCGCCGGTCACGGCGAAGATGAAGTCGGTGTGCGGCTCGGGAAGTTCGCCCCATTTCTCCACGCTCGCGCCCAGGCCGGTGCCGAACCAGCCGCCGGACGCGAGGGCGTAGATGCCGTGCACGGCCTGCCAGCACTGGTCGTTGGCGCCGGGTGAGGTCGCGGCGATGCAGTGCAGCCGGCCCATCCGGTTGGGGCTGGTCAGCACGAAGAGCGCGGCCAGCACGCCGGCCGCGGCCAGCACACCGGTGAACAGCCGGGTGGGGGCGCCGGCCAGCCACAGCAGGCCGAACAGGACCGCGGTGAGCACCATGGTGGTGCCCATGTCGCCGCCGAGCATGATCAGGCCGAGCAGCAGCACGGCGACCGGCACCAGCGGCACCAGCAGGTGCTTCCACTGGGTGAGCAGCTTCTTCTCGTTCTTGCGGGCCAGCAGGTCGGCGCCCCACATCACCAGGGCGAGCTTGCCGAACTCGCTGGGCTGGAGCTGGAACGGGCCGCCGATGGACAGCCAGTTGGTGTTGCCGTTGACCGTCTGCCCTATCCCCGGCACCTGGACCAGGCACATCAGGAAGACCGCGCCGAGCAGCAGCGGGTAGGCCAGCGCCCGATGCAGCCGGATCGGCATCCGCGCCGCCGCGTACAGCAGCACCGAGCCGATCGCCACGGCCATCAGCTGCTTGCGGAAGTAGTACGTCGACGGCAGGCCGTAGCGCAGCGCCTGGATCATCGACGCGGAGTAGACCATCACCAGGCCGAGCACGGTGATCAGCAGCCCGGCGCCGAGGATCACGTAGTACGCGGTGAGCGGGCGGTCCCACGCGTCGCGCACCTGCTTCGGCAGCCGTGCGGCGCCGCGCCGCGCGCTGCCGCGCGGCCGGTTGCCGCCGGCCGTGAACCGGGGCGGGCGGGCGGCCGGTACGTGGCCGCCGCGCGGGCGCTCCGGCGAGGACGTCGCCGCGCGGCGCACGGCGGCGCGCTCCGCGGCGGCGGCCCGGGAGCCGCCCTGGTCCGCGGTGGCAGCGTTGCCGCGCGGGGCCGGGCCGTCGCCGGCGGCCCGCCGCACGCGACCCGCGGGGGACGGCATCCGCCGCCCGGAACCCGCGGGCGCGCCCTCGGCGCCCTGGCCCGCGCGCGGTGCGCTCGGTGCCCGGTCGGCCCGGCGCTCGCCGGAAGGCCGGGGGCCGTCGGAGATCCCGCCGGCACCGGACAGCCGGCCCCGGTCGGTGCGGCGTCCCTCGTCGGCCCGGCGGCCGTTCCCGGACGCCCCGTCAGCACCGTTCGGCCGGCCGCGATCCGGCGCCGGGCGCTCGCCCGGCGACCGTGCTCCGCCCGCGCGGCCGCCACCGGAGGCGGTACGACCGGACGGCGGCAGCGGATCGGTGCCACGGGCGCCGGGCGTGCCCTTCGGCGCGCCGCCGCTGCGTCCGGCCGGCGGGAGCCGGTCCGGGCCGGGGGTACGCGGGGACGCGCCGTCGGCCTGGCGGCGGCCGGACGGGGGCGGACGGTCCTCGCCGCCGTGGGCGGTGAAGCGGTCTCGCGGCATGCGTCCCCTCCTCGGTGCGCGGGTACGGCCGGCCGCCGTCCCGAGCCGGGACCGCGGGTCAGCGGCCGTGGTCGGCCGGGCCGGCCTCCTCCGGTCCGCCGCCACGGGCGGCGAGGGCGCGTACCGCCTCGGCGAACACGTCACCGCGCTGGTTGTAGTTGGTGAACATGTCCATCGACGCGCAGGCCGGGGCGAGCAGGACCGTGTCGCCCGGCTGGGCGAGGTCGCGGGCCGTGCCGACGGCGGCGGACATCGCCCCAGTGTCGGTCCGTTCCAGCTCCACCACGGGTACCTGCGGGGCGTGTCGCGCGAGCGCTTCGCGGATCACCGCCCGGTCGGCGCCGAACAGGACCGCCGCCCGCAGCCGGGAGGCGGCCGCCGCGGCCAGCGCGTCGAACTCCGCGCCCTTGGCGAGACCGCCCGCCAGCCACACCACCGACGGGTACGACGTCAGCGACGCCTCGGCGGCGTGCGTGTTGGTGGCCTTGGAGTCGTCGACGTAGGTGACGCCGTCGACGACGGCGACCTCGGCGATGCGGTGGGCGTCGGGCCGGAAGGCCCGCAACCCTTCGCGGACGGCATCCGGCCGGACCCCGTAGGCGCGGGCGAGCGCGGCTGCGGCCAGCGCGTTGGCGATGTTGTGCGGCGCGGGCGGGCGGACGTCCGCGACCTCGGCGAGTTCCTGCGCCTGATGCTGCCGGTCCTCGACGAACGCGCGGTCCACCAGGATGCCGTCGACCACGCCGAACTGCGAGGGCGTGGGCGCCTGGAGGGTGAAGCCGATCGCCCGGCAGCCCTCCTCGACGTCGGCCTCGCGCACCAGCCGCTCGGTCTCCGGGTCGGCGGTGTTGTACACGCAGGCGACCTGGTTGCCCGTGTAGATCCGGCCCTTGTCCGCGGCGTACGCGGCCATCGAGCCGTGCCAGTCGAGGTGGTCGGGCGCGAGGTTGAGCACTGCCGCGGAGTGCGGGCGGATGCTCGGCGCCCAGTGGAGCTGGTAGCTGGACAGTTCGACGGCGAGGACGTCGTAAGGACCGCCCTCCTGGTCGCCGAGGATGACGTCGAAGAGCGAGACGCCGATGTTGCCGACGGCCGCGGTGCGCAGGCCCGCCGCGGTGAGGATCGCGGCGAGCATGCGGGTGGCGGTGGTCTTGCCGTTGGTGCCGGTGATGGCCAGCCACGGTGCCGCGCCGGGTCCGCGCAGCCGCCAGGCGAGTTCGACGTCGCCCCACACCTGCACGCCCGCGGCCCCGGCCGCCGCGAACAGCGGACTGGACGGCTTCCAGCCGGGGGTGGTGACGACCAGGTTGGTGCCGTCGGGGAGGGTGTCGGCGTCGCCGAGGCGTACGGCGATGCCGAGCGCCTCCAGTTCGGCCGCTTCGGCGTGCTGCTTGTCGCCGGCCGGGCCGTTGACCACGGTGACGCGGGCGCCGAGGTGGTGCAGCGCCTTCGCCGCGGGCACCCCGGAGACACCGAGCCCGGCGACGGTGACCCGGGCGTCCTTGAAGTCGGCCGGGTCGTCGAACCGGGCCGGGCCGTCCTCGGTCCTGGCCGGGCTCTGCTCGGACCCGGCCGGGCCGCCGGCGCCGGGCTGAGTGCCCGTCACGACGCCGCCACCCAGGCCGCGTAGAACAGGCCGAGGCCGACGGCCATGCACATGCCCTGGATGATCCAGAACCGGACCACGATCAGGACCTCGCTCCAGCCCTTGAGTTCGAAGTGGTGCTGCAGGGGCGCCATGCGGAAGACCCGCTTGCCGGTGAGGCGGAAGGACCCGACCTGGATGACCACGGACATGGTGATCAGGACGAACAGGCCGCCCAGGATGGCCATCAGCAACTCGGTGCGCGAGCAGATCGCCAGACCGGCCAGCGCCCCGCCGAGGGCGAGCGAGCCGGTGTCGCCCATGAAGATCTTCGCCGGCGAGGTGTTCCACCACAGGAAGCCGAAGCAGGCGCCCATCAGCGCGGCGGCCACCACGGCCAGGTCGAGCGGGTCGCGCACCTCGTAACACGCGCCGTTGGCACTGACCGGGGCACCGCACCACTCGCCGTGCTGCCACACGCCGATGACGGTGTAGGCGGCGAAGACCATCACGGACGCGCCGGTGGCCAGGCCGTCGAGGCCGTCGGTGAGATTCACGCCGTTGGACATCGCCAGGATCATGAACAGCGCCCAGATCACGAAGATGACCGGGCCGATCGACCAGCCGAAGTCCGAGGTGAAGGAGAGCTTCGTGGACGCCGGGGTCTGGCCGCGCGAGTCGTGGAAGTTCAGCGCGAGCACCGCGAAGCCGATGCCGACGATGAGCTGGCCGGCCATCTTCGCCTTGGCCCGCAGGCCCAGGCTGCGCTGCTTGACGATCTTGATGTAGTCGTCGAGGAAGCCGACCAGGCCCATGCCGACGGTCAGGAACAGCACCAGCACACCGGAGACGGTGGGCTTGTCACCGGTGGCCAGCTTGGTGACCACATACGCGATCACCGTGGCCAGGATGAACGCGATACCGCCCATGGTGGGCGTGCCGCGCTTGCTGTGGTGGGTCTTCGGGCCGTCGTCCCGGATCATCTGCCCGTAGCCCTTGCGGGCCAGCAGGCGGATCAGCAGGGGGGTGCCGAACAGCGACAGGAACAGTCCCAGGACGCCGGAGACGAGGATCTGCTTCATCGGGTGGCACCCTCGCGGGCCGCTCCCGGGCCGTCGGCGCCGCCGCCGGCCTCGATCAGCGCGAGGGCGACGGACTCAAGTCCGACCGACCTCGATGCCTTGACCAGCACGACATCTCCCGGCCGCGCCCCTGCGCGTACCAGGTCGACCGCCGCCTCCGCGTCGGACACGTGCACCGACTCCTCACCCCACGAACCCTCGTTGTAGGCGCCCATTTGCAGCCATGCGGCTTCCGTGCCGCCGACGGCCACGAGCTTGCTGACGTTGAGTCGGACGGCCAGCCGCCCCACCGCGTCGTGCTCCGCGAGCGACTGCTCACCGAGTTCGGCCATCTTGCCCAGCACCGCCCACGTACGGCCCCCCCGAGCCTGTGCGGAGCTGCCCATCGCCGCGAGTGTCCGCAGGGCTGCCCTCATGGATTCCGGGTTCGCGTTGTAGGCGTCATTGATGACCGTCACGCCGTCGGGCAGCTCGGTGACCTCCATCCGCCAGCGCGAGAGCGTGCCGGCCGCGGAGAGCGCGGTGGCGATCTCCTCGACAGGCATGCCGAGTTCACGGGCGACGGCGGCCGCGGCGAGCGCGTTCGACACGTGATGCTCACCGTACAGGCGCAAGGTCACTTCGGCGCACCCGGAGGGTGTGCGCAGCGTGAAGTGGGGCCGGCCGTCGGCGCCCAGCGTCACGTTCTCGGCGCGTACGTCCGCTTCGGGGGCTTCGCCGAAGGTCACCACTTTCGCCTTGGTTCGGGTGCGCATGGCACTCACCAGCGGATCGTCGGCGTTGAGCACGGCGACGCCGCCCTCGGCCTCGGCCGGCAGCGCCTCCACGAGTTCGCCCTTGGCCTGCGCGATCTGCTCGCGGCCGCCGAACTCGCCGATGTGCGCGCTGCCCACGTTGAGCACCAGGCCGATCCGGGGCGGGGTGAGCCCGGTCAGGTAGGCGATGTGGCCGATGCCGCGGGCGCCCATCTCCAGCACCAGGTGCCGGGTGCCCTCGTCGGCGCTGAGCGCGGTCAGCGGCAGCCCGATCTCGTTGTTGAAGGAGCCGGGCGTCCACACCGTCGGTGCCAGGCGCTCCAGGAGCTGCGCGAGCAGGTCCTTGGTGCTGGTCTTGCCGGCCGAGCCGGTGAGCGCCACCACGGTCGCGCCCAACTGCTCGATGACGTGCCGGGCGAGCGCGCCGAGCGTGGCCTGGACGTCGTCCACCACGATGGCGGGCACGCCGACCGGCCGGGACGCGAGCACCGCCACCGCCCCGTCGGCGACCGCCCCGGCGGCGAAGTCGTGGCCGTCCGAGCGCTCTCCGGCGAACGCGACGAACAGGGCGCCGGGGACCACCTCGCGGGAGTCCTTGACCACCGGACCCGTGACGCGTACCGCACTGTCCGGTATGTCGTGCGTGCTCCCGCCGACCGCACGTGCGACCTCGGCGAGGGTGAGAGGGATCACTGTTCTTGTCGGTCCTTATCGATCGCGGCGCGCAGCACCGCTCGGTCGTCGAAGGGGCGCACCTCTCCGGCGATGTCCTGGCCCTGCTCATGTCCCTTGCCGGCCACCAGCACGATGTCGCCGGGCCGCGCGAGCGCGACGGCGGCGGCCACCGCGGCGGCCCGGTCGGGTTCGACGATGACGTGTCCGCGCTGTGCGGCCGGCACTTGCGCCGCGCCGGCGAGCATCGCGCTGAGGATCTGCAGCGGGTCCTCCGAGCGGGGGTTGTCGGACGTGAGCACGGCGGTGTCGGCGAGCCGGGCGACGGCCGCGCCCATGGGAGCGCGCTTGGTGGCGTCCCGGTCGCCGCCGCAGCCGAGCACGGCGTGGATACGGCCATCGGTGGTGGTGCGCAACGCGCGCAGCACCGACTCGACGGCGTCGGTCTTGTGGGCGTAGTCCACGACCGCGAGATAGGGCTGTCCGGCGTCGACCCGCTCCAGCCGGCCCGGGACGCCGGGCACGGCGGCGATGCCGTCGGCGGCGGTCTGCGGGTCAAGGCCGGCGGCGGCCAGGGCGGCCAGCGCGGCAAGGGTGTTGGCGACGTTGAACGGGCCGGGCAGCGGCGCCACCGCCTGTACCCGCTCGCCCTTGGGGCCGATCGCGGTGAAGCGGCTGTCCATCAGGCCGGCCTGGACGTCCTCGGCCCGCCAGTCGGCGTCGAGGCTGCCCTGCGCGGAGAACGTCACCAGCGGCACGCCGGCCTCCGCGACGAGCCGGCGGCCGTACTCGTCGTCGAGGTTGACCACGCCCAGGCGGCTGCGCTGCGGGGTGAACAGCCGCGCCTTGGCCTGGAAGTAGTCCTCCATGCCGGAGTGGAACTCCATGTGCTCCGGGCTGAGGTTGGTGAAGACCGCGACGTCGAAGACGGTGCCGTCGACCCGGCCGAGGATCAGGGCGTGGCTGGAGACCTCCATGACCGCCGCGTCCACGCCGCGTTCGCCCATCACCGCGAAGAGCGCCTGGAGGTCGGTGGCCTCGGGGGTGGTGCGCTCGCTCTTGATCCGCTCGTCGCCGATCCGGGTCTCGACGGTGCCGATCAGCCCGGTGCGGCCGGCCGCGTGGCCGGCCCGCAGGCCCCCCTCGGCGAGGTAGGAGGTGGTGGTCTTGCCGGAGGTCCCGGTGATGCCGATCCGCAGCATGCCCTCGCCGGGGCGGCCGTAGACGACGGCGGCGAGCTCGCCCATCTCGGCGCGCGGGTCGGCCGCGGTGAGCACCGGCAGTCCGGTCGCGGCCGCGCGTTCGGTGCCGTCGGGATCGGTCAGTACGGCCACCGCGCCGGCCTCGGCGGCCTGCGCGGCGAAGTCGGCGCCATGCACGTGGGCGCCGGGCAGGGCCGCGTACAGGTCGCCGGGGCGGACCGCGCGGGAGTCGTGGGTGATGCCGGTGACCTGCGGGCCGTCGTCCGCCGGCGCGGCCGCGGACGGGCCGAGGCGGCGGGCGAGGTCGGCCAGCGGTGTGGGGCGCACGTGCGCCGGGCGCGGTGCACCCGGCTGTCTGAGGGTGGGTTGATCAGCTGTGGGCACGGCGGCGAGGTTACCCGGCGAGCCGGGGTCCGGGCCAAAACGACCGCTGTCGTGCCTGGTGGTGCCGCCGGGCACGGGAGGCGCGGGCGGGGTGGGTCGGCCGCCGATGGTGATCACCCGACTTTCTTGTCGTTGGTGGCCGGGTCGGACGGGTTCCAGGTGACCGGCAGCTTCGGGGCGGGGGCGCCGGACGGCGGCACGCCCAGGGACTTGAGCGCGAACTGCATGACCTGCTTGAAGACCGGGCCGCAGATGTCGCCGCCGAAGTAGCTGCCCTTCGTGGGGTTCTGGATCACGCAGGAGATCGTCACGCGCGGTTTGTCGGCCGGCGCGAAGCCGAGGAAGGAGGAGGTGTAGCCCTTGTAGCGGCCGGTCAGCGGGTCCACCCGGTTGGCCGTACCGGTCTTGCCGGCGACCCGGTAGCCGTCGATCCGGGCGTTGATGCCGGTGCCCTGCTCGCTGCCGACCACCGACTCCAGCATCTGCGAGACGGTCCTGGCGGTCTGCGCGGACACCACACGGGTCTTCTTCGGGGCGGCGGCGGGCACGAACCGGCCGTCGGGGCCGGTGGTGCCGCGGATCAGGCTGGGCTCGACGCGTACCCCGCCGTTGGCGATCGTGGAGTAGACCGAGGTGGCCTGGAGCGCGTTGACCGACAGGCCCTGGCCGAACGGGATGGTGTACTGCTGCGAGGCGTTCCAGTTCTGGGGCTTGGCGAGGATGCCGGGGGTCTCGCCGGGGAAGCCGATGCCGGTGGGCCGGCCGATGCCGAACTTCCGCAGGTAGTCGTAGAGCACCTGGTTGGCCTGCGGCTGGGTCTTGCCGAGCTGGCCGCTGGCCTCGATGGTGCCGATGTTGCTGGACTTGGCGAGCACCCCGTTGAGGGTGAGGTACCAGGTGCCGTGGTCGACGTCGTCGTGGAAGATCCGGTCGGCGCGCGGCAGGGTGCCGGGCACGGTGACGCGGGTGGTGGGGGTGGCCGCGCCGGTGTCGATGATCGCGGACATCGACATCAGCTTGCTGACGCTGCCGGGCTCGTAGGCGTCCTGCATCGCCGCGTTGCCGAGCGACGCGGGGTCGGCGTGCGTCAGGTCGTTGGGATTGAAGCCGGGGGCGTCGGCCATCGCGAGCACCTGGCCGGTGCGGGGGTCCTGCACGATGACGTAGCCGCGGTCCGCCTTGGACTTCTGCACCTGCTTGGTGATGGCGCTCTGGGCGGCCCACTGGATGTCGCGGTCGAGGGTGAGCTGCACGTCGGTGCCGGGCACGGCGGGCTGCTCCTGGCTGCCGGCGGTGGGCACCTGGCGGCCGTCGGACTGCGCGTAGCGGATCTTGCCGTTCTTCCCGGCGAGTTCCTTGTCGAGCATGGACTCCAGGCCGCCTGCGCCCTGCCCCTGGCCGTTGACGAAGCCGACGACGCCCGCGGCCAGGTCGCCGGCCGGGTAGACCCGCTTGGAGTGCGGTACGTGGAAGATCCCGGCGAGCACGTTGGCGTTCGGGCCCTTGGCGGCGAGGGTGGACTTCAGGTCCTGGATCTGGTTCCACGCCTGCGGGGACTGCTGCTGGGCGATGATCTGGTAGCGGGAGTTCGGGGTGGCGAGCTGCTGGGCGATCTTCGTGGCGTCGCCGCCGACGATCGGCGCGAGCAGTTGCGCGGCCTGCTGCGGCGCGTCGTTCACCTTCGCCTGCGCGGGCGTGAACAGGTACGGGTCCGCAGTGATGTCGTAGGCGTCCACGGTGGTCGCCAGGTCCACGCCGGAGCGGTCGGTGATGGTGCCGCGGTCGGCGGTGACCTCGTGGGTGACCCAGCGGTTGACGGCCGCCTTCGCGGCGTACGCGGACGCGTCGACCGCCTGCACCTGGAGCAGCCGCACCACGAACACCGACATCACCAGCGTCAGCACCACGCCGACCAGCCGCAGCCGCGGGCGGACGGCGCCGAGGCGCACCGCCCGGGGGCCGCCCGGCTGCGGGGGCCGCAGGCGGGGCGAACGGCCGGCGGGGCGCGGCGGGCGGGCGCGACGGGGGCCGGGGGCGCCCGAGCCGCCGGGACGCGGTACGCGGGGGGCGCGGGGCCGGCCGCCGTCCGCGGGGTCGGCGTCGGGGCGGGGCGCGGTGGGGCGGGCGGTGCGGCGGGCCTGCGGGCGCGGCGCCGAGCCGTCCCGGCCCCCGCCGTACCGGGCGTCGCGTGCCGCGCCGGCGTCCCTGCCCCCCTCCCGGCTCGCACCGCCGGCACCGCCGGAGGAGGACGGCCGCCGGGGGCCGCCGCCGCGCGGGCGGTCTGCGTCGTCGCGAGGGGTCACGCGCTCACCTGCCGGGGGTCGGGGTCGTCGTGGAGGTCGAGGACGTGGTGGACGTCGTCGAAGTCGGGCCGCTGGTGGAAGTGGTCGACGAGGAGGTGATCGACTGCGTGGTGCGCGGCGAGGTGCCGTTCACCGGCGCGGTGCCCGTCGGGGCGCCGGCCTCGCCCGGGTCCGCCGTCCCCGCCGGGTTCGCGGCCGTCCCCACCGGATTCGTGGCGGACGAGGTGGACCCGGTGGACGGGGTGGCCGGCGTCGTCGTGGGCGGCTGCGCGGTCGTCGTCGGCGGGGGCGCCGGCGGGGCGGTCGCGGGCGAAGGCGAGCCCTGCACCTTGCCGTTCGGGTCGAGGAAGGCCGGGTCGCCGCCGGGCACCATGCCCAGCTCGCGGGCCCGCTGCTCCAGCGAGTCCGGCGCCGAGTAGCCGTCGACCTCCTGCTGGAGCTGCTGCTGCTGGTCGGTGTAGTGGGTCGTCTGGTCCTGGAGCTTGTCGAGCTTGAACGAGTCCCGGTTCAGGGCCGCGTTGAGCATCAGCAGCGAGATGAGTCCCCCGGCGAGCAGCGTCACGACCAGAACGACGAACGGGGTGCGCCGCGCGGTTGCGGACCGCCCGGCGCCCAGCCGCGCGCCCAGGGCGCTGCCGCGCACCGCGTCACGTACGGTGCCGCGGCCGGTGCGTCGCCCGTCGCGTCCCGCGCCGCCGCTCATCGCACGTCCTCCCGGATGCGCTCCGCACCGCGCAGCCGGGCCGGCGCGGCCCGGCGGTTCTCGGCGATCTCGTCCTCGCCCGGCAGTTCGGCGCCGCGGGTGAGCAGCTTCAACCGGGGCTGGTACTGCTCGGGCACCACCGGCAGGCCCGGCGGCGCGGAGTGCGCGGCACCGGCCGCGAGGACCTGCTTGACCAGCCGGTCCTCCAGCGAGTGGTACGACAGCACGGCGATCCGGCCGCCCACCGCCAGCGCGGCCACCGCCGCGGGAACGGCCCGCTCCAGCACCGACAGCTCGCCGTTGACCTCGATCCGCAGCGCCTGGAAGGTGCGCTTCGCCGGGTTCCCGCCGGTCCGCTTGGCGGCCTGCGGCAGCGCCTGCCGGATCACGTCGACCAGCCGCGCGCTGCCGCTGAAGGGCTCCCGCTCGCGCTCGCGCACCACCGCGTCCACGATCTTGCGGGCGAACTTCTCCTCGCCGTAAGCCCGCAGGATGCGCACCAGTTCGCCGGGCGGATAGGTGTTCAGCACCTCCGCGGCGCTGATCCCGGTGGACTGGTCCATCCGCATGTCCAGCGGCGCGTCCTGGGAGTAGGCGAAGCCGCGGTCGGCCTCGTCCAGCTGCATCGAGGACACCCCGAGGTCGAAGAGCACGCCCTGCACCCGCGGCACCCTCAGCCGTTCCAGCACGTCGGGCAGTTCGTCGTACACCGCGTGCACGAGGGTGGCGCGCTCCCCGAACGGCGCCAGCCGCTCCCCGGCGAGCTTCAGCGCGGCCGGGTCGCGGTCCACCGCGATCAACCGGCAGGCGGGGAAGGTGGTCAGCAGCGCCTCGCTGTGCCCGCCGAGCCCCAGCGTGGCGTCGACCACGACGGCACCGGGCAGCGCGAGCGCGGGGGCCAGCAGGTCGAGGCAGCGCCGCAGCATCACCGGGATGTGCCGCGGGGACGGGGACGGGTTGCTCATGTGGCCCTTATCGAACGGTAGGGACGGCGTCGCACGGTCGGGAACGGCGTCGAACGGTGGGGACGGTCGTACGGGGTCGTACGGGTCGGGTCGGCGGTCCGGCGAAGGAACGTCGCCTGCCAGACAAGCACGACGGACACGCTACGGCCGGCAGCGGCTCGGTGGACGCGGAACCTGGTCCCCGCCCGCTCGGGAGAAACGTTCCCCTGGCACCGGGGAAGTGGTGCCAGCGGAGCCGGGGAGCGGGAGGAGGCCGGGCCGCGCGTCCGCACCGGGGTGGGACGAAGTGGTGCACGTCCCTCGTCGGGGTGGGGCCGCGCTCACAGTAATCCGGTCGGAACCTCCTGTGACAGGGCCGAAAAGGTGTCTTCCTGGTCTGCCAGATACCGCTCCCACGCCTCCGCCGACCAGATCTCCACCCGGGTGTTCGCGCCGATCACCGCGCATTCCCGGACCAGGCCCGCGTAGTCCCGCAGCGGCTGCGGGACCGTCACCCGGCCCTGCTTGTCGGGCACTTCGTCATGCGCACCGGCGAACAGCACCCGCAGGTAGTCACGGGCGGTCTTGGAGGTGAGCGGCGCGGTGGACAGCTGCTCGGTGGCGGCCCGGAAGCCCTCGACCGGCCATACGTACAGGCAGCGCTCCTGCCCACGGGTGATCACCAGTCCGTCGGTGAGCTGCTCGCGGAACCGGGACGGCAGCACCAGCCGGTTCTTGTCGTCCAGCCGCGGGGTGTACGTCCCGAGGAATCCCAGGAACACGGCACACCTCCCGCAGACGGCACCACTTCGCGCCACTTTACTCCACCATGCCCCACCGTCAACGGCGGCCGCGCCCGGGCGCGCCCCTCCGTACGCCTTGTGCGCCCCTCCGTACGCCCGGGCACACTCCCCGGCACGCAGCCCGGCGTGGGAGGGCGCGCCGATGCGGTCCTGGCAGGCTCGGATACCGTCATAGACATGTCGATACATGCCAGCGCTCCCGCGAATCCCCCCGCCCCCGAAGACCCGGGCGCCGACGCTTCCGTGACCGACCGGCTGGTCACCGCCAACCAGCGCTACGCCGAACAGTTCACCGACCCCGGCATGGGCGCCGCCCCCGTCCTGAGGGTGGCGGTCGTGGCCTGCATGGACGCCCGCCTCGACCTCCACAAGGCGCTCGGCCTGGAGTTGGGCGACTGCCACACCATCCGCAACGCCGGCGGTGTGGTCACCGACGACACCATCCGGTCCCTTGCCATCAGCCAGCGCGCGCTGGGTACACGCTCCGTCGTACTCATCCACCACACCAACTGCGGCATGCAGACCATCACCGAGGACTTCCGCACCGAACTGGAGCACGAGGTCGGCCAGCGGCCCACCTGGGCGGTCGAGGCGTTCACCGACATCGACCAGGACGTGCGGCAGTCCATGGCCCGGGTGCGGACCTCCCCGTTCCTGGCCCACACCGGCGACGTGCGCGGCTTCGTCTTCGACGTGCACACCGGCCTGCTGCGGGAAATCACGAACAAGTAACGGCAGGCGAGTGACGCGGCCCTCCCCGTAAGGGAAGAATGCACCGTGCGGCACGTCTCGCCTCCGGCGGGCGTTGCGCAATCGGGGAGGGCCGCGGTCCAGGGACGACCGAGACCCTGGGGCCCCAATGGAACAGGCCGAGGAGTACCGGGTGACGACCTTTGACGCTCGAGCGGAACTGAGCGATCTGACCACGACCGCGGAGCGGGTGCGCCGGAGCGTGGAGAACGTGATCGAGGGCAAGCCCGAGGTCGTACGCATCGCACTGACCGTTCTGCTGGCGGAGGGGCATCTGCTGATCGAGGACGTGCCGGGCGTGGGCAAGACCATGCTGTCCAAGGCGCTGGCGCGGTCGATCGACTGCTCCGTACGGCGTATCCAGTTCACTCCCGACCTGCTGCCGTCGGACATCACCGGCGTGAGCGTCTTCGACCAGCAGCAGCGGGACTTCGAGTTCAAACCCGGGGCGATCTTCGCGCAGATCGTGGTCGGCGACGAGATCAACCGCGCCTCGCCGAAGACGCAGTCGGCGCTGCTGGAGTCGATGGAGGAGCGCCAGGTCACCGTCGACGGCACCACCTACGAACTGCCCAGCCCCTTCATGGTGATCGCCACCCAGAACCCGGTGGAGATGGAGGGCACCTATCCGCTGCCGGAGGCGCAGCGGGACCGTTTCACCGCCCGGGTGTCGATCGGCTACCCGAGCCCGGAGGCGGAGCTGAAGATGCTCGACGTGCACGGCGGGGTCTCCCCGCTGGACGACCTCCAACCGGTCGCGCACGCGCACGACATCGTGAAGCTGATCGAGGCGGTCCGGCAGGTGCACGTCGCCGACCCGATCCGCCGCTACGCGGTCGCCCTCGTCGGCGCCACCCGCAGCCACCCCGACCTCCGGCTGGGCGCCTCCCCGCGTGCCACGCTGCACCTGGTGCGGGCCGCCCGCGCCTCCGCGGCCCTGGACGGCCGTGAGTACGTCCTGCCGGACGACGTGCAGGCGCTGGCGTCCTCGGTCCTCGCGCACCGGCTGCTGCCGACCGCGCAGGCGCAGCTCAACCGGCGTACGCCGGAGCAGGTGGTGACCGAGATCGTGCAGCGGGTGCCGGTGCCCGATCCGGCGGCCGGCAACGGCGCCGGGGCCTGGCCGCAGCGGCCGGGCGGGCGACCCCAGGGCACGCCGGACGCGCGGGGCCTGTGATGGGTTCGCCCGCCACCCCGCCACCCCCGCCGGGCTCCCGCCCACCGGGGCGGGCACCGTCCGCGGGCCCGTACGGCGACGGCCCCTACGGCGTCGGACCCTACGGTGACGGCCCGTACGGCGACACCCCCTACGGCTCCAGGCACCGGTCTCCGGGACGGCACCCCACCGGAGAGCACGGCGCCGGACCGGACAGCGCCGGGCCGTACGGCGGGTCCCAGGTGACCGGGCCCTACGCGGCCCCCCGGCCCCCGGGCGTCCCGCCGGTCGGGCCCTCGTCCGACGACGAGCGGCCGACCGGCGGTTTCCGCCGGGCGCTGGGCGGACTGACCACCCGCGGCCGGTCGTTCGTCGCCGCCGGGGTCGCCGCCGCCGCCTGTTCGTACGTCCTGGGCCAGTCCGACCTGCTGCGGGTCGGGCTGCTGCTGGCCGCGCTGCCGCTGGTGTGCGTGGCCGTGCTCTACCGCACCCGCTACCGGGTGGCCGGCAGCCGGCGGCTGGCGCCCTCCCGGGTGCCGGCGATGTCCGAGGCGCGGGTGCACCTGCGGGTGGACAACGTCTCGCGGATGCCCACCGGCCTGCTGATGCTCCAGGACCGGGTGCCCTACGTCCTCGGGCCGCGGCCCCGGTTCGTGCTGGACCGGGTGGAGCCCGGCGGCCACCGCGAGGTGTCCTACCGGGTCCGCTCCGACCTGCGCGGCCGCTACCCGCTGGGCCCGCTGCAACTGCGGCTGACCGACCCGTTCGGGATGGTCGAACTGACCCGCTCGTTCAGCGCGTTCGACACCCTCACCGTGGTGCCCAAGGTCGAGCCGCTGCCGCCGGTGCGGCTGGCCGGCGAGTCCTCCGGATACGGCGAGAGCCGCACCCGCGCGCTGTCACTGGCCGGCGACGACGACGTCATCCCGCGCGGCTACCGGCACGGCGACGACCTGCGCCGGGTGCACTGGCGGTCCACCGCGAAGTACGGCGAGCTGATGGTGCGCCGTGAGGAGCAGCCGAACCGGGCGCGCTGCACCGTGCTGCTCGACACCCGCAGGGACGCCTACTTCGGCGCCGGCCCGGACTCCGCCTTCGAGTGGGCGGTGTCCGGCGCCGCGTCGGTGGCCACCCACATGCTGGAGCGCGGCTTCGCGGTGCGGCTGCTCACCGACACCGGCAGCAGCGTGCCGGGCCCCGAGGGCACCTCCGGCTACGGCGGCGACTCCAGCGACATGGCCGGGCTGCTGCTGGACACCCTCGCGGTGGTCGACCACTCCGACGGCGACACCCTGGCGGCCGCGTACGACGTGCTGCGGTCGGCCAACGAGGGCCTGCTGGTGGGGTTCTTCGGCGACCTCTACCAGGAGCAGGCGGCCACCATCGCGCGGATGCGGCAACGGGCCGGCGGCGCCGTGGCGTTCGTGCTGGACAGCGACGACTGGCTGGCCCGCGAGCTGGGCGCCAGGCCCGGCCCGGAACTGTCCGCGGTGCAGCCCGGCGTCGACGGCGCGGAGCCGGACAGCACCGAACGCGCGGTGCGGATGCTGCGCGAGGCGGGATGGAACGTGGTGGAGGTGCAGCCGGGCGCCGCGTTGCCGGAACTGTGGCAGCAGGCGGACCGTTACCGGTCACGCGAGGAGACGCAAGCGGCGCAGGCGCACCAGGCGCCGCGCGGAGCGGGGGCGGCGGGATGAGCGGACGCGCACGGCTCACGGTGTGCGCGGTGGTGGCCTCCTTGCTGGCCGCCGCCGCGTTGCTGCCGCTGACCGACGACAGCGGGTGGTTCGCCAAGGCGATCCTGCTGGTCCTCTTCCAGTCCGCGGTGGGCGCGGCGTGCCGGCGGATACCGCTGGCCAGGCCGCTGACGGTGCTGGTCCAGGCGGTGCTGTCGCTGGTCGTGCTGACGGTGATGTTCGCCTCGCAGCAGGCCCTGGGCGGCGTGCTGCCGGGCCCGCAGGCCCTCCAGCAGCTGGGCCAGGTGGTCCAGCAGGGCATCACCGACGTCTCGAACTACTCGATCCCCGCGCCGGTGACCCCCGGCATCAGAATCCTGCTGATCGGCGGCGTGACCCTCGTCGCGCTCACCGTCGACGCGATGGCGGTCACCTACAACAGCGCGGCCCCGGCCGGGTTGCCGCTGCTCGCGCTGTACTCCGTCGCCGCCGGCCTGGACAGCGGCAGCGCCGCCTGGCTGTACTTCCTGCTGGCCGCGGCCGGCTACCTCCTGCTGCTGCTCGCCGAGGGCCGGGACCGGATGTCCCGCTGGGGCCGGGTGTTCAGCAGCCCGCCGCCGCGCAACGCCTGGGGCGGCGGCCAGGCCGGCCCGGCCAGGCCCACACCAGTGCGCGGCGCCCGCCGGATCGGGGCGATGGCGCTGGGTATCGCGCTGGTCGCGCCCGCCGCGCTGCCCTCGCTCGGCGGCGGCCTGCTGGACGCCTCCGGCCATGGCGGCGGCAGCGGCATCGGCGGCCGCGGCGGCGGCTCGGTCAACCTGATCGCCGCCCTCCAGGACAACCTGAACCAGCCGAGCAACAGCGAGGTGCTCACCTACACCACCAACGCCAAACCCGCCGCGGGCATGTATCTGCGGATCGCGGCGCTGGACAAGTTCGACGGCACGCAGTGGTCGCCGTCGAACCTGCCGACCGAGGCCCTCCCGGACGCGCTGCCGCGCCCCCAGGGCATGGCGACGGACGTGAAGTACACCACCGCCACCACCCAGGTGCGGGTCGACGACAGCTACGTGCAGGGCATGCTGCCGGTGCCGTTCCCCGCGACGAGCGTGCGGACCACGGGCGACTGGAAGTACCAGCCCGAGGGCCGGATGATCGTCGGCGCGCACGGCCAGACCGCGGCCGGCCAGCGCTACACCGTCGCCAGCATGCAGGTCGAGCCGACCGCCGCCCAGCTCGCCGCGGCACCCGAGGCCACCGGGCGGATCGCCAAGCAGTACGAGCAGGTACCCGGCTCGCTGCCGTCGATCGTCAAGCAGACCGCGCTGCGTGAGACCAGGGGCGCCACCAGCGACTACCAGAAGGCCGTCGACCTCCAGAACTACTTCACCTCCGGCCAGTTCGTGTACAACACGCAGGCCAAGGCGGGCACCGGGGTGGACGCGATCGCCCGGTTCCTGCAGACGAAGGAGGGCTTCTGCGTCCACTTCGCCTTCACCATGGCGGCGATGGCCCGCACCCTGCACATCCCGGCCCGGGTCGCGATCGGCTTCACCCCCGGCGCGCCCGAGGCCAACGCCGACGGGGTGATGTCGGTGGGGCTGAAGGACGCGCACGCCTGGCCCGAGCTGTACTTCGAGGGGATCGGCTGGACCCGGTTCGAGCCGACGCCGTACCGCGGCAGCGCGCCCGACTACACCGTGGCCCCCTCCCCCACCGGCGACCCCAACGAGCAGGACCTCGCGCCGCACACCTCGGCGCCCGCCACGACCGGCACGCCCGCTCCGACGCAGAGCTGCGACCAGAGCGACGCGACATCGGGCAGCGACTGCTCGCAGGCCGCGCTGCCCGCGAGCAGCGGCTCCGGCGGCGGCTTCGGCGGCGGCCGGGCGGCACTGGTGGTGCTGGCCGCGCTGATCGTGCTGCTGCTCCTCACCGCCCCGCTGACGTGGCGCTCGCGGGTCCGCAGACACCGGCTCGGCGGCGGGGACCGGCCCGAGGGGCTCGCGCTGTCCGCGTGGCGGGAGGTCGTCGACACCGGGTGGGACTACGGCATCCCGCCGGACGACTCGGAGACCCCCCGCCGGGCGATGGCCCGGCTGGTGCGGGACGGCCACCTGGAGGGTGAGTCGGCGCAGTCCGCCGCCAAGCTCGCCACGGCCGTGGAGCAGACCCTCTACGCCGCGCAGCCCCGGCCGGTCCCCGGGCTCTCGGAGGACGTCCAGCGCGTCCGCCGGGGCCTGAAGGCCGGGACGAACCGGCGCGGGCGGCTGCGGGCGGCTCTGCTGCCGCGTTCGGCGGCCCGGATCGGATGGGCGCTGTCCGCCCGCTGGACGGCGCTCGCCTCGCGCACCCGGGCCACCGGGCAGCGGCTCACGGCGCCGCTGCGCAGGAGGGCGGCCCGGGAGGCGTCGTAGGGGCGCAGGCCGGAGCCGACCGGAGACGTGAGAAAGGGCGCGGCCCCCACCGGGGGGCGCGCCCTTCTTACGTGGTGCGTACGGTGGTGCGTGGTGCGTGGTGCGTCATGCGCCGTGCGGTCCCGCGCGGTGCGGCTTACGGTCCCGCGTCGTACGTCGTACGGTCCTGGGCCCTGCGGTCGCGAGCGGTGCGCCCGAGGTGCGGCCGGGGCGCCGGCGGTTGCCGGCCGCTACTGGCCCTGCTGCTGGTCGCGGCGGCGCTGCCACCGCTCCTCGATGCGGTCCATGACCTTGCCGCGGCGCTGCTGGCGCCGGCGGGCCCCGAAGCGGCGACCGATGTGCCCGGGGACCGCGGTGGGCCCGGGAGGTCCGGGCGGCCCGGCCTCGGGCGGACGGTTGGCGCGACGCCAACCGGTGACCGCGAGCACCGCACACGCCAGCATCACCAGGAAGCCGACGACGCCGATCCAGGACTGTTGCGCGATCATGCCGCCCATGAGCAGCCCGATCCCGCACAGGAAACCGAGCACGGCCAGGTAGACCCGACGACGGGTGAACGCGCGCACTCCGTTTCCCTCAAGCGCCGACGCGAACTTGGGATCTTCGGCGTACAGCGCTCGCTCCATTTGCTCGAGCATGCGCTGCTCGTGCTCCGAGAGCGGCACGGAGACCTCCTACTCGTCGGTCGCGCGGGGCCGCGACCGGTCCGACCCTTTCAGGATAGGCGGGATTCCCCTCCGTGAAACCCACCCCACTGCGCCAATCCGACGGGGCACTTCTTCCCCGCCGAGCGTCACGTCATGCCAGCATACGGTGAGGAATGACGCCGCGGGCGGGCCTGTGACCGACTCCGCGGCCCGGTCCGGTGCGGTCTGCCCCCGGTCGGGCCGGGGCCACGGCCGGGCTCCGCCCGGGAGTACCCCTGCGGGGCGGGTCAGTCGCGCTCGGCGAGGACGTGGAGCTGGGTGGCGACGGAGTGGAACCCGGGGTCCTCGGCCGCCGCCAGCTCCAGCCGCAGCAGCGCCTCCGCGGCGCCGGGCTCGGTGTCGACCAGCACCCCGGGCACGAGGTCGGCGAAGACCCGTACACCGTGCACGGAAGCCGTGCGCAGTCCCGCGTCGGTGACCAGGCGGGTCAGGTCGTCGGCGGTGAAGCGGCGGGGCAGGGAGTCTGCCGCGCCGTATCGGCCGTCCGGGTCAAGGAGCGCCTGCTGGGCCTCGCCGAAGTGCCCGGCGAGCGCACGGGCCAGCACGGCGCCGCCGCGCCCGGCGGCGAGCAGGCTCAGCGAGCCGGCCGGGCGGAGGGCCTCCACCACGTTCCGCACGCCTTCGGCGGGGTCGTCGACGTACTCCAGCACGCCGTGGCAGAGCACCATGTCGTATCCGCCGGGGCGGATCACGCCGAGCAGGCCGTGGACGTCGCCCTGGACGCCGGTGACCCGGTCGGTGACGCCGGCCTCGGCCGCCCGCCGCTCCAGGGCGAACAGCGCGTCCGGGCTCGGGTCGACGACGGTGACGCGGTGGCCGAGCCGGGCGACGGGCACCGCGAAGTTGCCGGTGCCGCCGCCGGTGTCGAGGACGTCGAGCGCCGGCCGGTCCGAGGACTTGGCGCGCCGCTCCAGGGCGCCCTGGAGCACCTCCCACACCACGGCGGTACGAAGGCTGGCACGGGGTCGGATCGGGTCCACCCCTCCTGGACGGGACCCTGCACGGGACATGGCGGGCGGCTCTCCTCGCGGTGGTGCTGGCTGCGGTGACCGACGGCGTCGGCCGTCGCACCCCCAACTCTAAGGTGTGCCGCCGGGCGCGGGCCGGAGCAGAAGCATGCGTTCCACCAGGCGCAGGAACATGGCGGCGGAGCGCAGCAGGTCGTCGGCGTCGCGCGGGCCGGCGGCGCCGGCTATGCCCGCGTCGGCCCGCGCCCGGCGCTCGGCGCCGGCCGCGAACAGGGCGCTCCACTCGGCCAGTTCGGGCGCGACCTCGGGCAGCACCTCCCACACGCTGCGGATGCGGCCGCGCTTGCGGGGATTGGGCTCGGGGCGGCCGCGCACCGCGAGCACGGCGGCGGCGGTGCGCAGCGCGGCCAGGTGGGCCGTCGCGTACCGCTCGTGCGGGGGTTCGAGGAGAGCGGCTTCCTGAAGTCCGATGTGTGCCTGGGTGAGCAGGTCGAGCGCGCCGGGGGACGCGGCGGCGCGGCGCAGCACGGGGTGGACGTCGGCGGGAGCGCCTGGACCGGCCGGGGCGCCGAAGCCCCCGGGTGTCGCGGACAGCGCGGGCACGGGCGGGGTCGGCGGCACGAACGGCATCGCGGGAACGGCCATGGCGAACCTCCTGGTCTCCGTTGCTTCCTCATCGGCTTCCCATCATCGACGCCACCACTGACAATCGGCTCTGACCTGCGCGAACCCCACGTGCTACGCGCGTATCCCGGGCCACGCCGGCGTGATGCGGTGGAAACACGGCGGTCACGGTGCGGGCAGAATCAGGGCCATGACCACCGCACGACGCCAGGCCACCCGGCAGAAGCTGTTCGAGGCCGCCGTCACCCTCATCGCCGAGCAGGGCTTCTCCGCCACCACGGTCGACGAGATCGCCGAGCGCGCCGGGGTCGCCAAGGGGACCGTCTACTACAACTTCGCCAGCAAGAACGTCCTGTTCGAGGAGCTGCTGCGGCACGGCGTCGGGTTGCTGACGGTGTCGTTGCGGCGGGCCGCGGACGAGACGGTGGCGCGCGGCGGCAGCCGGGTCGACGCGCTGGACGCGATGATCCGCTCGGGGCTCGCCTTCATCGCCCGCTACCCGTCCTTCACGCAGCTGTACGTCGCGGAACTGTGGCGGACCAACCGCACCTGGCAGGACACGCTCATGACCGTCCGGCAGGAAGCGGTCGCCGTGGTCGAGAAGGTGCTCGGGGAGGCGATGGAACGCGGCGAGGTGAGTGGCGAGATCGATGTGCCGCTGACCGCGTCGGCGCTCTTCGGGATGGTGCTGGTCGCCGCGCTCGACTGGCAGGCGTTCCAGCCCGAGCGCAGCCTCGACGACGTCCACGAGGCGCTGTCGCGGCTGCTCCAGGGGCGGGTGGGCGGCGCCGCGGCCCACCGCTGTGCTCGGTGATCCGCGGGCCATCCCCCGTTGCGGTCGGTGCCCGCGTGCTCGTTTCCGCCGCCCCGTGTCGGCGGGTCCGGGCCGCGCCCCTTCCGCACCCCCTACTCTTCCGGCTGCGCCGCGCCTCGCCATCCGTACAGCTACTCATCCCCCTACCTAGGTAGGCCCCTCCGTCCTTGCCCCTTTCCCCCGTCCCGGGACCATACGTCCACTTATGGCTGGTCGCGGCGTTCCTCCCCCAGAGCTTCGCCTGGGTGGGGGTGCCCCCGGCGGAGCCAGGGGGAGTACCCCCAGCGCCCCTGGGAGTGCTCGGCTCCTCCGCGAAAAGAAGCTCGCTTCCTTCGGGGTGCCCGGGTGTGCTTGCTTCGCTCGGGGTTTGGCGGGCTGGACCGCCGTCCGGGCTGCTGCTGCGGATGTTTGCCGGATCTTCTGTGGGTTGAGGGCTGGTCGCGCGGTTCCCCGCGCCCCTGGTGGGCTGGTTGTTCGCCGCGGGAAAAGTGGCCGCGCACCGGGTCGGCCCACCCCGTAAGTGGCCGCACACCTCCCAGGGGCGCGGGGAACTGCGCGACCAGCCCCCACCCGGGGAAGATCCGACAACCCACGGCGGCGGGCAGGGCCGGCGGAGCCGCACACCGGAAAAGCCGAGCGAAATCCAGGGGCGCGGGGAACGCCGCGAGCAACCGCCCACCCACCGCAAGGTCCGGGCACGGGCAGGGGCCGGGCAACCCGGGCGGATCGCTGAACCCACGGCGTGGATACGCTCGGCGCATGGGACGGATTGCGGTGGTGGGCGCCGGGATGGCCGGGATGGCGGCGGCGGCGCGGCTCGCGACGGGCGGACACGACGTCGTGGTGTACGAACGCGGGGAGACGTACGGCGGAGGCGTGGGCGCCTTCGCCCGGGACGGCTTCGCGTTCGACACCGGCCCGGGCCTGCTCCAGCTCCCCGCGGTCTACCGCGACCTGTTCGTGAAGACCGGCCGGGAGAGCCTGGAGGACAGCGTCGAGCTGGTGCAGACCGACCCGGCCGGCCGCCACGTCTTCGCGGACGGCACCGACGTGTCGCTGCCGAACGCCTCCCGCTCGGGGGTGATCGAGGCGCTGGACGGCGCGTTCGGCCCGGGCAGCGGCGAGCGCTGGAGCGAGGTGCTGGTGAGGGCGCGGCAGGTGTGGGAGGGCGTCCGCAGGCCGCTGCTGGAGGAGCCGATCGGGGACCCGAAGCCGCTGTCCAAGGACCCGTACCCGGCCCGGCGCAAGGGCCTGCTGCGGCGCCCGCCGCACCTGGCCGACGTGGCCGCGGACGAGCTCGGCGGTGATCCGCGCCCGGCCGCGCTGCTGGAGTGGTACGCCCTGGGCAATGGGCTCGACCCGCGTACGGCGCCCGCGGCGGCGGCCGTACTGCCGTACCTGGAGCAGTCGTTCGGCGTCTGGTACGTCCGCGGCGGGATGCGGGCGCTCGCGGACGCGCTGTACGCCCGCTGCCGAGCCCGGAAGGTGGAGTTCCGGTTCGGCGCCGAGGTGATGGGCGTGGAGGTGCACGACGGCCGGGTGCGCGGGCTCCGGTTCACCGACCACTCGACCGGGGCCGCCGACGTGGTGGCCGCGTCCGTGCCGGTGCCCTGCCTCCCGCAGGAGACCCTCCCGTCGGGCGGGAAGGACCTGCGGCCGCTCGCCGGGGCGCGGGACGAGCCAGGGCGCTGCACGGTGCACGTGGCGCTGCGCGGCTCGCGCCCGGCCGGTGCGGCGCACCGTACGGTCGTGCACGCCGCAGACCGGGGGGCCGCGCTGGACTGGGTGTTCGGGCACGTGCGGGCCGAGGTGCCGGCGCCGGGGGCGCTGACGGTCACCGTGCTGCGACCGGACGACCCGGCGACGCGGCCGGACGACGGGCACGAGGCGGTCACCGTGACGGCCACGGTGCCGCGGCACACCGCCGGGCGCACCAACTCCGGTTCCCACTCGGGCTCCGCCTCCGGCTCCGGGGTGGACTGGTCCGGCGGGGACTTCGTGGACGCGTTCGCCGAGCGGATGCTGGAGGTGGCGGAGCGGGCCGTTCCCGGCCTGCGGGAGCGGGAGTTGTGGCGCGAGGTCCGCACCCCGCGGGACGTGGAGCGGGAGACGGGGGCGGCGGGCGGTTCGGTGCCGGTTCCCACACTCCCCGGAGCCGGCGGCGCCCTCTTCCGCCCGCCCAACCAGACGGCGTTCAACGGGCTCTACTTCCTCGGGGGTTGGGCCCACCCGGGCGGCGGGCTCCCGCACGCGGGCATGTCCGCGGCGATCGTCGCCGACCTCGTCGCCGGCGGCCCGGGCGGCAGCCGCTGACCTCCGCTCCGCCTCCGGAGTACGCGCCCGGGGCGCCCCACCTTCCGCCGCGAGCCCGGGAACAAGATCGTTAACCCCCGCGGGGGCGAATTCAACCCATCGGGCGGAAAAGGGCGTTACCGGCTCACGGCACCGGGTGGGGCCGACCTAGCGTGAGGGGCTGTACAGGTGATCAGTTGAGCGGAAGGTCTTAACGGAGATGCCGCAGCCCTTCGAACTGCCCAAGTTCTACGTGCCGTACCCGGCGCGGCTGAACCCGCACCTCGAACGCGCCCGGGAGCACTCGAAGGAGTGGGCCCGGGAGATGACGATGATCGAGGGCTCGGGCATCTGGGCCGAATCGGACTTCGACTCGCACGACTACGCCCTGCTGTGCGCGTACACCCACCCGGACGCCTCGGGGCCGGAGTTGGACCTGGTGACCGACTGGTACGTGTGGGTGTTCTTCTTCGACGACCACTTCCTCGACATCTTCAAGCGCACCCCGGACATGGCGGGCGCGAAGGCGTATCTGGACCGGCTGCCGGCCTTCATGCCGGTGGACCTCGCGCAGGAGGTCCCCGAGCCGACGAACCAGGTGGAGGCGGGCCTGGCCGACCTGTGGCGGCGGACGGTGCCGCAGATGTCGGAAGGGTACCGGCGGCGGTTCCACGAGAGCACCCGGCACCTGCTGGAGGAGTCGCTCTGGGAGCTGTCCAACATCAGCACCGGGCGGGTGTCGAACCCGATCGAGTACATCGAGATGCGCCGCAAGGTCGGCGGCGCGCCGTGGTCGGCGAACCTGATCGAGCACGCGGCGGGCGCCGAGGTGCCCGACGCGATCGCGGCGAGCCGCCCGATGCGGGTGCTGCGCGACTGCTTCGCCGACAGCGTGCACCTGCGCAACGACCTGTTCTCGTACCAGCGCGAGATCGAGGACGAGGGCGAACTGTCCAACGCCGTACTGGTGCTGGAACGGTTCCTCGACCAGACCCCGCAGGAGGCCGCCGACACGGTGAACGACCTGCTGACCTCGCGGCTCCAGCAGTTCGAGCACACCGCGTTCACCGAAGTGGAGCCGCTCTTCGACGAGTTCGGGCTGGACCCGGCGCAGCGGCTGGGCGTCTTCGCCTACGTGAAGGGGCTGCAGGACTGGCAGTCCGGCGGCCACGAGTGGCACATGCGCTCCAGCCGCTACATGAACGGCGCGAGCGACGAGGCGCGGGCGGTGGGCGTGCTCGGCGGGCCGACCGGGATCGGCACGTCGGCCGCGCAGATCGCCGGCTCGCTGGCCGCGACGCTGCCGCAGCGGGCCCGCGCCTACGGCCACGCGCCGTTCCAACAGGTCGGCTGGGTGCGGCGGGCGACGGTCCCGATGCCGTTCGAGACGACGCTCAGCCCGCACCTGGACGCCTCCCGCGCACACAACCTGGCATGGGGCCGGCGCATGGGCCTGCTGGACGCCGAGCCCGGCTTCCCGGTGCCGGGCGGGCTGTGGAACGAGGAGAAGCTCGCCGGGTACGACTTCGCACTGTGCGCCGCGGGCATCCATCCGGCCGCCTCCCAGGACGAGTTGGACCTCACCACGGACTGGCTGGCCTGGGGCACCTACGGCGACGACTACTACCCGATCGTCTTCGGCCGGGCCGGCGACATGGCGGCGGCCCGGATCACCACCGATCGGTTCAAGCTGTTCATGCCGCTGGACGCGGGCGCGGTGCCGCCGCCGCTGACGGCGCTGGAACGTTCGCTGGCGGACCTGTGGCAGCGCACCGCGGGCCCGATGGCGCCGCCGGCGCGGCAGCGGTTCCGCGCCGCGATCGAGGACATGTGCGAGAGCTGGCTGTGGGAGCTGGCCAACCAGAAGCTCAACCGGGTGCCCGACCCGGTGGACTACATCGAGATGCGCCGCAAGACGTTCGGCTCGGACCTGACGATGAGCCTGTCCCGGATCGGCCACGGCGACGCGCTGCCCGACGAGATCTACCGCTCCCGGCCGGTGCGCGGCATGGAGGTCGCCGCCCAGGACTTCGCCTGCCTGCTCAACGACGTGTTCTCGTACCGCAAGGAGATCGAGTTCGAGGGCGAGATCCACAACGCGGTGCTGGTGGTGCAGAACTTCCTGGACTGCGGGCCGCAGGAGGCGATGGACATCGTCGGGGACCTGATGGCCGCCCGGATGGCGGAGTTCCAGCACATCACCGAGACCCAACTGCCCACGCTCTTCGAGGAGTTCGACCTCGACGAGACGGCACGCGGAGTACTGCTCGACTACGCCCAGGAGTTGCGGGACTGGATGGCGGGCATCCTCACCTGGCACGAGGGCTGCGCCCGGTACACGGAGGAGTCGCTGCTCAAGCACTACCCGCACCTCGCGGCCACGGTGCCCCGGCCCGGGCAGCCCTGGCGCACCCCGGCTGGCCTGGGCCTGTCCGCGGCCCGGCTGCCGTCCCTGCTCAACGGCCGCTAGCCGAAGTCCGGTTGGCTCGCCCGACGGTTGAGGGTCGACCGTCGGCTGTGGGCGGCGGACCGGCGCTCAGTAGCGGTACGGGTCGTACGGGTCCGCGTACTCCTGCTGCTGCTCGTACGGCGGCTGGTTCTGCTGCTGCGGGATGTACGGCTGCTGCCGGCCGTACGCCTGCTGGTCGTAGCCGTAGCCGCCGTACGTGTCGGCCGCGGGCTGCTGCGGGTAGGGCTGCGGGGACTGCCAGTCCCCGGCGCCCTCCCCGCCGTACCCGCCGCCGTCGGTGCCGCGCGCGTTGCCGAACACGTCGTAGTCGTCGGGGTCGTAGCCGTACGAGGCCCCGGCGGGCGCGGGCTGCTCCTGGTAGCCGTCGCCGTCCTGGCCCTGGTCCTGCCGTTCTCCCTGCCCCTGCCCCTGCCCCTGGTCCCAGGCCGGCTGCTGCTGCTCGTAGCCGGTCCAGCTCTGGTAGCCCTGCGCGCCGTATCCCTCGTAGCCGCCGCTGGTGTACGGGTCGGGGGTGTACGTCGACTGGCCGTCGTAGAGCGGGTATTCGCCGCTGTCGTCCTGCATCGGCATCGGCTGGTACACCGCCTGCTCGGCGCCGTACCCGCCCTGGACCTGCGCGTCGCCCGACGGGACCGAGAAGTCGTGCACCGCCGTCGCGTTGGCGCCCACGCCCGCCAACTCCTCAGCCGGAAGCGGCTGTTGGGCGGGGTCCGGGCCGGCCGCCTGGTCGGCCTCGATCGGGCCGACCTCCAGCACCGGTTCGGCCGGGCGGGCGCCCGCGGCCCTGCGGCGCCGGCTGGAGCCGGGGCGGCCGCCTATCGCCCAGCCCGTGGAGAAGCCCCGCTTGTAGGAGAGCGTGACCTGGCTCTGCCCGGTGCCGAAGGCGAGCGCGCCCAGCACGATGAGCACCACACTGCGGTCGGCGACCCCGATGACCAGGCCGAGGAACCCCGCGAAGGCGAGCACCCGCCAGCGCAGCCGGGCCTTGTACTGCAACAGCACTTCGCCCAGCAGCCACAGCGCGACGATGCCGAACGCGATGTAGAGCACCGAGTAGCCCATGTGCCCACTTCCTCACCTAGGGGTCACGCCGCCCGCCGATGCAGCCCGAGGTTCTCGTAGATCTCCAGCGAAGCGGTGGAGTGGTTAAGAGTAATGAAGTGGAGCCCCGGAATGTCCTCTGCCATGAGGCGGCGGCACATCTCGGTGGTGAACTCGATGCCGATCTCCCTTACCGCCGCCGGGTCGTCCTGCACCGCGAGGATGCGTTCGGCCAGGTCGGCGGGGAAGGGCGCGTTGCCGAGCTGCGAGAAGCGCTCGATCTGCCGGACGTTGGTCACCGGCATCACCTCGGGGATGATCGGCACGGTGCAGCCCGCCCGGTCCACCCGGTCCCGCAGCCGCAGATACGCGTCCGCGTCGAAGAACATCTGGGTGATCGCGAAGTCGGCGCCGGCCCGGCACTTGTCGAGGAAGTGCCGGGTGTCCTCGGCCGGGTCGGTCGAGCGCGGGTGCATCTCGGTGAACGCCGCGACCCCGACGCAGAAGTCCCCCGACTCCTTGACCAGCCGCACCAGTTCGGCCGCGTACGTCAGCCCCTGCGGGTGCGGCACCCACTCGCCCATCGGGTCGCCGGGCGGGTCGCCGCGCACCGCGAGGATGTTGCGGATGCCCGCGTCCGCGTACTGCCCGATGATGTTGCGGAGTTCGGCGACCGAGTGGTTCACCGCGGTCAGGTGGGCGCACGGGGTGAGCGTGGTGTCCGAGACGATCCGGTCGGTGGCCCGCACGGTGCCCTCCCGCGAGGAGCCGCCGGCGCCGTAGGTGACCGACACGAAGGTCGGGCGCACCGCCTCGATCCGCCGGATCGCCCTCCACAGCGTCCGCTCGCCCTTCTCGGTCCGCGGCGCGGCGAACTCGAACGAGTACGAGCGCTGACCGGACGCGAGCAGTTCACGGATCGTGATCGCGCGGTCCGTGCGTGTGGATGAAGTCCCCAGGGCCATGCAAGCAGGCTAACGTGTGGCGGTCGCCACACGTTAGTGCTCGCGGCCACTCCCGGGTGGACCCGTGGCCCTCGGACAAGGGTGCCCTGCCCTCCCCGGGCGGACCCGCTGCTGCGGGAGGCGTTCACCCCGCAGGGGCGCGAGCCGCGATGGTGGCGCGGGTCGCACCGGACCGAAGGGGCAGTTGCTGTCGTGTCCGGACCACCGGCCGGAACATGGTTGCGCGCGCAGTTCCCCGCGCCCCTGAGTGGGTGACGCGCTCCGCGACGGCACCCCGCGCCCCTGGAGGGTGGACGTCTTCCGGGAGGGGGCCCGGGTGGGTCAGTGGGGCACCGCGCAGCGGAGGGATCGGGTCAGGGCGGAAGCGGCTTGGTAGGGGTCGGGGGCTTCGGTGATCGCGCGGACGACGACGATCCGGCGGGCGCCGGCGTCGAGCACGGCGGGGAGGTTCGTGAGATCGATCCCGCCGATCGCGAACCAGGGCCGTTCCGTGCCGAGGGCGGCGGCGTGGCGGACGAGGGAGAGCCCGGGAGCCGGGCGTCCCGGCTTCGTGGGGGTCGGCCACACCGGCCCGGTGCAGAAGTAGTCCGCGCCGGGCTCGACCGCCGCGGCGTCCACCTCGGCCTCGGCGTGGCAGGACCGGCCGATCAGCACGTCAGGGCCGAGCAGGGCGCGGGCGGCGGGCACCGGCAGGTCGTCCTGCCCCAGGTGCAGCACGTCGGCGCCGGCCGCGTGCGCGACGTCGGCCCGGTCGTTGACCGCGAGCAGCTTGCCGTGCCGGCGGCACGCGTCGGCGAGTACGTCGAGCGCGGCCAGCTCCTGGCGGGCCTCGATGCCCTTGTCCCGGAGCTGGATGATGTCGACGCCGCCGCGCAGCGCCGCGTCGGCGAACTCGGCGAGGTCGCCGCGGGCGGTACGCGCGTCCGTGCACAGGTAGAGCCGCGCGTCGGCGAGGCGGGCGGACGCAGCTGGAGTGGGCATCGCGGGCTCCCGGGGTCGATGCGCCCCGGGCGGGCCGCCGCCGCGCACGTACGCGGGTGCGGTACGGGCGCGGCGGCGGCCCGCGGCGGGCGCGGGCTACACGGCGAGCGCCTGCGCGCGGCGCTTCACCTCGGTCCCGCGATTCTCGCGCAGCGCGTTGGCGGGGGTGCCGGGCAGGGTCGGGTCGGGCGTGAAGAGCCACTCGAGGGCCTCGTCGTCCGTGAACCCGTCGTCCTTCAGCAGCGTCAACGTGCCGGGCAGCCCCTTGACGATCTTTCCGTCTCCGATGAAGTCGCTCGGCACCATCAGGACCTTGTTCTCCCCGCGGCGAACCGCGATGAGCTGCCCTTCCTTGATCAGCGGTCGCATCCGGGTCACTTCGAGGCCGAGACGCTCCGCGACCTCGGGCAGGGTGAGCCAGGAGGGGACCAGAGCGTCAATGTGTGCGTCAACCGACGAGAAAACAGTCACGGGACAAGCCTGCCACCTGCGGCCGACAATCGCTCCCACCGCTGAGCCGTCACGGTAGTGGTGCCCGCCGTGTCGTTCCCGCGCCCGGGTCGGTCAGCGGGGCACCGCGGACTTCAGCGGCACCGCCGGGTCCGCGGCGAGCGCGGGGTCCGGCTCGAAGCCGGCCGCGATCAGCTTGCGGGCCTGTGCCATGTCCCGCGGCCGCCCCACCGCGAGGAGCGCCACCAGCACGCCGCGGCGCAGCCACAGCACCGACCAGGACGTGCCGGAGGGGTCCCCGCGGGTGAGCAACTGGTCGTCGTCCCGGTGGAATCCGGCGTACTGCACGAAGCGGCCGAACTGCTCGGACCAGAAGTACGGCACCGGGTCGTACGCCTCCTCGCCGCCGAGGAGGTTCGCGGCGGCGGTGCGCGGTCCCTGGACGGCGTTGTCCCAGTGGTGGATGAGCAGGCGCCGGTTGTAGCGGGCCGAGGGGAAGGACGCGCAGTCGCCGACCGCGAAGACGTCGGCCGCGGTCGTCCGCAGCCGCTCGTCGGCCCGTACCGCGCCCTGCGGGTCCAGGGTCACCCCGGAGCCGGCCAGCCAGCCCGTGGAGGGACGGGCGCCGACCCCGACCACCACCGCGCCGGCCGCCAGCCGGCTGCCGTCGGCGAGCACCACCCCGCCCGCCTCGACCGCGGCCACCGGCGTGCCGGTCCGCAGGGTGACGCCCGCTTCGTCGTACCAGCCGGTCATGTGTGCGGTGACGGAGGCGGGCAGCACCCCGGCGAGGGGGCGGTCGGCCGCCTCCACGACCGTCACCTCGCAGCCGGCCTGCCGGGCCGCCGTCGCGAACTCGGCGCCGATCCAGCCGGCGCCGACCACCACGACGTGCTCGCGCCGGTCGAGTACGGGGCGCAGCGCGGCGGCGTCGTCCAGGGTGCGCAGCGGGTGCACGCCGGGCAGGCCGGCCGTGCCGGGCAGGGCCACCGCGTACGCGCCGGTCGCCAGCACGAGCGCGTCGTAGTCCACCCGCCCGGTGTCGGTGATCAGTTCGTGCCGCTCGGCGCGCAACGCCTGCGCGTGCACGCCCAGCCGCAGGTCCACGTCGAGCGCGGCGAAGTCGACGTCGAAGTGCACGTCGGTGAGGGCGCCGCCCTCCGCGCCGAGCAGCACCGCCTTGGACAGCGGCGGGCGGTCGTACGGCAGGTGCGGCTCGTCTCCCAACAGGGTGATCCGGCCGCGCCAGCCCTGCCGGCGCAGCTCGACGGCCGTCTGCACGCCGGCCATGCCGGCTCCCACGATCACTGCGTGACGCTCGCTCACCGGGCCACGTTAACCCGTCGGTGCCGCGCCGGACGCCCGCCCCGTCCGAGCCGCGGACCTGCTTCGCCCTCGACGCGGCGGCGGACGGGGGCGGTCGGGCGGCGGACGGGGGCGGCGTCCGGGCCGGGGCCCTCCGCTAAGCTGACCGGCAAGCGAGATCGCGGGAGCCCGGACGGACCGGGCTGAGAGGGTGGCTGGTCGGCCGCCGACCGTACGAACCTGATCCGGGTCATGCCGGCGAAGGGAGCAGCCGAGACTCATGCGTACCCGAACAACGGACGTCCTCGTCGTGGGGGGCGGCATCATCGGGCTGGTGACGGCGTGGCGCGCCGCCCAGCGCGGGCTGGCCACGGTGGTGGCCGACCCGTCCCCCGGCGGCGGAGCCGCCCACGTCGCGGCGGGCATGCTCGCCGCGGTGACGGAGTTGCAGTACGGCGAGCAGACGCTGCTCGACCTGAACCTGGCGTCGGCCGCGCGCTACCCGGACTTCGTCGCGGAGTTGACCGCGGCCACCGGCCTGGACACCGGCTACCGCCCGTGCGGCACCCTCGCGGTGGCGCTGGACGCGGACGACCGGGCGGACCTGCGCGACCTGCACGCGTTCCAGACCTCGCTCGGGCTTGCCGCGCAGTGGCTGAGCGGGCGGGACTGCCGCCGGCTGGAGCCGCTGCTGGCCCCGGGGGTGCGCGGCGGCCTGCGGGTGGACGGCGACCACCAGGTCGACCCGCGCCGGCTGGCCGCGGCGCTGCTGCGGGCCGCGCGGGCCGCGGGCGTGGAGTTCGTACGGGCGAAGGCGGTGCGGGTGGAGTGCGCCGGCGACCGGGTCACCGGCGCGGAACTCGCCGACGGCACAAGGGTGTCGGCGGGCCGTACCGTACTGGCCGCGGGCTGCGAGAGCGGCCGGCTGCCGGGGCTGCCGGAGGACGCGCTGCCGCCGGTGCGGCCGGTGAAGGGGCAGATCCTGCGGCTGCGGGTGCCGGCCGCGCGGGCGCCGTTCCTGTCGCGCACGGTCCGCGCGGTGGTCCGCGGCAGCCACGTCTACCTGGTGCCGCGGGAGAACGGCGAGCTGGTACTCGGCGCGACCAGCGAGGAGTTCGGCTGGGACACCGCGGTGACCGCCGGCGGGGCGTACCAACTCCTGCGGGACGCACACGAGTTGGTACCCGGAATCACCGAACTCCCGCTCACCGAGACGCTGGCGGGACTGCGGCCCGGCTCCCCCGACAACGCGCCCCTGCTCGGGCCGTCCGAGCTGGACGGCCTGCTGCTCGCCACCGGGCACCACCGCAACGGTGTGCTGCTCACCCCGATCACCGGGGACGTGCTGGGCCACGCCCTGGACACCGGCGAACTTCCCGACTACGCCAGGCCGTTCGGGGCCGGCCGGTTCGCGGCGACCGCGCGTGAGGAGCAGGCGGTATGACGATCAGCGTGCTCGTCAACGGGGAGCGGCGCACCCTCGACGAACCGATCGAACTCGGCGCCCTCGTGGCGCGGTTCACCACGGCGCCCTCCGGGGTGGCCGCCGCTCTCAACGAGACCGTCGTTCCGCGCTCGCGCTGGGCGGCGACCCCGCTGGCCGAAGGCGACCGGGTGGAGATCCTCACCGCGGTACAGGGAGGCTGACCGTGACGACATCGGTGAAGTCCGCGGGGACGGCCGATCCGCTGCGGATCGGGGACGCCGTGTTCGGGTCCCGGCTGATCATGGGGACCGGCGGGGCGCCCAGTCTCGACGTGCTGGAGCAGGCGCTCCTCGCGTCCGGTACGGAGTTGACGACCGTCGCGATGCGGCGGCTGGACCCGACCGCGAAGGGTTCGGTGCTGTCGGTGCTGGACCGGCACGGTATCCGGGTGCTGCCGAACACGGCCGGGTGCTTCACCGCGGGCGAGGCCGTCCTCACCGCGCGGCTGGCCCGGGAGGCGCTGGGCACCGACTGGGTCAAGCTCGAAGTGATCGCGGACGAGTGGACGTTGCTGCCCGATCCGGTCGAACTCCTCGACGCCGCGGAGACGTTGGTGGACGACGGGTTCACGGTGCTGCCGTACACCAACGACGATCCCGTGCTCGCCCGCAAGTTGGAGGATGTCGGGTGCGCGGCGATCATGCCGCTCGGCGCGCCGATCGGGTCCGGGCTCGGCATTCGCAACCCGCACAATTTTCGGCTCATCGTGGAGCGCGCGTCGGTGCCCGTCATCCTCGACGCCGGTGCCGGCACCGCTTCCGACGCGGCATTGGCGATGGAACTCGGGTGCGACGCCGTCATGCTCGCGTCTGCGGTCACCCGGGCGCAGCGGCCCGCGCTCATGGCCGCGGCCATGCGGCACGCGGTCGCCGGCGGCCGGCTCGCCCACCGTGCCGGCCGCATCCCCCGCAGGTACGGTGCCCTCGCTTCCTCCCCGACCGACGGTGCCCCCACCTTCGGGGCGCCCCCCGACTCCCCGTCCTGACGGTCCCCGTCCCGCTCCCGGGTGCGGCCCCCACGGCTCCCCGCCGCCAGGGTTGCGGCCCGCTCCCGGCCGCGCCCCGGTGGTGGGTTGCGCGCGCAGTTCCTCGCGCCCCTTGCGGGTGACCGTCCTCCCGCGAAAGGAGCCGCACACACCCAGGGGCGCTGGGGGCACCTCCCAGGCGAAGCTCTGGGGGAGGAACTGCCCGCGCAACCGGCCACCGGGGCGCACCCGGGGACGAGGGGGAACCCCCGCGGCGGGGAGCCGTACCGTCACAACCGCGTAGCGAACCGCGCGGGTCACGTCGAACCACGCAAAGCGCCTCGTAGAATCGGTGGCCGTGGACACCAGCGTGCAGGACCCGCTTGTCGGGCAGATGCTCGACGGGCGCTACCTGGTCGAGGGGCGCATCGCCGTCGGGGGGATGGCGACGGTCTACCGTGCCATGGACACCCGGCTGGACCGGGAACTCGCACTGAAGGTCATGCACCCGCGGCTGGCCGAGGACGCTGTTTTCGTGGAGCGCTTCATCCGCGAGGCGAAGGCGGTCGCGAAGCTGGCGCACCCGAACGTGGTGGGCGTCTTCGACCAGGGCGCGGACGGCACGTATGTGTATCTGGCGATGGAGTACGTCGCCGGGTGCACGCTGCGGGACGTGCTGCGGGAGCGCGGCGCGCTCCAGGTGCACGCGGCGCTGGACATCCTGGAACCGGTGCTCGCGGCGCTGGGCGCAGCCCACCGCGCGGGTCTGGTGCACCGCGACATGAAACCCGAGAACGTACTGATCGGCGACGACGGCCGGGTGAAGGTCGCCGACTTCGGCCTGGTCCGGGCGATCGACACCAAGACGAGCGTGTCCACGGGCGTGGTGCTGGGCACCGTGTCGTACCTGGCGCCGGAGCAGATCGGGCACGGCACGGTCGACCAGCGCGCGGACGTGTACGCGTGCGGCGTGGTGCTGTACGAGATGCTGACCGGCCGCAAGCCGTACGACGGCGACACCCCGATGAAGGTGATGTACCAGCACGTCAACGAGGACGTGCCGGCCCCTTCCGCGGTCATGCCGACCGTGCCGGCGCTGCTGGACGCGCTGGTGGCGCGGGCCTGTGCCCGGCTTCAGCAGGCCCGCCCGGCGGACGCGGTGGAACTGCTCGCCGAGGCCCGTACGGCCCGGGCCGCCCTCTCGCCGGAGGAACTGGACGCGCGGCCGGGCGGCGCGAGTACGCAGGCCGCGCCCGTACCGGTGCCGGTGCCCGAGCCCGTGGACGCGGCACCCGCCGGACCTGCCGGTTCCGAGGAGCCCACCAGCGTCGTGGCGCTGCCCGACGCCCCGGTCACCGACCGCACCACCCGCCTGCTGCTGCCCGCCCCGCCGCCCGACGACCCTCCCCCCGCCCCGGCACCCGGGGGAAGGGCCCGCTCCCGCCGCGGCCCGCTCGCCCTGCTCGTCGCCGTGCTGGTCCTCATCGGCGTCGCCGCGGGCGTCTGGTACATCAACGACGGCCAGTTCACGACCGTCCCGGGCGTGCTGTCGCTGCCGCAGGCGAAGGCGGAGCAGAAGCTCGACAAGGCCGGCCTGGACACCAAGGTGAAGCAGGACTTCTCGCTGACGGTGCCGCGCGGCAGCGTGATCGCCACCGACCCTTCCCCGGGCAAGCGCGTCCGGGGCAACGGCACCGTGACGCTGACGGTCTCCAAGGGCCCCCAGCACGTCCAGGTGCCCGACGTCGCCGGGCGCGACCTGGCCACCGCGCGCAAGGAGATCAAGGCCGCGAGCCTGACCCCGGGCACCGTCACCCAGGCGTTCGACGACGACGTGCCGCGCGGCGAGGTGGTCTCCACCGACCCGAAGGGCAGCACCGAGCTGGCCCCGGGCACCCCCATCGCGATCACCGTCTCGCGCGGCGCCCCGATCGACGTGCCGGACGTGGTCGGCGAGTCGGTCACCGACGCCCAGCAGGACCTGGAGGCGGCCGGGTTGAAGGTGGTGCTCGCGCCGGGCAAGGTCTTCTCCGACGAGGCCGACAAGGACCAGGTGGCGCTGGAGTCGCCGGGCAGCGGCAGCCAGGCCGCCGCGGGCGACTCCGTGACGATCACGGTCTCCAAGGGCCAGCAGCAGTTCCCGGTGCCGGACGTGACCGGCAAGAGCGCGGGCGACGCGAAGAAGATCCTCCAGGCCGCGGGCTTCGACGTCCGCGTGATCAACATCTTCTTCGGCAGCACCGTGTTCAGCCAGTCGCCCGACGGCGGCAGCCAGGCCCCCAAGGGCGCCACGATCACCCTGTGGGTGCGCTGAGACCGGTGTTCGAGTGAACGAGCAGATGACACCTGGCCGGCTGCGCAACCCGGTCGGCGCGCACGTGCCGGTGGCGGGCGGCCTCGCCGCCAAGGGCCTGGGCTACGCGGAGCAGTTGGGCGCGGAGGCGGTCCAGGTCTTCGTGGCGAACCCGCGCGGCTGGGCGACCGGCCCGGGCGACCCGGTGCAGGACGAGGAGTTCCGTACCCGGTGCGCCGCCGCGTCCCTGCCGGCGTACGTCCACGCGCCGTATCTGATCAACTTCGGCTCGCACACCCCGGAGACCGTCGACCGCTCGGTGGCGTCACTGCGGCACTCGCTGCGCCGCGCGCGGGCGATCGGCGCACTCGGCGTCGTGGTGCACACCGGTTCGGCGACCGGCGGCCGGGGCCGCGAGGCCGCGCTGGGGCAGGTACGGGAGCGGATGCGGCCGCTGCTGGACGAGTTGACGCACGACGACGACCCGTGGCTGCTGCTGGAGTCGACCGCCGGGCAGGGGTCCTCGCTGTGTTCCCTGGCCGAGGACCTGGGGCCGTATCTCGACGCGCTGGACCGGCATCCCCGGGTGGGGCTGTGCCTCGACACCTGCCACGTGTTCGCCGCCGGGCACGACATCGCCGCGCCCGGCGGGGTGGGGCGCATGTTCGCGGAGATCGAGAGTGCGGCGGGCGCGGGGCGGCTTCGGCTGATCCACGCGAACGACTCGAAGGCGGGGTGCGGCTCCCACCTCGACCGCCACGAAGGGATCGGGTCCGGGCGGATCGGGGCCGACCCCTTCCGCGAGATCCTGGCCCACCCGGCGACGTCCGGGGTGCCCCTGATCATCGAGACCCCGGGGGGACCCGAAGGGCACGCCTCGGACGTGAAGCTGCTCCAGTCCCTTCGCCCGGAACCGGTGGGCGGCGCGGCCTGACCCGCGGCGGTGCGGCCTGGACCGGGGCGGCGCGACCCGGACCCGGACCCGGCCCCGGACCTGGACCCGGGCGGCGCGGCCGTCAGGTCTCCTGGATGAAGCGGCTGAGGAACGCCTGCGTGCGGGCCTGGGCGGGATTGTCCAGGACCTGGCGGGGCGGTCCGCTCTCGACGACCTGCCCGTCGTCCATGAACACCACCCGGTCCGCCACCTCCTTGGCGAAGGCGATCTCGTGGGTGACCACGAGCATGGTCAGGCCCTCCTCGGCCAGCGTCCGCATGGTGGCCAGCACCTCGCCGACGAGTTCGGGGTCGAGGGCGCTGGTCGGCTCGTCGAAGAGCATCAGCTTGGGCCGCATGGCCAGTGCGCGGGCGATGGCCACCCGCTGCTGCTGCCCGCCGGAGAGCTGCCGCGGGTAGGCGCCCGCCCGGTCGGCGAGGCCCACCTGGTCCAGCAGCCGCAGCGCCGTCTCGCGTGCCTCTGCCTTCGGGACCCGCAGGACGCCGACCGGCGCCTCCATCACGTTGGCCAGGACCGTCTGGTGGGGGAAGAGGTTGAAGTGCTGGAAGACCATCCCGATGTCGCGACGCTGCCGGGTGACCTCCCGGGGACGCAGGTGCGTCACGCGCGAGCCCGACTGGCGGAAGCCGATCAGCCGGCCGTCGACATGGATGGAGCCCGCGTCGATCTGCTCCAGGTAGTTCACGCACCGCAGGAGCGTCGACTTGCCCGAACCGGAAGGGCCGAGCAGGACGACGACCTCGCCGGTGCCCACCTCCAGGTCGATGCCGCGCAGCACCTCCTGGTGCCCGAACCGTTTGCGCACCTGGCGGGCCACCACCATCGGCGCCGCCTTCGTCCCGGCCGGGCCGGTGGCGACCGGGACGCTCCGCGAACCCGTCACGCTCCGCACGGCCGTCTCGTCCGTCGTCATGAGATCGTCTCCTCGGTTTCCCGTGCCTGCGGCGCGAGGGTCGCGCGCTGCCGGCGGAAGAACGCGAAGTCCCAGAAGCTCTGGGGGGTGTTGCGCGTCGCTCCGCGGGCGTAGTGGCGCTCGATGAACGACTGCCCGACGTAGAGCACGGACGTCATGATCAGGTACCACAGGCACGCCACGATCAGCAGCGGGATGGTCTCGAAGGTGCGGTTGTAGACCGACTGCACCGTGTAGAGCAGGTCGGCCAGGGCGATGACGCTCACCAGCGAGGTCGCCTTGAGCATGTTGATGACCTGGCTGCCGGTGGGCGGCACGATGAACCGCATGGCCTGCGGCAGCACGACGCGCCGCAGGATTCTGGCCCGCCCCATGCCGAGCGCGGACGCGGCCTCCGTCTGTCCCGGGTCCACCCCGAGCAGGCCGCCGCGCACGATCTCCGCCATGTACGCGGCCTCGTTGAGCCCGAGGCCGAGGATGGCCGCGAACCACGGGCTGATCAGCGAGTTCGTCGCCGCGTGCCCGAACTCGGGGCCGAAGGGCACGCCGAGGGAGATCCGGGGAAGCAGGGCCGAGAGGTTGTACCAGAAGATGAGCTGGACCAGGACGGGGATGCCCCGGAAGAGCCAGACGTACAGCCCGCAGGCGCCGCGCATCACACGGTTGTCCGACATGCGCCCGATGGCCAGCAGGACGCCGCCGACGATGCCGATGAACATGGCGACCGCGGTCAGTTCGATGGTCGTGGCGATGCCGGGGCCGATGAGCTGGGCGTCGAAGTAGGCGCCGACCGTGCCCCATTCGAAGTTGGGGCTGGTCACCAGGAAGTGCCCGAGCTGGGCGGCGAGCACCGCCAGGACCAGGACGGACAGCCAGCGCAGCGGGTGGTGGACCCGCGCCGCGGTGGAGACGTCGACGGTGCCGTGGACGGAAAGCGGCGCGGCGCCGTCGCCGGGGCCGGACCGGGCTGCGCCGGTGTGCGGACCGGTCGTGTCGGGGCCGTCCTGGGCGGTCGCGGAATGCGGGGTGGCCATGGCCGGCTCACCTCCTCTCAAAGGGTCTGCTGCGGATTTCAGGCGTCGCCGCCGAGATTGATGCCGGGCGTGGTGAGCTCATTGCGGGTGAGGTTCCACTTCTTCATGATCGATCCGTACGTGCCGTCGTCGACCAGCTTCTGGAGCGCCTTGACCAGCACGCCGCGCAGCGGCGAGCCCTTGGCGACGACGGCGCCCTGGTACAGGTCGTGGAAGCCGTTGGCCGACTTGGTGCCGGACAGTTCCAGCTGCCCCTTGGACTGCGAGACGAAGTAGGTCAGCGGCGACTCGGAGGAGAAGAACGCGTCGGCCCGTCCGGACCGCACGGCCAGGATCGAACTGGGCTGGTCCTTGTACGACTGGACGGCGACGGCCTTCTTGCCGTCCTTGACGCAGGTCTGGGACTGCGAGCGGATGACGGACTCCGCCGAACCGCCGGCCTGGACGGCGATGCGCCGGCCGCAGGCGGTGGCCAACGAGTCGATGCCGCCCGGGTTGCCCTTCGGGACGGCGAAGACCACGAACTCCTTGACCCAGTCCACGAAGTCGTTCGCGCCCTGCCGGTCCTTGAAGTCCCCGACCGGCCCGAGCGCCAGGTCGTAGCGGCCCGCCTTGATGCCGGTCAGTTCGGAGGGCAGCCCGTCGGCGGTGACGTTCTGGATCTTCACGCCGAGCAGCCGGCCCAGCGCGTCCGCCAGGTCCGCGGAGGCGCCGGTGAGGCTGGAGGTGTCGGACCCGGCGATCTCGTACGGCGGGAAGGAGCCGCCGTTCACCGACACCAGCGTGCCGGACGAGCGGTTCTTGGCCGGCAGCATGGCGTGCAGCGCGGGGTCCTCGGTGATCGAGGTCTGCCGGCCGCCGGAGGTCTGCGCGCCGCCCTGGGACTCCGGCGGGTTCGCTGCGCAGGCGGTCAGAGCGAGGGCGCAGGTCAGGGCGGCGGCCGTGGCGGCAAGGGCGGATCTCATGAGGGGCCTCCCAGGAGTATCGGGTCGGGGTTGACGGCGAAGCGGCGGTTGGCCAGCACCGGCAGGGTGCGCCGGGCCGTCGCCGTGGCCTCGGGGTCGATGTCGGCCCAGGCGAGCCCGGGACCGGCGGCCAGCCGCGCCCGGACGGTGCCGAGCGGGTCCACCAGCATGCTGTTGCCGATGTTGCGCGGACCGCACTCGCCACTGGCCGCCACCCAGCAGGTGTTCTCCAGCGCGCGGGCGGTGACCATGACCTCCCAGTGCCGCTCCTTGGCAGGACCGCGCACCCAGGCCGCGGGCAGCGCGAGCACCTCGGCACCCGCGTCCACCAGCAGCCGGGCCAGTTCCGGGAAGCGTACGTCGTAGCAGGTCATCAGGCCGACTCCGGTGCCGGCCACCTCGACGACGACCGGCGGCTCGTCCGCGGGGCGGACGTTCACCGACTCCTGGTCGCCGAAGGCGTCGTAAAGGTGCAGCTTGCGGTAGCGGGCGACTAGGGCGCCGTCGCGCAGGACCACCAGCGTGTTGAAGACCCGACCGTCGTCGGAGGGCTCGTGGACGCCGACGACCACGGTGGCGCCGCCGCCGCGGGTGGCCGCGCTCAGCTCGCTGACGAAGGGGCCGTCCAGCGGCTGGGCGACCTCGCGGATACGGTGCCGGTCCTCGGTGAAGCGGGCCAGGACGCCCTCGGGCAGGACCAGCAGGTCCGCGCCCCCGCGTTCGGCCTGCTCCAGTGCGTCCTTGCACGCGGCGAGGTTGTCCTGCCAGTCCGGACGGGCGGCGAACTGTCCTACTGCTGTACGCATGGCATGCTGCTCCCGGTCGGGGCCGCGGACCGGTGAGCTGTGGTCGCGGCGGGCGGTTCGGTGACGTCGACGGTGTCGAGGGCCGGGTCCGGGAAGACCACGGCCGGGTCGATGGGCTCGGGCCAGACGCCCTGCTCATGGAGTTCGGCGCAGAACGCCCGGGTCATCGCGGCGTTGGGCAGCGCTCCGTACGGCATCCAGTCGCCGTCGAAGAGCAGCGCCGACTCGGTGAGTTGGTGCAGCAGCCAGGGTTCGGTGTCCGCGAGCAGGCGGCGGCGGCCCACCCAGCGGCGCTTGGACTCCTCCAGCGCCGCCAGCAGCGCGGCGGGCAGGTCCGGATGGGCCCGCACGACCTCGCGCTTCAGCGTCACCAGATGGATGCCGGGGACGAACCCGGTGGTCCGCCAGTACGCGCGCTCGGCGGCCGGGTGGTCGGCGAGCAGGTGGCGGAAGCGGCTGCCGGCCGTGAACAGTTCCGGCGGCATGAACGGTGTCAGGATCGCGTCCACGCGGCCCGCGGCCAGCTCTCCGACCAGCGACTCCCCCGCCGCCATGGCCGACACGTTCGGCGGCAGCGGGCGCGCGCCCAGCCGGCTCTTGCCGATCTCGCCCGTCTCCAGCGGCCCCACCCGCCATTCCACCCCGGTCAGGTCCACCCCGGCGGCCCGGATCAGCGCCCGGGTCCAGGTGTTGCCGGAGTCCGGCCAGCCGGTCAGGCCGATCCGGGTTCCGGCGAGTTCCTCGAGCGCGTGCAGCGGGCTGTCGGTGCGCACCAGCACGCAGCGGTGACGGAAGCCGCGCATCACGAACGCCGGCAGGCCGACCAGCCGGTCGTCCCCGGCCGCCACGGCCTGCACATAGCGGCTGAACGAGGTCTCACCGCCGTCGAGTCCGGGCTCGGCCAGCACGTCGGGCGTGACCTCGCGCGACTCGATGCGGACCGCGCAGCCCGGTACCTCCACGCCACCGGAGGCCAGCGGGACGAGATGGTCCCAGTCACGAAGTCCCAGTCGGACCACAGGGGAGGACACAGTGCGCAACTCCTCGCGTGTACGAACTTTCCACGCATAGCTCTCATACGGCCTGCGATGCAAAGGAGGCTATTGTTCACCCAGGACGGTAGACAAGAGTTGTTTTGTTACTGAACATAGGTTTTCCACGTCGTAACCTGCTGAGGGTGCGTCAGAGTGCGGTCCGGGCGAAGGGCGGGGCGATGCAGGAGAAGGCCATCAGCGTGGCGGGCGCGGCGCAGGATGCCGGCGGCACGGCCACGGAAGAGGAGGGCGGGGGCTGGTCCGCGGTCCGGCTGGCCGGGCGGATCACCGACCCCAGCGCCCGCGGCATCGCGGCGGCCATGACCGACCTCATCCGGGCCGGTGACCTGGCGCCCGGCAGCGCGTTGCCGACCGTGCGCGCCCTGGCCGCCGCGCTGGAGGTCAGCCCCGGCACCGTCGCGGAGGCGTGGGCCCTGCTGCGCGGACGCCGGACGATCGCCACGCTCGGCCGACGCGGCAGTGTCGTCAGCGGGCCACCGTCCGTGCCCCACCCGGTGCGCTACGAAAGGGTCGGCGACCTCGGTCCCCACCTCACCCTGGACCTCGCCGTGGCCGCCCCCGACCGGGCGCTGCTGCCGGCCCTGGACGGCGCCCTGCTCGCGGGCGCCCGCACGCCCCAGCTCAACGACTACTCGCGCACGGCCGTCACCTCAGCCCTTCTGGACGCCGTACGCGGCAGCTGGCCGTTCGAGCCGGAGGCGTGGATGGCGGTGGGCGGCGGCTACGAAGGCGTACACCTGCTCTGCCAGGCGCTGATCACACCCGGCGACCGGGTCGCGGTGGAGGAGCCGACGGCGGCTCGGCTGCTGGACATCCTGGAGTCCCTGGGAGCCCAGATCCTGCCCGTCGCCTGTGACGCGGAGGGGCCGCTGCCGGACTCGCTCGCCGACGCCGTCGCCCGTCGCCCCACGCTCTTCCTGCACCAGGCCCGGGCGCAGGCGCCCTGCGGCTGGACCGTGAGCCCGGCCCGGGCCGCCGCGCTGGCCGCCGTCCTGGAGCCCGCCCGGAACATCACCGTCATCGAGGACGACGGCATCGGCCCGCTGGCCCGGACCGCCGCCGGCAGCATCGGCACCCATCTGCCCGAGCGCACCGTGCTGGTGCGCTCCTACAGCAAGGCATACGGGCCCGACCTGCGCATCGCCGTGCTCGGCGGGCCGCGCGAGGTGGTCGAGCGCGCCCGGGTGCTGCGCACCTTCGGCATCGGCTGGACCAGCCGCATCCTCCAGGACGCGCTGGCCCACCTGCTCACCGACGACACGGCGAGCCGTACCGTGCGGGCCGCCGCCGACCGGTACGACCTGCGCCGCAGGGGGCTGGCCGACCGGCTGGCCCGGCAGGGCGTGCCCACGGCCAACCGGGACGGCCTGATGCTCTGGGTGCCGGTGGCCGACGAGACCTCCACGCTGGTCACCCTGGCGGCGCGCGGTATCACCGTGTCCCCCGGCAGCCGCTTCTGTGTCTCCTACTCCCTGCCGCACGTCCGGGTCGCCACCAGCCGCCTCACCGACGACCCGGAGGCGCTGGACAGGACGGCCGCCGTCCTCGCGCGGGCCGCCGTCGCCCCGGACGCGCCCTAGGCCGTGTTTTGGAAGTCCCTCCCCCCCTGCCTTCGGCGGGGGAGGTGCCCCCATCCCGTGGCGCCTGGCACACACGCTCGCTTCGTTGTCGGGCTTGTCCGAGTAGGCCCACTACGAGGACAACCCTCCGCCTTGCGATCTGGGGGCACCCCCACGCCGAAGGCTGTGGGGGAGCACCAGACGCCACGGGCCCCGCCCTTTGGGCGGACGGCGCTACTTCCAAAATACGGCCTAGGGACGCGCCGGCACGCCTCGCCGACTCCCCCCACGCGGCCTAGAGTTCGGGGCCGTCTCCCGGGGTCTCCTGGAAGGAGTAGCGCTGCTCGCTCCAGGGGTCCCCGACGTTGTGATAGCCCCGCTCCTCCCAGAACCCGCGGCGGTCGGCCGTCATGTACTCGATGCCGCGGACCCACTTGGGGCCCTTCCAGGCGTAGCGCTTGGGGACCACCAGGCGGACGGGGAAGCCGTGTTCGGCGGTGAGCGGCTGGCCGCTCTCGTGCGTCGCGAAGATCGTGAGGTCGTCGAGGAAGTCGTCGATGCGCAGGTTGGAGCTGAAGCCGTACTCGGCCCAGACCATGACGTGGGTGACGTCGTCCGCGGGCGGCGCGAGCTTCGCGACGGTGGTGGCGGCGACCCCGCCCCACTCCATCCCGGTCATCGAGAACTTCGTGACGCAGTGGAAGTCGGCGACCACGGTGGCGTACGGCAGCGCGGAGAACTCGTCGTGGTTCCACACCGGCCGCGCCCCCTGCGCGGTGGCACCGAAGACGCGGAAGTCCCAGCGGTCCGGGCGGAAGCGGGGCACGGGGCCGTAGTGCGTGACCGGCCAGCCCCGCTGGAGCCGCTGCCCCGGGGGGAGCCGCCCCTCCGGATGCTCGTGCCGACCCATACCCCCATGGTGACAGACCCGCCGCGATGCTTCCGCCGCGAGGCGCCGCTCACCGCCCCCACCAGGGGTTTCGCCGCGCCGGGCGGCGACGCCGTAAGCGTGCACTTACTGGAACAGGCCGCTGAGCGGTGCGAGGATGCCCGGAACTGTCGAGCCCGAACGGGAAGGACGGCGTTGCCATGCAGGGCGACCCCGAGGTCATCGAGTTCCTCAACGAGCAGTTGACGGCCGAACTGACCGCGATCAACCAGTACTTCCTGCACGCGAAGATGCAGGACAACTTCGGGTGGACGAAGCTCGCGAAGAACACCCGCGCCGAGTCCTTCGACGAGATGCGGCACGCCGAGATCATCACCGACCGCATCCTGCTGCTGGACGGCCTGCCGAACTACCAGCGGCTGTTCCATGTGCGGGTGGGGCAGACCGTCACCGAGATGTTCCAGGCCGACCGGCTGGTGGAGGTCGAGGCGATCGACCGGCTGCGCCGGGGCATCGAGCTGATGCGGTCGAAGGCCGACATCACCTCGGCGCGGCTCTTCGAGGACATCCTCAAGGACGAGGAGCACCACATCGACTACCTGGACACGCAGCTCGGGCTGATCGAGAAGCTGGGCGAGCCGCTCTACATCGCGCAGCAGATCGAGCAGCCGGAGAGCTGACGCGGGGCGGGGTCGTGCCGGTCAGGCGACGCGCCGCAGCGGCAGCGGAAGGGCCGGCGGCACGGACGCGGGCTGCGGCAGCACCGAGGGCTCCAAGGGCGCCGTCACGGGCTCCAGCGGCACGGTCGCCGGCTCTACCGGGGCCTTCGCCGGCTCCAGCCTGGTGCGGGTGGCGCAGCCGTCGCCGCGGCCCAGGACCGCCTGGATGCGCTTGACGCAGGAGCCGCAGTCGGTGCCGGCCTTGCAGGCCGAGGCGATCTGGCGCGGGGTGCAGCGGCCTTCCTCGGCGTGCTGCTTGACCTGCTGCTCGGTGATGCCGAAGCAGGAGCAGACGTACACGCGGTCACCGCCGATCGAGGCCAAGGGCTACTGAGGTAACCCTTACCTTACCCAGAGGTCCCGGCGGAAGAAAAGCCACGAGGGGCGCGGATCGATGTGATCCGCGCCCCTCTGCCGTATCTCGGTGCCTCGTCTCGGCGCCGGGTCTCCCGGCTCCCGGGGTGCTACTGGCCCCGGTACATCTCCGCCACCAGGAAGGCCAGGTCCAGCGACTGGCTGCGGTTGAGCCGCGGGTCGCACGCCGTTTCGTACCGCTGGTGCAGGTCGTCGACGAAGATCTCGTCGCCGCCGCCGACGCACTCGGTGACGTCGTCGCCGGTCAGCTCGACGTGGATGCCGCCGGGGTGGGTGCCCAGGCCGTGGTGGACCTCGAAGAAGCCCTTGACCTCGTCCAGGACGTCGTCGAAGCGGCGGGTCTTGTGGCCGGAGGCGGCCTCGAAGGTGTTGCCGTGCATCGGGTCGCAGACCCACGCCACCTTCGCCCCGGACGCGGTGACCTTCTCCACCAGCGTCGGCAGCTTGTCCCGCACCTTGTCCGCGCCCATCCGCACGATGAAGGTGAGCCGCCCGGGCTGCCGGTCCGGGTCGAGGCGGTCGATGTAGGTGAGCGCCTCCTCCGGGCTGGTGCCGGGGCCGAGCTTCACGCCGATCGGGTTGCCGATCCGCGAGGCGAACTCGATGTGCGCGCCGTCGAGCTGCCGGGTCCGCTCGCCGATCCAGACCATGTGCCCGGAGACGTCGTAGAGGTTGCCGGTACGCGAGTCGGTACGGGTCAGCGCGGTCTCGTAGTCGAGCAGCAGCGCCTCGTGGGAGGCGTAGAACTCGACCGTGCGGAACTCGGCCGGGTCGGTGCCGCACGCGGCCATGAAGGTCAGCGCGCGGTCGATCTCGCGGGCGAGTGCTTCGTAGCGCTGCCCGGACGGCGAGGACTTCACGAAGTCCTGGTTCCAGGCGTGCACCTGGCGCAGGTCGGCGTATCCGCCGGTGGTGAAGGCGCGCACCAGGTTCAGCGTGGAGGCGGAGGCGTGGTACATCCGCTTGAGCCGCTCCGGGTCCGGGATGCGGGCCTCGGAGGTGAACTCGAAGCCGTTGACCGAGTCGCCCCGGTAGGTCGGCAGCGTGACGCCGTCGCGGGTCTCGGTCGGCTTGGAGCGCGGCTTGCTGTACTGCCCGGCGATCCGGCCGACCTTGACCACCGGCACCGACGCGGCATAGGTGAGCACCGCTCCCATCTGGAGCAGCGTCTTGAGCTTGTTGCGGATCTGGTCCGCACCCACGGCGTCGAACGCCTCGGCGCAGTCGCCGCCCTGCAGGAGGAACGCCTTGCCCTCGGCCACCGCGGCCATGCGGCTGCGCAGTTGGTCGCACTCGCCGGCGAAGACCAGCGGCGGATACGAGGCGAGCTCGGCGATCACGTCGCGCAGAGCCTCGGGGTCCGGCCACTCGGGCTGCTGCGCCGCGGGAAGAGACTGCCAGGTGTTGACCCCGGCATGGGTTTCGGCTTTCACGGTCACGGGCTCCACAGTACGGGGTCCGATGGGTGCCGGATCGGGCCGCTCAGTGGATGAGACATCTCGCGGCCGGATACGGACGGCCGCCGCCGCGGTGCGGTAGGGTCGGTGCCATGACCGCGATGATCACCCGCACCACCCAGCACACCTGCTGGCGGACCGCTTCTCCGGCGGCCCGTTAGACATCGCGCGCAGATCACCTCGCGAAGGCCGCCCAGGGGGCGGCCTTCGGTGTTTCCGGGTCCGGCCGCCCCCTTCCCCGCCCGTCAAGGAAGGAACGCCCGCCGTGCCCCTCTCCGCCCCGCCTCCCACCGCCGCGCGACTCGTGGAGCGCCTGCTCACCCCCGGCTGCCCGCCGTTCGCCCTGCTGCACCGCCAGACCCCCGGCCACCCGCGGGACGTGGTGGAGGTGCTGCTCGGCCCGATCGAGCACGCCGACACGCTCGCCGGCATCCCGCTGCCCTCCGGCGCGCCCGGCGCCCCCGTCACCGACGCACTGGCCCTGGTGCCGTACCGGCAGATCCGCGAGCGGGGCTTCGACGTCCACGACGACGGCACCCCGCTGGCCGTGCTGCGCCCGCAGGAGGCGTACGAACTCCCGCTCGCCGACGTGCTGGCCGCGTTGGAGGCGCTGTCGGCCGGGCGCGAGGTGCGAGTCGAGGGCGGCGCGTTCGACGTCGACGACGACGCGTACGCGCGGATCGTGCGGCGGGTGATCGACGACGAGATCGGCACCGGTGAGGGCGCCAACTTCGTGATCCGGCGCACCTTCCGCGGCTTCGTCCCGGACTTCGGCCCGGCGGCGGCTCTGGCGCTGTTCGCCCGGCTGCTGCGCGGAGAGCGCGGCGCGTACTGGACGTACACGGTGCACACCGCCGAGCGGACGCTGGTCGGCGCCAGCCCGGAGGTGCATGTGCGGATGTCCGGTGGAAGGGGCGAGCGCGAAGCGCTCTCGGTTGAGGGTGGTGGTGGGCGACGGGCGGGCACCGTGGTGATGAACCCCATCAGCGGCACCTACCGCTACCCGGCGCAGGGGCCGTCCGCCGAGGGGCTGCTGGAGTTCCTGCACGACCCGAAGGAGGTGGAGGAGCTGACCATGGTGGTGGACGAGGAGCTGAAGATGATGTGCACGGTCGGCGACCTCGGCGGGGTCGTGATCGGGCCGCGGCTCAAGGAGATGGCGCACCTGGCGCACACCGAGTACGAGTTGCGCGGGCGCTCCAGCAAGGACGTGCGGGAGGTGCTGCGCGACACGATGTTCGCCGCGACCGTCACCGGCTCGCCGGTGCAGAACGCCTGCCGGGTGATCGAGCGGTACGAACCGCGCGGCCGCGACGGCTCCGGGCGCGGCTACTACGCGGGCGCGCTCGCACTGGTCGGGCGGGACGCGGGCGGCGCCCAGACGCTGGACTCGCCGATCCTGATCCGCACCGCCGACATCTCCCCCGCCGGCGAGTTGAAGGTGCCGGTCGGCGCGACCCTGGTGCGGCACTCCGACCCGTACGCGGAGGTCGCCGAGACGCACGCGAAGGCCGCGGGGGTGCTCACCGCGCTCGGGGTGCTCGCGCCGCCCGCGGGGACGCGGCGGGCCTCGGCGGGGTCCGACGCGGGCACGGCCGCGCCCCGGCTCGCCGACGACATCCGGGTGCGGGCCGCGCTGGACGCCCGGCGCTCCAAGCTCGCGCCGTTCTGGCTGCGGATGCGGACCGGCGGCCCGGCCACCGCCCCGGCCGACGGGGACGCGGCGTCCGGCGGACCGGTGCTGGTGGTGGACGCCGAGGACACCTTCACCGCGATGCTCGCGCACGTGCTGCGCTCCTCCGGCCGCACCGTGGCCGTACGGCGCTACAACGAGCCCGGGCTGCGGGAGGCCGCGCTGGCGCACCTCGGGCCGGTGGTGCTGGGCCCCGGCCCCGGCGACCCGGCGGACTCCGCCGACGCAAAGATGCGGTTCCTGCGCGCCCTCACCGCCGACCTCGTGCGCGACCACGCGCACGGGCTGCTCGGGGTGTGCCTCGGCCACGAGTTGATCGCGGCCGAACTCGGCCTCGACCTGGTCCGCAAGGACCACCCGGCGCAGGGCGCGCAGGAGGCGGTCGACTACTTCGGCACCCGTACGACGGTCGGCTTCTACAACACCTTCACGGCCCGCTGCGACGCCGACGCCGCCGAGGAACTGGCCATGCACGGCATCGAGTTGAGCCGCGACCCGGGTTCCGGCGACATCCACGCGTTGCGCGGACCGGGCTTCGCGGGCATCCAGTTCCACCCCGAGTCCGTGCTCTCCCTCGACGGCGCCGCCCTCGCCGCCGGACTCCTCACCCACATCGCCACCACCGCCCGGGCGGTGCGACCGCCGGTATAGCGTGGTCGGCGTGGTTTTCGGGGGCCGCCCGGCCGACGGGACGGGCGGCTCGGGGGAGGGAGCGCAGTCATGGGATTCCGCCGCAGCAGGCCGCAGTTGCCGCCGGAGGAAGACCCGGTGCCGTGGCGGGAGGTCACCCGCTTCGTCGTCGGCCGGCGGGTGCGGGGCGACGAGAGCCGCATCGTGCGCCCGGCCTACGGGCCGCCGGCGGTCCGGGTGCCGAACGGCGGCGAGAACCGGTTCGCGCCCGCGGTGTTCATCGAACAGCCGCACACGGCCGAGGAGTTGTACGACCTGTACGGCGCCCAGGACAGGGCTCCGGTGTGCCGGGTGCTGCCGCTGGCCGGGACGGGGACGGACACCGCGGACCGCGGGGACGTCGACGGCCACCGGGTGGTCGACCCGGCCGGCGCGGAGATCGGCCGGGTGTTCCGCACCCCGCGGGCCAAGCGCTCCGTCCAGCAGACCCTGTGGTTCCAGCAGCCGGGACACCCGAACGTGGTGGCCCGCCACCACTGGGCGACCGGCTCGACCCGTGAGGTGGCGGGCCGGGTGACCACGGCGGCGGTCGGCACCGCGGCCGTGGTGGCGGCGGGCCTGGCGCTGAGCGCCATCGGGCTCGACGGCGACGGAGACCGCGAAGGCATCGGCGACAGCGGGCGCTCCCCGTCGAAGCCGGTGACCTGGCGGGCCGGCGACGAGGACGTCCTCGACTACCTCCCGGGCCAGGGCCGCCAGCGCCCCTACGTCCCCCGGGCCGACTGGCTCGACCTGCGGCTCGCGTTCGCCTTGGCCGTCCTCCGCGAGAGCTGGTGACCGGACGGAGCGGCCGGGGCCGGGGTCACCGGGTCATACGGCCAGGGGCTGCGCGTGCGGGGCGTGCGGAGACTCGGCGCCGAGCCCGACGTGCCGGGGCTCCGCGCCGAGTCCCTCCGCGCCGAGTCCCAGCACGTCGCCCACCAGGTGCGCGACGGCGCCCAGCAGCCCGGCTTCCGACGTCGTCCCGTCCAGGACGAGGTCGGCCCGGTCCCGCGCGGGGGCCACGTACTCCGCGTGCCGTTCGCGCCCGCTGAGCAGGTAGTTGCGCAGCGAGACCCCCGGGTCCTGCCCGAAGACCTCGATCTTGCGCAGGATCTTCCGGGCCAGCCGGATGTCGTCGGGTGTGTCCACGTACACCCGCCAGGTGGCGCGCTCGGCGACCGCGCGCAGGGTGAGCGCGAACAGCCCCTCCACGACGACGAGCCGGTGCCGCCCGCCGGTGGCCGCGGCGTCGATCGCGGTGGCGACGGCGTCCTCGTCGATGGAACCGGGGTGGTTCCAGTCGAGCGTCTCCGCCCCGGTCGCGCTCAACGTCCGCACCCCGCGCCCCGGATCGTGCGCGGGCACGTAGAAGTCGTCGAGGTGGACGAGACCGACGGTCTCGGGATGGTGCCGCGCCAGCGCTTCCGCAAGGGTGGACTTGCCGGAAGCGGTGCCGCCTGCGACCGCGAGTACGGGCACCGCGTGCCCTCCCACAACACCCGTCATACCGGGCGCTCCTCAGGTGCTCAAAAAAGGTGGGGACAGGGACGAGAAGGGGAAAACCAAAGCGGCCGGACATGCCGGGTGGAGGGATGGTAGGGCGCGCGGATGGCCTACGGCAAGCGCCGTAGGCCAGGAGTCGGGCAGCGTGCGGAACCGGTGCGTCCGGCGCCGCGACCAGGGCGGTGACCAGGGCCGGACCGAGGCGGGAGCCGAGCCCGAACCGGCAGCCGTCACCGGGGCCGCAACCGCGGCGGGGAAGCGACGGCCGCGCTAGGTGTTCTGTCCACGGAGGTTGGTGACAGTGATCACGGTGGGGTGATCTTGAACGAGTAAGGGCCTTCCGGGTTCGGTGTGGATTGCGACATCGACATCGAACGATCAGAAGGCCCTCATGCCCCACCGTAATGCACCTCTGACCGAGACCGGCCGTCTGCGGCTGGCCCGCTGCATCGTTGACGACCGGTGGACCCTGCGCCGGGCCGCCGAACGCTTCCAGGTCTCGCCCACCACGGCTCAGCGGTGGGCGGCCCGCTACCGGGAGCTGGGCGAGGCCGGGATGGTCGACCGCTCCTCGCGCCCGCACTCCAGCCCGCGCCGGACACCGACCCGTACCGAGCGGCGGATCATCAAGGTCCGTGTCCTGCGCCGGTGGGGACCGGCCCGTATCGCCTACCTTCTCGGGCTGAACCCGGCGACCGTGCACCGTGTCCTGACCCGCTACCGGCTGGCCCGTCTGGCCCACCTGGACCGTGCCACCGGCCGGGTGATCCGCCGCTACGAACACGCCGCCCCCGGCGACCTCGTCCACGTCGACATCAAGAAACTCGGCAACATCCCCGACGGCGGCGGCCACAAGGTCCTCGGCCGGCAAGCAGGCCGCAAGAACCGCACCAAGGCGGGCATGAGCTTCCTGCACAACGCCATCGACGACCACTCCCGCCTGGCCTACAGCGAAATCCTGGCCGACGAGAAGAAAGAGACCGCCGTCGGGTTCTGGCAGCGCGCCCACGCCTTCTTCGCCGCCGCCGGTATCACCGTCCAGCGGGTCCTGACCGACAACGGCTCCTGCTACAAGTCACATCTGTGGCGCAACTCCCTTGCCGAGCAAGGTATTTCACACAAACGCACCCGGCCCTACCGGCCCCAGACCAACGGCAAGGTCGAACGGTTCAACCGCACCCTGCTGGACGAATGGGCCTACGCGAAGCCCTACCGCACCGACGCCGAACGACGCGCCGCCTATCAGCAGTGGCTCCACACCTACAATCACCACCGCGGACACACCGCACTCAAAGGCCAACCACCCGCCAGCCGCGTCCCCAACCTAACGGGTCAGTACAGCTAGGCCGTGTTTTGGAAGTCCCTCCCCCCCCTGCCTTCGGCGGGGGAGGTGCCCCCATCCCGTGGCGCCTGGCACGCACGCTCTCCCCCTGCCTTCGGCGGGAGGTGCCCCCAGCGTTGTCGGGCTTGTCCGAGTAGGCCCACTACGAGGACAACCCTCCGCCTTGCGATCTGGGGGCACCCCCACGCCGAAGGCTGTGGGGGAGCACCAGACGCCACGGGCCCCGCCCTTTGGGCGGACGGCGCTACTTCCAAAACACGGCCTAGCCGAAGAACACCTCCGCCTCCGCGTAGAGCGCCGGATCGACGGTCTTGATCCGGGTGGTCGCGTCGCCGATCGGCACCCGCACGATGGCGGTGCCGCGCAGCGAGACCATCGTGCCGAAGTCGCCGTCCCGGACCGCGTCGATGGCGTGCAGCCCGAACCGGGTGGCCAGCCACCGGTCGAAGGCGCTGGGGGTGCCGCCGCGCTGGACGTGGCCGAGCACCGTGGTGCGGGCCTCCTTGCCGGTGCGCTTCTCGATCTGGTGGGCGAGCCACTCGCCGATGCCGGACAGCCGGACGTGCCCGAAGGAGTCGAGGGTGCCGTCCTTGAGCACCATGTCGCCGTCGCGGGGCATCGCGCCCTCGGCGACGACCACGATCGGCGCGTACCGGATCTTGAAGCGGCTCTCCACCCAGGCGCAGACCTGGTCGAGGTCGAAGCGCTGCTCGGGGATGAGGATGACGTTGGCGCCGCCGGCCAGGCCGGAGTGCAGCGCGATCCAGCCGGCGTGCCGGCCCATCACCTCGACCACCAGGACCCGCATGTGCGACTCGGCGGTGGTGTGCAGGCGGTCGATCGCCTCGGTGGCGATGTTGACCGCCGTGTCGAAGCCGAAGGTGTAGTCGGTGGCGGACAGGTCGTTGTCGATGGTCTTGGGGACGCCGACGCAGGGGATGCCGTGCTGTTCGTACAGTTCGGCGGCAACCCCGAGGGTGTCCTCGCCGCCTATCACGATGAGCGCGTCGACCTCCTCCTCGGCGAGGGTGCGCCGGACCCGGTCGGCGCCGCCCTCCACCTTGAGCGGGTTCGTGCGCGAGGAGCCGAGTATGGTGCCGCCGCGCGGCAGTATGCCGCGGACGGCGGGGATGTCGAGACGTACGGTGTCCCCTTCGAGGGGGCCGCGCCAACCGTCGCGGAAGCCGGTGAAGTGGTAGCCGTATTCCTGGGTGCCTTTACGGACGATGCCGCGGATGACCGCGTTGAGGCCGGGGCAGTCTCCGCCGCCGGTCAGGACTCCGACCCGCATGGACTCTTCCCTTCGTCGCAAGCCAGCTGTGCCGGATGTGCAACCTCCGCCAAGCTAGCGTGACTTGGGTCACATGTCGCCGTCCCTGCGGTCGTCCGCCGCGCTCCCCCGGGCGCCCTGATCACCCCGGCCGCGCACGTCGGCCCGGTCCTCCTCGTCGCCCTCGTCGTCGAGGCCGCGCGCGATCGCGTACCGGACCAGCTCCACCCGGTTGTGCAACTGGAGCTTGCCGAGGGTGTTCTGCACGTGGTTCTGCACGGTGCGGTGCGAGATGACCAGGCGCTGGGCGATCTGCTTGTAGCTCAGGCCCTTCGCGACCAGCCGCAGCACCTCCGTCTCGCGCTCGGTCAACCGCGGCGCGGCCGGCTCGTCGGACTTCGCCGGCACCGGCTCGGTGGCGAGCCTGCGGTACTCCCCCAGCACCAGCCCGGCCAGGCCCGGGGTGAAGACCGGGTCGCCGGCCGACGTACGGCGTACCGCGTCCACCAGCTCGGCCCGCCCGGCGGACTTCAACAGGTAGCCCGTCGCACCGGACTTGACCGCTTCGAGTACGTCGGTGTGCTCGCCGCTGGCCGACAGCACCAGCACCCGCAGCGCCGCGTCGTGCGCGATGGCCTCCTTGCACACCTGCACCCCGGACGCGCCGGGCAGGTTCAGGTCCAGGACGAGCACCTGGGGACGGGCCGCGCGGGCCCGGCGGATCGCCTCGGGCCCGTCGCCCGCCGTGGCGACCACCTCGAAACCGGCCTCGGCGAGGTCGCGGGCGACCGCGTCCCGCCACATCGGGTGGTCGTCGACGACCATCACCGTCACGGGCCGGTCCGGCCCGGCGTGCTCGGCGGTGCCGAGGGTCATGGCGTGGGTCCCCCTTCGGTCCGGCCCGCGTCGGTGCCGGCCGGTTCGGTGCGTACGGCCGAGGCTACCGGGCCCACGGGTACGGTCCCCGGGCGCGGGAGCGCGGGGGATACGGCGGCGGGGCGCGGGTCCGCGGTCGCCGGGTGCGGGCCCGTACGCCGCGGCCGCCCCTTCTCCGACACCGCCTTCGGCAGCCGCAGTTCCACCTCCGTGCCCTGGCCGGACACCGAGAGGACCTCGGCGCTGCCACCCAGGTCCCGCAACCGGCCCCGGATCGACTGCGCGACGCCCAGCCGCCCTTCCTGCGCCGCCGCGGCCAGCCGGCCCTCCGCGATGCCCGGGCCGTCGTCCCGCACGGTCACCAGCACCGCGTCCGGCTCGTCCTCCAGCAGAATCCAGGCGTGCGCCTGCTCGCCCGCGTGGTTGCGGACGTTGTCCAGTGCCGCGCCGACCGCCGCGGCCAGCTCGGCCGCGGCGCCCGGGTCCAGCGGCACCGGCGTGCCCGGCGCCGACACGGTGACCCGGCCGGAGGCGTACCGGGCCAGCAGCGTCCCGAGGTCGACCGGGCAGTCCGGCACGGGCGAGCCGTCGGGAGCGGTCGGCGACGGCGCGGGGGTGCCCGAGATCAGCGAACGCAGCGCCACCTCCTGCTCGCCGGCCAGCCGGCCGAGTTCCGCCGCCTCGCCGCCCGCCTGGTCGCCCCGGCGCTGCACCATCGCGAGCACCTGGAGCACGTTGTCATGGATGTCCCGGGCCAGCCGCTCCCGTTCCTGGGTGGCCGCCTCGATCTGCAGCGCCCGGGCCAGGGTGCGCTCGCTCGCCCGGGCCACCTCGACGACGTAGCCGATGGCGATCGCCGCGATCCACACCAGCACCAGGTTGTGCAGGGTCTCCGGGCTGGGGGTGCCGCGCTCCACGAGGTCGGCCGCGGCCACCACCGACGCGGCCAGCGCCGCCCAGCGCCAGCCGCCCTTCACCGCCCACGCCAGCACCGATCCGGCGGTCCAGATCGACGGAAGCGTGAACGCGCCGGACTCTATCCGCGCGGGCGCGTCCACCACCGCGGTCAGCAGCACCCCGGTCACCGCGACGGCCAGGTCCACCACCAGGAACGCGGGCGTGCAGCGTGCCGCGTTCTTCACCCGGCCCAGCGTGGCGAACGTCCACAGCGTCAGTACGCCCATGTACACGCCGCCCGGCAGCGGATGCCGCAGCTCCCCGTACGCATGCACGTACAGCGCCACCGCGTACCCGCACGTCAGCACCCGATACGCGAGCAACGCCCGCCACAGCGGCAGCTCCACCGACATCTTCACGGCCACGCATTCCTTTCCCCCGAACCGCCAGTCTCCCCCCCTCCCCGGGCTCCCCCGGGTCGCGACCGTCTGTTCACGGAGGACCCGCACATAACCAGGGGCGCTGGGGGGGAGGAACCGCGCGCGCAACCACCCACCGGCCTGCGGCCGGTACACGAGCTCAGCCCCGACGGAGCGAATCAAGCCACCCCACCGGAGAAGGTCCCGGGACTCACGCTTCCGGATCGGACGGGGGGGCCGCCTTCGCCGCCTCCGCGATCATCCGCTTCGCCGCCGTCGCGTAGATGTCCACGTACTCCTGCCCGGACAGCTTCATGATCTCGTACATCACCTCGTCGGTGATGGAGCGGAGGATGAACCGGTCGTGCTCCATCCCGTTGTAGCGGGAGAAGTCGAGCGGCCGGCCGATCCGGATGCCCGGGCGGATGGAGAGCTTGGGCATGACCTGCCCCACCGGCTGGACCTTCTCCGTGTCGATCATGGCCACCGGGATGACGGGCGCGCCGGTGGCGAGGGCGACCCGGGCGAGGCCGCCCGGCTTGCCGCGGTAGAGCCGGCCGTCGGGCGAGCGCGTCCCCTCGGGGTAGATCCCGAACAGCTCGCCCCGTTCGAGCACCGCGATCCCGCTGTTGATCGCGGCCTCGCCGGCACCGCGCGCGCCCGAGCGGTCGACCGGGAGCTGCCCGACGCCCTTGAAGAACGCGGCCGTCAACTTCCCTTTGACCCCAGGGGTGGTGAAGTACTCCGCCTTCGCGATGAAGGTGACCTTGCGGTCGAGCATGGACGGCAGGAAGAAGGAGTCCGAGAAGGACAGGTGGTTGCTGGCGAGGATCGCCGGACCGTCCTTCGGAATGTTCTCCATCCCCTCCACCCACGGGCGGAAGACAGCCTTGATCGGCTTGCCGAGAACGATCTTCATCGCGCCGTAGAACAACGGGGCCTCCTGTTGCCGTCGCGACGACCTTAACCCGCGCGGGGGCCGGTGGGGCTTACCCCTGGGGATCGGGTCCGCGTACGCTGAACGTCCGACTCCCGTGTACCCGCGTACGCGTCGTTGAACAGGAGATGCACGGTGCCGCTCATGCCCGGAGCAGAAGCGTACCGCCATGAAGGCGGCGAGACCGGTGTCCTGATCTGCCATGGTTTCACCGGCTCCCCTCAGTCGATGCGGCCGTGGGGCGAGTACCTGGCGGAGTGGGGGCTGACCGTGTCCGTGCCGCTGCTGCCCGGACACGGCACCCGCTGGCAGGACATGCAGGCCACCGGGTGGCCGGACTGGTACGCCGAGGTGGACCGCGCACTGCGGTCGCTGCTCGACTCGTGTTCCCGGGTGTTCGTGTGCGGCCTGTCCATGGGCGCCACCCTCACGCTGCGGCTGGCCGAGAAGCACGGCGCCGCGATCAGCGGGCTGGTCCTGGTCAACCCGTCGGTGAAGGCCGACGGGTTGCAGATCAAGGCGGTACCGCTGCTGCGGCACATCCTGCCGTCCGCACCGGGCATCGCCAGCGACATCGCCCGCGAGGGCGGCGTCGAACTGGGCTACTCCCGGGTGCCGATGCGCGCCCTGCACTCGCTGACGAAGTTCTGGCCGGTGGTACGCGCGTCGTTGCCCCAGGTCACCCAGCCGGTGCTGCTGCTGCACAGCAGGGAGGACCACGTGGTGCACCCGTCCAACACGGCGATGGTGCTGGGCAGGATCTCCTCCACCGACGTCACCGAGCTGGTCCTGGAACGCAGTTACCACGTCGCCACCCTCGACCACGACGCCGAGCGGATCTTCGCCGAGTCCCACGCGTTCATCGAGCGGCTGTCCGCGACCACGGCCACCGAGGAGGTCACCGCCGGTGGCTGACGCCGATCGCGAGGACGAGGGCGCCGCGCCGCTCGACGAGGACGCCGCCTGGGCGGCCCTGGTCGCCGGTTACGACGAGGAGCCCGAACCCGGGGCCGGGTCCTGGCCCGAGGCCGAGAACGTGACGCCGGACCAGCCGAAGACGCCGCCCGCCGAGGACCCCGCGGCCATCACCCCACCGCCGACCCGCAGCATCGTCATCCACCCGGTGATCTCCGGGCCGCGGGACTACGAAGTCGAGGATGACGACGAGGACGCGCACTACGTCCCGCCGGAGCCGCCGCCGCTGCCCGAGGCCGACGTCACCACCAAGTTCGCCTGGCTCGCGGTGCTCGGCGGGCCGCTGCTGCTGCTCGTCTACGTCCTGCTCCAGCTCGACATCACCTGGTGGGTGATCCTGGTCGGCGTCGGGGGGTTCGTCGGCGGGTTCGCCACGCTGGTCGCCCGGATGCGGACGGGCGACGAGGACGACGACCGCCCGGACGGCGGCGCCGTCGTCTGACCGGCGGCCCCGCCGTACGGGCGGCCCGGCCGTGGTCGGTGCGGCCCGGCCGCCGTCCGGAGGAAACGGCCCGGGCCGGGACACGCGCGCCCCTGGGCCGGGACGCAGGGCCCCGGACCGGGCGGAAAGGCGCTAGGCCGGGACGCGCAGGGCCGCCAGCACCGGGAGGTGGTCGGTGGCCGAGGCGAGGTCGGTGCGCTTGACGCCCGGGAGGTCCAACGGGACGCCGGCGCCGAGGACTTGGATGCCCGTGGAGGCGAAGATCGCGTCGATCCGCCGACGGGGACCGAGCGCGGGAGAGGTGGGCTCGCCGCCCCACGGTTCGGTGGCCCAGGCATCCTGAAGGGCGCCGGCCAGCCGCCGGAAGGCGCGCCCACCGGGCGGGTCGTTGAGGTCGCCGCCGACCACCCGGTGCTCCTCGCCGAGGGCGTCGAGGCGGCGCAGCAGGAGGTCGGCCTGCTCGGCGCGCTCGTCGGCGCGCAGGCTGAGGTGGGCGCTGACCACGGACAGCCGGGCGCCGCCGAAACCCAGCACGGCGGTGGCGAAGCCGCGCTGGTGGAGCCCGGGGGTGCGCGGCAGCAGGATGTCCTCGGTGCGGATCACCCGGGCCCGCAGGGACGCGAGGACCATCGGCCCGGCGGCAGGAGCGCCGCCGGTGACGTAGAAGAGCCCGGTCGACTCGGCGAGGCGGGCCGCGGCCTTGCGCCACCGGAAGAACCGCGGGGCCTCCTGGATCAGGACGAGGTCGGGGGCGCAGGCACGGATCACCCGGGCCAGCGCCGCCGTGTCGTCCCGCAGCGAGCGGACGTTGTAACTCAGTACGCGGATGACCGCCGAGCCCCCTGGCTCCGTGGCGGAACTCGGCAGATCTTCCACTCGCGCTGCGCTTTCGTCGTGTCGTCCGGGTCGGCTCGGACCGGAGGGGCCGAGCCGGAGAGGTCGAACCGGTCGGGTGGGATGGGTCAGGTGGAACCGGTCCGGTGGGACCGGGTCCGGTGCGACGGGTCGGGTCCAGTCGGTCCGTTTCCGGTCCGGGCCGGACCCGAGCGCTCAGCCCTGGCGGGCCAGGTCCGCCGCCCCCACCAGCCCTGCCTTGCCGCCGAGTTGGGCGGCGAGCACCTGGGCGTGCGGCCGCCACTCGCCGCCGATCAGCCAGCGCCGGAACGACTTGCGGATCGGGTCGAGGACGAGCTCGCCCTCGTCCGAGACGCCGCCGCCGACGATGAACGCGGACGGGTCGAAGAGCGAGGCGAGGTCGGCGAGGCCGGCGCCGGCCCAGCGGGCCAGCTCGCGGAAGGAGTCGATCGCGACCGGGTCGCCCTGCCGGGCGGCGGCGCTGATGTGCCGGCCCTCGATGCTCTCCGGCGTGCCGTCGCCGAGGGCGAGCAGCACCTGGGCGTTCTCCGGGGTGGCGTTCGCCCGCTGCTTCGCGTACCGGACCAGGGCGCGGCCGGACGCGTACTGCTCCCAGCAGCCCTGGCTGCCGCAGCCGCAGAGCAGGCCGTCGGGCACCACGCGGACGTGGCCGAACTCCGCGGCGACGCCGAACCGGCCGCGGCGCAGCTTGTTGCCGATGATGATGCCGCCACCGAGCCCCGTGCCGAGCGTGATGCAGATCACATCGGAGTGGCCCTGTCCGGCGCCGAAACGGTACTCGCCCCACGCCGCCGCGTTGGCGTCGTTCTCCACCACGACGGGCAGCCCGACGCGCTGTTCGACCTTGTCCTTGAGCGCTTCGTGCCGCCAGTTGATGTTGGGCGCGAAGAGCACGGTGGCGCGCTTGTCGTCGACGTAGCCGGCGGCGCCGATGCCGACGGCCTCGATCTGATGACCGGTGCTGACCTGGCGTACCGCCGCCACGATCGCGTCGATGACGCCTTCGGAAGTCGACGGTGTCGGCACCTTGACGGTCTCGAGAATCGAGCCTTCCTCGTCGACCACTCCGGCCGCGATTTTGGTGCCGCCGATGTCGACGCCGATGGTGAGTCCCATGTGTCCCTCAGTTTTCGGTCGATCCCCGCTAAGAGAACCGTACCGGAGAGGGGGTCAGTCGAGGTCGATGTGTTCAGCGGTTGAACGCGCGGAGCTCCCACCTGAGGTCCAGCGGGCCTCCGCTCCGGCCACCGCGGAGCGGTAAGCCGCCAGGAGTTCGGCTCCCGCGGTGCTCAAGTGATCGAACAGATCCGGGTTCCGTTCCTTGATGGGTTCGACAACGGAACGCACTTGGGAGATGACGCCTTGCGCGGCCATCTGCACGGCCGGGTTGCGGAGGGTGGCCAGCCGCTCCGTCACGGCGTCCCCCACGGCCTCCGCCAGCCTGCGCAGTTCGTCCGCCGCCGAGCCCGGCATCTCGCCCGCCTGTGCCCTTCGCCGCGTGTGCTCCGCCGCGATGTCCTCCGCGCTGGCCTTCGCCCACGCGTCGGCGTCGGGACGGTCCTTGGCTTCGCTCATGATCGGCTCCAAACGGTATGTATCTCCGACGGTACCTGAACCCCCCAGGGTTCCCCCTTCTCCCGGTTCCGGGACCTTGCGGCCCGTCGTGGCTTGTCGCGGCGTTCCCCGCGCCCCTGGTTTCGCTCGGCTCTCCCGTGGTGCGGCTCCGCCGCGCCTGCCCCTTGCAGGGGGGTGCCGGATCTTCCCCCGGCGAGTGGCTGGTCGCGCAGTTCCCCGCGCCCCTGGGTAAGCCGACCTTCGTACGGAGTGGGGTGATGTGGTTGAGGTGCGCTGTCCCCGCGGCGAACAGCCACAACGAAGGGGCGCGGGGAACTGCGCGACCAGCCCAGCACCGGGAGGAGATCCGGCAAACCCCGCAAGGGGCAGCCTGGACGGCAGTCCAGCGCGACCAAGTACCGCGAGAACCAAACACACCCGGGCGCAAGGAAGAAGCGAGCTTCTTTTCACGGAAGAGCCGAGCGCAACCAGGGGCGCGTGGGGGTACCTCCCAGGCGAAGCTCTGGGGGAGAACGGCGCGACCAGCCCACCACCGGGAGGTGGTCCCGGAACCGACAGAACCGGGCCACCCGGGGGGTTCAGCTCGGCCACACCGTGGGGTCGGGGACGAACCGCACCCGTAGAGCGCCGTCGCGGAGGGCGGCACCCTGGACGGTGCAGCGGCGGAGGGCGGAGGGGAGGGGGAGGATACGGCGGAACCCACCGGCGTCGACGACGAGTTCGTCCCCGCGCCGGACCAGGTCGAGTCCTTCGCGGTCGGCCCCGGGCAGCGGAAGCACCCAGAGGAAGTGCCCTTCGGTGCCGAGCAGATCCTCGACCTCCCAGGGCTCGGCGGCCCGCGCCGGGCCGCCGGACAGCGGCACCCCGCCCAGCTCGGCAAGATCCGCGGGGGTGCGCGGCTCCCGCCCGAGGTGCGGGAGTTCGACCAGCGGCACCCCGTCGGCGGCGCAGCTCTCGGCCACCGCCTTGAGCTCGCTCTGCTGCTGCCCGGACAGCCCCGCGAGGAACGCGTCGGCCGAGCCGGTCGGCAGCAGGCGGTTGGCGACGACGGCGGCGAGCCGGTGCCCGTACAGGGCCAGCCCGGTCCGCGCGGTGCGCAGCGCCTCCTGGGGCCGGGCCCCGGGGTCGAGGACGACGGCCACCGCCGTGCCCGGGTCCTCGATCACCGCCTGTACGGCGGCGAGTTCACGGTCGGCGCGGGCCGCGGCGTCGTACGCCCACTCGGCGGGCATCGGGACGCCGGCGAGTTGGGCGAGCACCGGGCGCAGCGCGCGGGCGGCCTGCCGGTCGGGGGGCAGCAACCGCCAGAGGTAGCGGCGCAGTTGCTCCGGGAGCGCGAGCATCCGCAGCGCGTCCCGTACGGCGGGCAGGTCCACGACGACCAGGTCCCACGGGGACGGACCGGCGGCCCCCGCGTCGTCCTGGTCGGACAGCACCCGGGCCTGCCGCAGCGCCCGCAGCAGGGCGAGCGGGTCGGCGCCGGGAAGTTCGGTCAGCTCCTCCGGGTCCAGCGGCGCCGCGCCGAGCAGGGCGAGCAGCGCGCCTGTCCGGCTCTGCGCGTCGAGCGCGCCCTCGCGGAAGGCGGCGGCCGGATCGACCGGGCCGACCGTCAGACCCGGCACGGTGATCTCGGCGGCGGCCCGGTCGGCGGTGAGCAGCAGGGTGCGGCTGCCGCCGGCCGCCGCCGCGGCGACGCCCGCGGCGACGGTGCTGCGGCCGGCCCCGGACGCGCCGGTGACCAGAAGGGTGCGTACCGCGGTCACGCTCAGACCGACTTGCCGGACGTGCCGGACTCGGCGTCCGTACCGGCGCCCTCGGCACTCTCGGCGCCCTCCGCGGGCCGGTCCGCGTCGCCGGACTCCACCCTCTGCTTCAGGCCGGCCAGCGCCCGGTCGATGATCACCTTCTCGGCCTTCCGCTTGATCATCCCGAGCATGGGGATCTTCACGTCGACCGTGAGCTGGTAGGTGACCTCGGTGCGGGTGCCGCCGTCCAGCGGCACGAGCGCGTAGGAGCCGTCGAGAGTGCGCAGCATCTGGGACTTCACCAGCGACCACCGCACCTCGTCGGCGCCGATCCACTCGTACGCCAGGGTGTGGTCGTCCTTGATCGCGCCCGCGTCCAGCACCAGCCGCACCTGCGCGGCGCGCCCGGCGTCGTCGGTGGCGAGCACCTCCGCCTGCTTGACCTCGCCGGTCCACTCCGGATAGCGGTCGAAGTCGGCGATGACGCCCATGACCGCGGCCGGCGCCGCCTCGATCGTGATGCTCGACCTCGTGTGTTCCGCCATCGCCGTGGCCCTCCGGACTACTGGTGCATCTGGTGAAAGTGCTGATAGCGCTCGTACTGCTCGGCCTGTCCCGACGTGGGGAAGGCTATCGCGCCGGGCCGTGCGGCAGGTCACCACTGAAGCGACCAGGGGACGCGGGTGTGGTTGAAGTGGCCGACATTGACGCATTCGGTGCGGCCGATCCGGGTGCGGCGCACCAGCGGCTGGTGGACGTGCCCGAAGAGCGCGTACTTCGGCTGCACGGACCGCACCGCGTCGAGCAGCGCCTCGCTGCCGCGCTCGAACCGCCGGGCGGACGTGTCGTAGCAGAGTTCGGGGACGGCCGGCGGGATGTGCGAGCACAGCACGTCCACCGGGCCGAGGGCGGCCACCTTCGCGGCGTACGCCTCCTCGTCGATCTCGTACGGGGTGTGCATCGGGGTGGGCAGGCCGCCGCCGACGAAGCCGAAGACCCGGCCGCCGATCTCGGCGGTGGCGCCGTCCAGGACGGTGGTGCCGGGCCGGGCGTACTCCTTCCACAGCCGGGGCACGTCGACGTTGCCGTAGGTGGCGTAGGTCGGGGTGGGGAACGCGGCGAAGAGCTCCGCGTACTGCTTGCGCACGGCTTGCTCGATCAGCGCGGGCCGGTCCCGGCCGGCCCACAACTCGCGGTCGAGCGCCCGTGCCTCGTCGAAGCGGCGGGCGGTGCGCAGGGCCACCATCCGGTCGGCGTTGGCCTCGCCGAAGAGGTCGGGGAAGATGCCCCGGGAGTGGTCGGCGTAGTCGAGGAAGAGCACCAGGTCGCCGAGGCAGACCAGCGCGTCCGCGCCGTCCCCCGCCCTCGCCAGCGCCTCGACCGCGCCATGTACGTCACTGACCACGTGAACCCGCATGCCGTCACCCTATGCTCGGGTGTGTGACCCTGAGAACATCTGCCCTGCGCCCCCTATCCCGAGGCTTTACCGATGGGTAACGTCCTCGCAGTCCATATCTTCCCTCCGGGTGCGACGCGGCACCGATGAGGAGCAGCAGCCTTGCGTGAGTTCAGCCTTCCGGCCCTGTACGAATTTCCCGCGGACGGCAACCTGACGGACCTGATCCGCCGCAACGCCGCGCAGCACCCGGACACGCCCGTCATCGGCCGCAAGGACTCCGCCGGGCACTGGCAGGACATCACGGCGGCCCGCTTCCTCGACGAGGTGCGGGAGGTCGCCAAGGGCCTGATCGCCTCCGGGGTGGAGCCCGGCGACCGCGTCGCGGTGATGTCCAGGACCCGCTACGAGTGGACGCTGCTGGACTTCGCGATCTGGACGGCGGGCGCGGTGACCGTGCCCGTCTACGAGACGTCGTCCGCCTCCCAGGTGGAGTGGATTCTCGCCGACTCCGGCGCGGTCGCGGTGGTGGTGGAGTCGCAGCCGCACGAGGAGACGGTGGAGTCCGTACGGGAGCACCTGCCGCAGCTCAAGCAGGTGTGGCGGATCGACGGCGGCGGGGTGCGGGCCCTGGTCGAGGCGGGCAGCGACGTCTCCGAGGCGGTGGTCGACGAACGCTCCACGGCCGCCGGCGCCGACGCCCCGGCCACGATCGTCTACACCTCGGGCACCACCGGCCGCCCCAAGGGCTGCGTGCTCAGCCACCGCAGCTTCTTCGCGGAGTGCGGCAACGTGGTGGAGCGGCTGAGCCCGCTCTTCCGCACCGGGCACTCCTCGGTGCTGCTCTTCCTTCCGCTCGCGCACGTGCTCGGCCGCCTGGTCGAGGTGGGCAGCGTGATGGCTCCGATCCGGCTCGGACACGTGCCCGACGTCAAGAACCTCACCGAGGACCTCCAGGGCTTCCGGCCGACCCTGATCCTCGGGGTTCCGCGGGTCTTCGAGAAGGTCTACAACACCGCCCGGGCCACCGCGCAGGCCGGCGGCAAGGGCCGGATCTTCGACAAGGCCGCGGACGTCGCGATCGAGTACAGCAAGGCGCTGGACACCCCCGGCGGCCCCTCGTTCACGCTGCGGCTGACCCACCGCGTCTTCGACCGGCTCGTCTACGCCAAGCTCCGCGCGGTGCTCGGCGGGCGCGCCACCCACGCGATCTCCGGCGGCGCCCCGCTGGGCGAGCGGCTCGGCCACTTCTACCGCGGCCTCGGCTTCACCGTCCTGGAGGGCTACGGCCTCACCGAGTCCTGCGCGGCCACCGCGTTCAACCCGTGGGACCGTACGAAGATCGGCACCGTCGGCCAGCCGCTGCCCGGCTCCACCGTACGGATCGCCGACGACGGCGAGGTGCTGCTCTACGGCGAGCACCTGTTCACCGGCTACTGGAACAACGACGCGGCCACCGCCGAGGCGGTCTCCGACGGCTGGTTCCACACCGGGGACCTCGGCACCCTCGACAACGACGGGTACCTGACGATCACCGGCCGCAAGAAGGAGATCATCGTCACCGCCGGCGGCAAGAACGTCGCGCCCGCGGTGATCGAGGACCGCATCCGCGCGGACGCGCTCATCGCCGAGTGCATGGTCGTCGGCGACAAGCGGCCCTTCGTCGGCGCGCTCGTCACGCTCGACGAGGAGTTCCTGCCGCGCTGGGCCGAGCAGCACCAGAAGGCCGGCCGCACCCCGGCGGAGCTCTCCTCCGACCCGGACCTCCTCGCCGCCGTCCAGCACGCCGTCGACGAGGGCAACGCGGCCGTCTCCAAGGCCGAGTCCGTCCGCAAGTTCCGCATTCTGCCCGGCCAGTTCACCGAGGAATCGGGCCACCTCACGCCGTCCCTCAAGCTCAAACGCTCCGTCGTGGCCGCGGACTTCGCCGCCGACATCGAGGCGATCTACTCCGCGTAGGGAGGGTGCCCCTGCCCCCCGGGGTGGGTGGTCCTGTCGGTCGAGGGACCACCTGCCGGTGGGCGATTGCCCGCGCCCCTGGGTATGTGCGGCCACTCCCGCGGAAGGAGGGTGCGCTCCGAAGGGGCGCTGGGGGTACTCCCCCTGGCTCCGCCAGGGGCACCCCCACCCAGGCGAAGCTCTGGGGGTGGGGGCACCTCCCGGCGAAGCCAGGGGGAGAACTGCGCGACCAGCCCACCACCGAGGGAAGGTCCGGCGACGGCCTAAAGAAGACCCTTCAGGCGGTCCGCCAGGAGATCCCAGCTCCACGCTTCGTGGACCCACGCCCGCCCGCGCTCCCCGAGGGACCGCCGCAACTCCGGGTCACGCAGAAGCGTGAGGATGCGGGAGGCGGCCTGCTCGGGCGACCCCCCGGGGACGACGTACCCGGTCTCACCGTCGAGCACGGCGTCCGGAGCCCCCCCGGAATCGCCGGCGACGACGGGCAACCCCGTCGCGGACGCCTCGAGGTAGACGATGCCGAGCCCTTCAACGTCGAGCCCGCCCCGCCGGGTCCTGCAGGGCATCGCGAAGATGTCCCCCGCGCCGTAGTGTGCGGGCAGTTCGGACCAGGGCACGCTGCCGGTGAACCGGACCGCCGCGGCCACCCCGGTGCGGGCCGCCAGCTTCTCCAACTCGCCGCGGTACGGCCCGCCGCCGACGATGAGGAGCACCGTGTCGGGCACCTCGCGGAGGATGCGCGGCATCGCGAGGATGAGCGTGTCCTGCCCCTTGCGCGGCACCAGCCGCGACACGCAGACCACCACCGGGCGGTCGGCGAGCCCGAGCCGCGCCCGCAGCACCACGCCGTCCGGCCCCGGGTGGAAGACGTTCTCGTCGACGCCGGGCGGCAGCCGCACCATCCGCTCGGCCGCCTCGGGAGTGAGCGCGGCCGCGATCCGCGACCGGGTGTACTCCCCCAGGTAGGTCAGGACGTCGGTGCCCTCACCGATCCTGCGCAGGAGTTGCCGGCTGGCCGGGAGCTGCGCCCACGCGGCCTCGTGGCCGTGCGTGGTGCCGACCAGCCGCCGGGCACCCGCCTTGCGCAGCGCGGGCGCCATCAGGGCGAGCGGCGCGGCCGCCCCGAACCACACCGACGAGCAGCCGTGTTCCCGCAGCAGTTCCGCCGCGCGCCGGGTGACCCGGGGCGTCGGCACCATCATCCTGGTACGGTCCCGCACCACGGTGAACGGCTGCTCGGCGTCGAACCGCGCGACCTCGCGCCCGTCCCGCCAGGTCGAGGCGTACACCACGACCTGCTCGGGGTCCATCCGCACCGCCATGCTGTGCACGAACGCCTGGATGCCGCCGGGCCGCGGCGGGAAGTCGTTGGTGACGATGAGGGTCTTTTCCATCGCCGCCGACAGTACCGCCTCGCCCCGGCCGGCGGGCCGCGCCACCCGTCCGGGCACCCTGAGCGGCGGTGCGCGGTCAGTGTCCGGCGGCCCACCGGCGGGCGGCGGCGATGCGTTCGGCGGCGGTGGGGTGGCTGCCGAGCAGGGCGTGGGCGAGGCGGGGCGGCGCCGGGTCGGCGACGTTCGCCACGGTGAGCCGGCGCTGCATGGCGATGAAGGTGGCGGGATCGCCGGTGGTGTCGAGGGCGTGCCGATCGGCGCGGCGCTCGACGCGCCGGCTGAGGAGGGCGGTGAGCGGGCCGCCGAGAGCGCCGCCGACCGCGGCCACTGCGGCGAGCAGCCAGGCCGAGCGGGGGTCGGCGAAGTGCCGTACTCCGGCGGCGTGCAGCAGCGGGTCCCAGCTGACGACGGCGGCCAGGACGCACACCCCGGCGGCGGCGCCGACCGCGCCCAGCGCGGTGCCGCGCGCCACGTCGCGGTGGACGACATGGCCGAGTTCGTGGGCGACGACGAGTTCGACCTCGCGCGGGTCGGCGGTGCTCAGCAGGGTGTCGTAGACGACGATCCGCCGGGTGCCGCCGAACCCGGAGACGTACGCGTTGAGCGCGGTCGTACGGCGCGAGGCGTCGGCGACGAGCACGTCCCGTACGGCGACGCCGTCGCGGGCGGCCAGCGCCAGCAGGTCGGCGCGCAGCGGTCCCGGGGGCATGGGCGTGAAGCGGTTGAAGAGCGGTTCGAAGACCAGCGGGGCGAGGAAGGAGAGCAGGACGGTCAGCACGGCCGCGCCGAGCGCCGCCCACACCCACCACCAGCGGGTCACCCCGGCGAGCGCGTAGACCGCGAAGAGGGCGCCGAGCGCCAGCGGCAGGGACACCAGCAGCCCGCGCAGCCGGTCCACCGCCCAGCCGCCCCAGCCCTGCGTGACCAGGCCGTAGCGGGCCCTGACCACCCGTCCCCGCGCGGCGAACGGCAGTCCGGCCGCCTCGCCCAGCAGCACGAGCGTGACCGCGCCGCCCACCACCCGCACCGCCCACGCGGTCCCGAAGGCGCCGACCAGCCGCGCCCCGCCTCCGGTCAGCCCGAGCGCGAGCAGCAGCGCGAGCGAGACCGCGGAGGAGGCCAGCGACAGCGGCAGCACCTGCCGCCGCAGCGCCTGTCCCCGGGCGACCTGCTCGGCCGTGAAGTCGGGCCCCTCGCCCACGGGTTCGGGGCTCTGCGCCTCGCCGCGGCCGTTCTCGCCGTTCGCGTCCTGCCCGCTCAACCCAACTCCTGTTCCACGTAGGCCCGCCACTTCGCGGTGAAGTCCGCGAGCCCGATGCCGAGCGAGGCACGCAGGTGGGAGTCGAGTGTGCCGCCCTTCGCCACCGCGCGGTAGAACGTGGTCAGCGTGTCCGGCGACCACTGGTCGGCGATCATCCGGCAGGCGAGCCACCCGCCCTCGTACGCCTGGGCGAGGCCCTTGGCGGTGGAGCGGAAGTCGGCGTCGGTGGGGAGCGCGGCAGGGGTACGGCCGGCCTCGACGTCGGCGGCCAGCTCGGGCGCGATCTCGCGGGCGGTGCGGCCGGAGTCGCGGTAGGCCACCCAGTCGGCGACGCCCTCGGACAGCCACAGCGGGGTGGACGCGGTGGTGGACAGCCGGGTCGCGACGTGCGTCGTCTCGTGGGTGAGCACCACCTGCCGCCCGAACGCGGACAGTTCGCCGAACGCCGCCGGGTTGAGGATCACCCGGTCCGCGGGCGCCGCCGCGTTGCCGCCGCCCTCGCCGGTGGTGACGGCGGCGATCTCCCGGTAGTCGGCCGGCTTCGCCGAGAGCAGCGCCGCCATCTGGTCCAGGGTGGACGGCGCCTCGATCACCACGCTGCCGGGCCAGCCGGAGCCGAACGCGTGCCGCACCTCGGGCACGGCCTGGTCCGCGTCCTCGGCGTAGCCACGCAGCGTCTTCTCGCTGCCGAGCCCCAGCACCAGGCTGTGCGTGCCGCGCACCACCCGCACCGGACCCTGGTCCCAGATCTGTACGGCGGTGCGGTGGCCGCTCGCGTCGCCGTCGTCATCACCCGCCAGGTACCAGCGGGTGCCGTGCCGCGCGAGGGTCAGGTAGGCGGTGGAGACCACCGGGCTGCTGTCGTAGCCGCGCAGCCGGTAGCTCAGCCGCACCTCGGCGGCGGTGCGGCTGCTGCCGTCGGCGGTCGGCGGCAGCGCGAACGCGCCGGTGCGGACGAGTTGGTACGACCACGCGGCGAGCGGCACGTCGGCGAGATCGGTGAACACCTCGCGTTGCCGGGTGCGGAAGCGGGTGGCCGCCGGGTCGATCCCGGCGAGGAAGGCGGCGCGGTCGTGGTGCAGCACCGCGGTCGCCCGCCGCGCGAGCAGGGCCCGCGCGGCCGCGTCCACCGAGGAGGTCTTCTTCGCCGCCGTCCCACCCGACCCGGTGCACCCCCCGGCCAGCAGCACCCCGCACACGCCGAGTGCGACCCCGCGCGCTCCGCGGATGAGCCGCACCGTCCGAAGTGATCGAGCCGCATCGTGCACGCAGCGATCGTACGGTGCCCACCTTTCCCTGAGGCTCGCCGGGCCCGCCGGCCCAGCCCCCGCGGCGTTGTTCCCGGACCACCGGCCGGTGGCCGGTTGCTCGCGCAGGTCCCCACGCCCCTTTGGGGCGCGCCCTCCTTCCGCGGGAGCGGCCGCACATCCCCAGGGGCGCTGGGGGCACCGCCCGGCGAAGCCAGGGGGAGAACCGCGCGCTCAGCCCACCACCGGCGGGTGGTCCGGGGGCCGGCAGGACGGGGGGCTGGGCCGGCGGGCTTGTGGCCAGGCGCCGCGGAAGAGCCGCACCGATCAGGGGCGCGGGGAACTGCGCGCTCAGCCCACCACCGGCCGGTGGTCCGGGGGCCGGCAGGACGGGGCAGCCCGGGCGGACCGTCAAGGACGAGTGATCGCGGTGATCGGCATCATCGTGACCGGGTCGTAGCGCACCCGGGCGCCCGGGTAGGGGGCGTGGATGACCTGGCCCCCGCCGACATACATCGCGACGTGGCTGGCGTCGGAACGGTAGATCACGAGGTCACCCGGGCGGGCCTGGTCCAGCGAGACATGCCGCCCCGCGTTCATCTGCTCCTGCGAGGTCCGCGGCAGCGCCACCCCGGCCTGCGCGTACGCGTACTGCATCAGCCCTGAGCAGTCGAAGGAGTTCGGCCCGGTGGCGCCCCACACGTAGGGAGTCCCGAGCATCCGGCGGGCCGCGGCGACGGCGACCGCGGCGCGCCCGGAGGACGCGGGCAGGTCCAGCAGGGGCGGCAGCACCTGGTCGCGGGAGGCGCGGTCACCGCCCCCGCGGAATGCGGCCTGCTGGGCCGCGGGCATCGCGTGCAGCAGGGTCTGGGCCGTGGCCAGCGCCCGCTGCACCTCCTCCTTGCGCTGCTGGAGCTGCTGCGAGGTGCTCCGCAACTCCGCGAGCTTGCCGGTCGCCTGGTCCCCCTCCTGCCGCAACGTCCGCTCGGCCTCCTGGAGTTCGCCGAGCCGGGCGGCCTGCCGGGCACCGAGCCGGTCCAGCGCGGTCGCCTGGTCGAGGTACTGGGACGGCCGGTCGGAGAGCAGCAGCGCCAGCGTCGGGTCCACCGCGCCCTCGCGGTACTGCGAGGCCGCGACCGCGCCGAGGTCGTCCCGCAGCGCGTTGACCCGCTGCTGGCCGCGCGCGGCCCGGTCCTGGAGGTCGGCGACCTCGCCGCGCAGCCGCTTCGCGGTCTCCTGCGCGGCGTCGTACTTCTGGGTGGCCTGCTCGGCCTGCTGGTAGAGCTGGTCCAGCCGGGTCGCGGCGTCCGGGGCGGTGCCGCCGGCAGGGTCGGCCGCCGCGAACTGGGCGGCACCGCCGGACAGCGCGGCGGTCGCCGCTGCCGCCGCCGACAGCACGGTGACCCTGGTGGTACGGGAAGCAAGTCCCGGCTGCGGAGTGCGTCGATGGGAAGCCACGAACGCTGACAGTAATCGCGCTGTGGCGCACGGTTCAAAGATCCGCGGCCACCCCGATCCGGACCGCGACCGTGAACCGCAGGTCACGCGCCCGCCGTCGGGCCTCTCGGCAAGGTGTTCATCACCCGTCCGCCGTACGGGAGTCGGGCGCGTCACCGTCGACACCGACTGTCATACGAACGAACGCGTACGCACGAACGCGCCGGGCGGCCGCCCCCTCAACGGAGCGGCCGCCCGGGCCATGTCATCAGCCGGGGCACTCCGCCCCGCGCGGGTGCGTCAGATCCGCACGCCGAACTCGAACGGCATGTCGCTCATCGCCTCGTACCGCACCACGGCGCCCGGCTTCGGGGCGTGCAGCACCTGGCCGCCGCCCGCGTAGAACCCGACGTGGTGGAAGTCGCCGTAGAAGATGACCAGGTCGCCGACTTCGAGCTGCGAGGCGTTGTAGATGCGGGTGCCGGCGTTCGCCTGCTCCTGCGAGGTCCTGGGTATGGTCACGCCGGCCTGGGCGTAGGCCCACGAGGTCAGGCCCGAGCAGTCGAACTGGCTGGGGCCGGAGGCGCCGTAGTAGTACGGGTCGCCGATCTTCGAGACGGCGGCGTCGAACGCATTCTTGGCGCGAGCGCTGGCGGCCTTGGTGTTGCCGAGGTCCACCCGGGAGCTGGCCCGGTTGGCCGCCGCCGCGTCGTCCTGCGCCATCTGCGCGCGCTGCGCGGCGGTCAGGCCGTTGAGCACCGACTGCGCCTTGGCGAGCTTGGCCTGCGCGTCCTTCTTGTTCTTGGCCAGGTCGGTGCGGGTGCTCTGCACCTCCGCGAGCTTCGCGGCCGCCTCCGCCCGCTCCTGGTCCAGCGTCTGCTTCGCGTTCTCCAGCTGCGTGAGCGCACCGGCCTGGAGCGAGGTGATCTGGTCGAGCGAACTCGCCTGGTCCAGATAGTCGTCCGGGTTGGAGGAGAGGAAGAGCTGGAGCGAGGGGTCGATGCCACCGCTGCGGTACTGCGAGGCCGCGATCGCGCCGATGTTGTCCCGCAGCTTGTTCAGGTGCTCCTGCTGGCGGGCGACCTGGTCCTGGAGGTTCGACGCGTCCTTCTGCAACGACTTGAGCTTCTCGTTGGCCGCGTCGTACTTCTGGGTGGCCTGCTCGGCCTGGTCGTAGAGCGCGTCGACCTTGGTCTTGGCGTCCTTGACGGACTCCTTGGCCGGGGCGGCGGCGTTGGCAGCCTGCGAGGACAGCGCGACCGCTGCCGCCGCGGTGGCGGTCAGCACGGTGACGCGCACGCGGCTTGTCGGCTTGGGACGACGGTGGGACGCCACGAAGGCGGTCTCCTTCTTCCTTCAGCCGCCTACCGGTTCACTGGCGGGCGGCCTCCGAGCGCCACCCGGGTTGGATGATCGACTGCGCGGAGGTACGAGCCCAGACCCTAGTGACCGAACTGTGATCGGTTCAAATCCTTGCAGGCAAAATCTCGACCGCTTCGCATATTCTTTACGCGCCCTGTACCCGGGGTGAGGGCAGGAGGACACTGCGTTGGCGGTCGTGCGCTCGTGAACGCAAGCCGCCGTCGAACGGCCGGAAAAAGCCGGTGAGTTCACGCCACCACCACAGAGCGCGCGGGAAACCTCCCGCGCGCTTCGCACCGTCCGTACGCCTGTCGGGCGCTATGCCCGTTTCACACCCGGGCGAGCCGTTTGAGCAGCAGCACCGAGGCGACCGGGCGGGCCCCGGCCTTCGCCACGCCGTCGGCGACCTCGCGGTCCGCGGAGACCACCACGATCTGCCGCCCCGGCGGCTCCGCGCGCACCAGCCGCCGGATCAACTCGTCCGCGGTCTCACCGGCCTTGGAGAACAGCACCCGCACCCCGCGCGGCGGCGCGAGCAGCACCGGCATGTCCAGGTCGGCGCCGTCGAAGACGCAGGTCACCTCCGCGCCGCTCTGCGCGGCCAGCGCCGCCAGCCCGCCCAGCAGCCGCAGCCGCTGCTTCTCCAACGGCAGCGCGGGATAACCGGTCTTGGTGACGTTGTAGCCGTCGACCACCAGGTGCGCCTGCGGCAGTGCGAGGAGTTGGTCCAGCAGCGCCGGGTCGGTCGCGGACAGCGCCCGGGTGGCGATGTCCCGCGCGCTGAACGCCCCGGGCGCGACCGCGTCCACGGTGTCCGCGGGCCGTACCCCGAGCGTGTCGCGCGGGGGCAGCGCCAGCTCGCGGCGCAGCCCGGCCGCCGCGTCGAGCACCGTGTCCAGCAGCAGCCGCAGCCGGACCTCCTCCACGCTGCGGCCCTCGCGCACCGCGCGCCGGCCGGCCTCCACCACCGCCTCGGCCTCGGCCAGCCGGGTCCGCAGCCGGCGCGCCTCGCTCTCGGCCGCGGCACGCTCGCGCGCGGCGGCCGCCCGGGCCTCGTCCAGCTCGGCCTGGAGTTTGCGCTGCGCGGCCTCGGCGCGCTTCACGTCGCTGTGCGCGGCCCGCAGTTTGCGGTGCAGCGCGTCGCCGTCCTTGCGTACGGCGTCGAGTTCGCCGCGGGCGCGGGCCGCGTCGGCGCGGGCCTGGGCCTGGAGCGCGACCACCTCCTCGCGCAGCCGGGCGAGTTCGCGGACCGTCTCCTCGTCGACCCGCTCGGCGTCGGCCCGCTGGGCCTCCTCGCCCGCGGTCGCCACGAGCTTGGCCCACCCCTCCGGCCGCAGCAGATACGCGGCCGCGGCCACGTCCAGCGGGTCGGCGGCCGGCGGCGGGGTGCCGGAGTCCAGCGCCCCGGTCAGCTCCGGCTGCGCCTCCCGCAGCCGCCCGGCGACCTTCAGCCGGAAGCCGGGGTCCGACTCCAGCGCGGCGGCCAGCGCGGTCGCCGCGTACTTCACCCGGCGGGACGGCGTGAAACGGGCATACGGCCGCAGCGACACCGGCAGTTCGGGGAAGGTGAACCCGCCGAAGGCGTCGGCGGCGATGGCGACCACCCGGTGGCGTACGCCTTCGGGCAGCGGCCGGTCGAGCGCGGACTCGACCGCGCCGTCCTGCTCGGCGCCGCGCGCGTCGTCAGCCGCCGCGTCCCCGCCCGCCTCGTCCTCACCCGCCGCGTCCGCGTGCTCCACGTCCGTGTGCTCCGCGGCATGCTCGGCGGAAGGCTCGGCCGGGCCGGTACGGTCGGCGGGCGCGCTGCTGTCCGCGGGCACGGCGCGCTCCACCGGCTCGGCGTCCCGCGCCGCTCCGGCGCCCGGCCCGCTCTCCTCGTCGGGCAGCGGTAGGCCGCCGTTACCATCCACCAGTCACTCCCTGTCGGGTTCCTCGGCGCCCTCCCGGCCCCCTTCGATCCCTCCGGCCGCCGCCTGCTGCTTCCATTGTCCCCGTAACAGAGCTCAACCCGTCGCGGAACCGTCCGTCACGTCCTTGCCAGGGCGGTCCACCAGTTCGACCTGGTCCACCGCGTTGCACCAGCGGCAGCGCACGGACTCCACGGTCTCGCTGAGCACCTCGGTCTCCTCGGTGCGCGGCTCACCGCCCAGATCGAGGTGGACGTACTCGACCACGCGGGTCGAGCGGGTGACGTCGAACCTGGTCAGATTGCCGCACAGCGTGCAGCGCCACCGGGTGGTCGCGGTCGGCAGGGGAACCGTCATCGGCTCCGCACCTCTTCTCGTCTCGGTGCGTCTACTAGGCGGACTATGGCTCACCCATACCCAACGTGAGGGGCGTGTGTGCCCCGGTCACCCTACGGCCTCGGAGGTCCGGCGCGCTGCGGCGAGGCGGTCCTTGCCGGTTGGTCCCGTTCCGTCATGATCAGTGCATGGTCATCCCGGTGTACGACAAGAACCCGGTCCGCCGCCCGCCGGTCGTGACCTACGCCCTCATCGGCATCTGCACCGTGGTGTTCCTGCTCAGCCCGCTCTCCGGCTTCGTCCGGCTGCACGGCAGCGGGCACGCGCTCCAGTGCGCGCAGACGGTCTACTTCGACCGCTGGGGCGTCATCCCCAGCGAGCTGTTCCACGGGCGGCTCCCGGTCGGCGAGCTCGACCTGCCGGCCGGCTGCAAGACCCCGGGCACGTTCCCCAAGGTGCCGTTCCTGTCCGTGCTCACCTCGATGTTCGTGCACGGCGGCTGGCTGCACCTGATCGGCAACATGCTCTTCCTCTACGTCTTCGGCGACAACGTCGAGAACCGCATGGGCCGGGTCCGCTTCGCCCTCTTCTACCTCGCGGCCGGCTACCTCGCCACGTACGGCTTCGCCTTCGCCAACACCGACGACACGCAGAGCCTGGTCGGCGCCTCCGGGGCGATCTCGGGTGCCCTCGGCGCCTACCTCTACCTCTATCCCAAGGCCCGCGTCACCAGCCTCTTCCCTTTCCTCTTCTTCGTGCCGCTGCGGTTCCCGGCCTGGGTCGTGCTCGGCTTCTGGTTCGTCCTGCAGTGGCTCGCCGCCCAGACCGCGCAGGGCGGCCCCGGCGTCGCCTACCTCGCCCACGTGGTCGGCTTCGCCTTCGGGTTCCTGTGGGCATGGGTCTGCTACCGGCCACGGCGTAAGGTGAGCGTCGTCATCGGACCCACCCAAGGAGACGTCCAGCCGTGATCACCGCGATCGTGCTCATCAAGACCTCAGTGGACCAGATCCCCGAGATCGCCGAGTCGATCGCCGCGTTGGACCACGTCAGCGAGGTGTACTCCGTGACCGGGACGTACGACCTGGTCGCACTCGTACGAGTGGCTCGCCACGATGACCTCGCGGACATCATCCCCGGGCAGATCTCCAAGATCCCGGGGGTGGAAGTGACCGACACCCACGTCGCGTTCCGCACGTATTCCCAGCACGATCTGGAGGCCGCGTTCTCCATCGGGCTGGACTCCTGAGGAACCGCAGGCCCTGCCCCCGACGGTCCGCTCCGGACCATCCGGTCCGCCCGGGCTGGTCGCGCAGTTCCCCGCGCCCCCGTGGGGGCACCCTCCTTCCGCGGGAGGAGCCGCACACACCCAGGGGCGCTGGGGGAACTCACGGTGACGGGGAAGCGGGCGGTCCCGTTACCGTACGGGCACGCACCGCCCGGCCTCGGTGCGGTAGCGCCACGCCGCACCGTCGCGGACGAGGGTCCGCACGGCCCCGAGGAAACGCTCGATGTGCTCCTCCGGCGTACCCGCCCCGAAGCTGACCCGCACGGCGTTGAGGGAGCGCTCGCCGGGCGCCGCGTCGGGCGCCCCGCACTCCCCCGGCTCGTCCGGCTCCGTGTCGAGCAGGGTCCGCACCAGCGGGTGCGCGCAGAACAGCCCGTCCCGCACCCCGATCCCGTACTCCGCCGAGAGCGCGGCCGCGAAGTGCGAGGAGTTCCAGCCGCGGACGACGAAGGAGAGCACGCCGACCCGGGCGGAGCCGGACCCGAACAGGGAGAGCACGCGGACCTCGGGAAGCTCGGCGAGCCCGTCCCGCAGCCGGGCGAGGAGTTCACGCTCACGGGTGACAAGGGAGTCGAAGCCGGCCTCGGTGAGCGCCTTGCACGCGGACGCGATGGCGTACGCGCCGATCACGTTCGGCGACCCGGCCTCGTGGCGGGCGGTGCCGGAGTGCCATTCGACGGACAGCCCTTCGCCGGAGCGCGCGACCTTGCGGGTGGCGCCGCCGCCCGCGAGGTACGGCTCGGCGGCCCGCAGCCAGTCGGCCCGGCCGGCGAGCACCCCGGCGCCGAAGGGCGCGTAGAGCTTGTGCCCGGAGAAGGCGACCCAGTCGACGTCCAGCGCGGTGATGTCCACCGGGTGGTGCGGGGCGAGTTGGGCGGCGTCGAGCACGATCCGCGCACCGTGCCGGTGCGCGGCGGCGGCCAGTTCCCGTACCGGCCAGATCTCGCCGGTGACGTTGGACGCGCCGGTCACGCAGACCAGCTTCGGGCCCTTGGGGGCGCCGTGCAGCGCCACGTCGAGGGAGGCGACGGCCTGCTCGGGGGTGCGCGGCGCGGGCAGGTACTCCACCCGCGCGCCGTCGGCACGCTGCCAGGGCAGCAGCGCGGCGTGGTGCTCGGTGTCGAAGACGAAGATGCGGGTGCCGGCCGGGAGCGCCGAGGCCAGCAGGTTGAGCGAGTCGGTGGTGGAGCGGGTGAAGATCAGCTCGTCGTCCGGCCGGCAGCCGAGGAACTCCGCGACGGTCTCGCGGCTCTGCTCGAACAGGTCGGTGGACAGCTGCGACAGGTAGCCGGCGCCGCGGTGCACGCTGCCGTAGTAGGGCGCGTAGGCGGCGACGTCGTCCCACACCCGCTGGAGGGCGGGGGCGCTGGCGGCGTAGTCGAGGGCGGCGTACCCCACTTCCCCGCCGGTGACGAGCGGCACCCGCACGTCACGGCCGAGCACGGGCAGCGGGGTGGTCGTACAGGCGGGGCAGTCGGTGGCGGCGGTGCCGGCGGCGGGGCGGGCGGCGGCGCTGACGCCGGTAGTGCTGGTGGGACCAGTGGTGCTGGTGGTGACGGTCAAGGCGAACTCCCGGCGGAAGGCAGGCGAAAGCACCACGAAGCGTGCAGCCGAAAGCGACTGCGCGGGCGGCGCGGAGCATGGTGATCGGGCGGAATTGCTGGTTGCAGAACCGGGGCCGACTGGCCCTAACGCATTCGCTTGCTCATGAAAGAACTCCCCAGTCCGGCTTGCTGTGAGCCTCGCTGCATCACAGCCTGGTCATCACCCGGGGCACCCCGCCTCGGACGGAGGGTTGCCGGACAGCGAGCCGGGGCCTTTGCGCTGTCACTCGTGACCTGGAACAAGATTGTGCCATACAGCGACGCGGGCGCAAGATGCCGTCCGCTCAGTGGACGGCGCCTCACGCCCGCGCCCGCACGCTGTGTACCGATATGCCCGTTCCGCGCCCACCGGCGGTACGCGCCCGCGTACGTTCCGGTGTCCGCGCGCCACGCCGCTACCCGCGGGTGGCCGCCACCCACCGCTCCAGCACGGCCTCGGCCGCACCCGAGTCGATCGACTCCGCGGCCCGCTCCAGGCCCTTGATGATGCGCTCCTCCAGCGTGCCGCCGCTCGCCGGCGTCAACGCGGTCAGTGCGGCAGCCGAGTTGAGCAGCACCGCGTCCCGCACCGGCCCGCGCTCACCGGCGAGCAGCCGCCGGGCCACGTCCGCGTTGTACGACGCCTCGCCACCGCGCAGCGCCTCCACCGGCACCAGTTCCAGGCCGACGTCCCGCGGGTCGAAGCCGGCGTGCTCGACCTTGCCGTCCCCGACCACCCACACCTGCGAGGTCGCGGTGGTGGTCAGCTCGTCCAGGCCGTCGTCACCGCGGAACACCAGTGCGGACGAGCCGCGTTCGGCGAGCACCCCGGCGAGGATCGGCGCCATCCGCAGGTCCGCGACCCCGGTCGCCTGCGCCTTCACCCGGGCCGGGTTGGTCAGCGGGCCGAGGAAGTTGAACGGTGTCGCCACACCCAACTCGCTCCGGGCGGTGGCCACATGACGCAGCGCCGGGTGGAACCTGACGGCGAAGCAGAAGGTGATGCCGACTTCCTGCGCGACCTCGGCGACCCGCTGCGGCGACAGGTCGAGGTTGACGCCCAGCGCCGCGAGCACGTCGGACGCGCCGCTCCTCGACGACGCCGACCTGCTGCCGTGCTTGACCACCCGGGCGCCGGTGCCGGCCACCACGATCGCCGACATCGTGGAGATGTTCACGGAGTTCGACCGGTCGCCGCCGGTGCCGACCACGTCCACGGTCGGGCCCGGCACCTCGATGGTCGTCGCGTGCGCGTACATCGCCTCGACCAGTCCGGCGATCTCCGCAACCGTCTCGCCCTTGCTGCGCAGCGCCACCGCGAAGCCGGCGATCTGGGCGTCGGTGGCCTCGCCGCTCATGATCGAGTCCATCGCCCACGCGGTCTCCGCGGAGCTGAGGTCGTCCCTGCGGATCAGGGCGCCGAGGATGTCCGGCCACGAGCGCGCGGCCCCGGGTTCGCCTCCGGCGGGGTGCACAACGCTCATGGCTTCACGCTCCTGGAATACGGCAACACGTCTGACCGCACCCTATCGGTGGGGTGTGCTCCGCAGGGGCGCGTGGGGGTCCTCCCGTGCACCCGGGGTACGCCCGGGAACGACAAGGCCGCCCGGGCGTACCCGGGCGGCCTTGGCAGCGTGTCGACGGCTCAGTGGTGGCCGTGGCCGCTGGTGATCTCTTCGTACTCCTCGACCGTCGGCTTCGGGATCTGGCTGTGCTCGCCGTAGAACCCCTGGGAGAGCCTCGCCTGCACCTTCGCGACGGGGCTGACCTTGCGCGCGACACCGTTCTCGTCGGTCTCGGGCCCGAGGTCCAGCGGCTGCGGCTGGACGTGCGCGGTGAGCACGTGCAACTGCTGCTGCGACAGCGGCTCGTGCACCTCGATGAACTCGCCGTGCGGCAGCCGCTTGATGATGCCGCTCTCCCGCCCGTGCAGCACCTTGTCGCGGTCGCGGCGCTGGAGCCCGAGGCAGATCCGCTTCGTGACCCAGAACGCGGCCGGTGGTGCCAGGAAGAAGGCGACCCGCACGAACCAGGTGATCGCGTTGATCGACAGATGGAAGTGCGTGGCGAACAGGTCGTTGCCGCCACCGATCAGCAGCACGAAGTACAGCGTCAGCCAGGCGACGCCGAACCCGGTGCGCACCGGACGGTTGCGCGGACGGTCCAGCAGGTGGTGCTCGCTCTTGTCCCCGGTGACCCAGGACTCGATGAACGGGTACACCGCGATGGCCATCATCACCAGCGGGAAGACCATCAGCGGGATGAAGACGCCGAGCACCAGGGTGTGGCCCCAGGCCCTGATCTCCCAGCCGGGCATCACACGGATCAGGCCCTCGGAGAAGCCCATGTACCAGTCTGGCTGGGCCCCGGTGGACACCTGGTCCGGCCGGTAGGGGCCGATCGACCAGATCGGGTTGATGGTGGCGATCGCGGCGATCGCGGCGATCACACCGAAGACCAGGAAGAAGAAGCCGCCCGCCTTCGCGGTGTAGATCGGCAGCAGTGGCGAGCCGACCACGTTCTTCTCGGTCTTGCCGGCACCCGGGAACTGGGTGTGCTTGTGGAAGAACACCAGGATCAGGTGGGCCACCAGCAGACCGGCCATCAGACCCGGCAGCAGCAGGATGTGCACCGAGTAGAACCGGCTGACGAAGTCGTGCCCGGGGAACTCCCCGCCGAACAGGAACATCGACAGGTAGGTGCCGACGATCGGCGTGGAGAGCACCGCGCCTTCCATGAACCGCACGCCGGTGCCGGACAGCAGGTCGTCCGGGAGCGAGTAGCCGGTGAAGCCGGTGAACATGCCCAGGAAGAGCAGGGTCCAGCCGAAGAGCCAGTTCAGCTCGCGCGGCTTGCGGAACGCGCCGGTGAAGAAGACGCGCATCATGTGCACGATCATCGCGGCGATGAAGATCAGCGCGGCCCAGTGGTGGATCTGCCGGACCAGCAGGCCGCCGCGGACCTCGAAGCTGATGTGCACCGTGGAGGCGAACGCCTCGGACATCCGCTGGCCGTCGAGCGGCGCGTACGGGCCGTTGTAGACGACCTCGTTCATGCTCGGGTGGAAGAACAGCGTCAGATACACACCCGTGAGGATGAGGATCACGAAGCTGTAGAGGCAGACCTCACCGAGCATGAAGGACCAGTGGTCCGGGAAGATCTTGCGCAGGTTGGACTTGGCCAGCTTGTAGAGTCCGAGCCGGCCGTCGGTCCACTCCGCGACCCGCTCACCGGGGTTCGTCGGGCGGCCACGCCGGGTCGGTGCATCGGTCGTGGTGCTCATGAGCGCTCCCAGAATGCCGGGCCGACGGGCTCCTCGAAGTCGCCGAGGGCGATGAGGTTGCCCTCACTGTTGACGCTGATCCGGAGCTGCGGCAGCGGGTGACCCGCGGGACCGAAGAGCACCCGCGCGCCGTCGGAGAGGTCGAACGTCGACTGGTGGCACGGGCAGAGCACGTGGTGCGTCTGCTGCTCGTACAGGCTGATCGGGCAGCCGACGTGGGTGCAGATCTTGGAGAAGGCGACGATGCCCTGGTGGCTCCAGTCGCGCTCGCGCTTGTCCTTGATGTCGTCCGGCTTGAGCCGGATGATCATCAGGGCCGCCTTGGCGATCTGCTCCTGGAAGTCGTCCTGGCTCTCTTCGAGTCCGTCCGGCTGGGCGAAGGTCAGGGAGCCGACGACGACGTCCTCGGGACGCAGCGGCTGGTTCGTGTTGGTGTTGATCAGCTGCTTGCCCTTGGCCCAGATGGTGTGGTCCAGCTTCTTCTCCGGCAGCGGGCCGAGGTCGCGCAGGATCACCAGGCCGGCCAGCGGCACCATGGTGAGCGCGCCCATCATGGTGTTGCGGATCAGCTTGCGGCGGCCGAAGCCGCTCTCCTTCGCGCCGGTGATCCACTGCTGGCGGACGTTCTCCCGCAGCTCGTCGTCGGCGTCGATACGGTGCCGCTCGTCGGCGACCTCCTCGTCCGACATCAGCGTCCGGGCCCAGTGCACGGCGCCCGCGCCGATGCCGAACAGCGCCACGGCCAAGGTGAGGCCGAGCGAGAAGTTCAGCGCACTGACATGCCCGAACGGGAAGATGTAGACGATCTTGTCGACCGGGAAGATGACGAAGCACGCGATGAACGCGATGGTGCCGAGCATCGACAGCGTGAACAGGCCGGCCACCACTCGCTCGGAGTGCCTGGCCGCCTTCTCGTCGATGTCCTGGCGCCGGTGCTCGTGGGGCGGCAGCCCGGGGTCGGCGAACGGGTCGGGCTTGGCGACCTCGTCGCCGTGGTGCCCGCCCCGCTCGCTCGGCAGGTTCTCTGGCACGTCGTTGTGCGATCCAGTCTCGTCGCTCATGATTTCTTGGCCTTAGTCGTCCGTGCAGCGAGCCAGGTCGTGAGACCGATCAGCGTGCCGAGGCCGAAGACCCAGGCGAACAGACCCTCGGACACCGGGCCGAGAGAACCGAGCGTGAAGCCGCCGGGGTTCGGGCTCTGCGCGCTGTCCACGGCCTTCAGGTACGCGATGATGTTCGCCTTCGCGTCGGAGGGCATCGTGCTGTCCGGGAAGGACGGCATGTTCTGCGGGCCGGTCTGCATCGCCTCGTAGATGTGCTTCGACGAGACGCCCTTGAGACTCGGCGCGAACTTGCCGTGCGTCAGCGCACCGCCCTTGCCCACGAAGTTGTGGCACTGCGTGCAGTTGGTCCGGAACAGCTCGCCGCCCTTGGCGACATCGGCGGAGGCCGGGCTGTACTGGTCCTTCGTCGGGGTCGCCGGGCCGGGGCCCAGAGAGGCGATGTACGCGGCGAGCTGGTCGATCTCGCCCTGGCTGTAGGTGTTCTTCTTCGCCTCGACCTGCGGGCCGGGCTGCTTGGCCGGCATGCGGCCGGTGCCGACCTGGAAGTCCACCGCGGCCGAGCCGACGCCCACCAGGCTCGGGCCGTTTGAACTGCCCTGCCCCGACATGCCGTGGCAGCTGGCGCAGCCGACCTGGTAGAGCTTCTTGCCCTCCTCGATGGCGAGGGAGGACTGCGAGGTGTCAGCCTGCGCCTTGGGCGCCGGCGCGAGCGCGGCGTACAGCCCCCCGGTGGCCGCGAGCGCGAAGAGTAGGACGACAAGCGCCGCCA